>JBKJUA010000208.1:0-7440 GCA_046590305.1 Bradyrhizobium sp.
CAGACGCTACGGTCGCCACGCCATGCCGAATGCCGCCGGGGTCATTCCGGCGGCGCTCCGCAATATCTGCGAAACGGTGGTGCTTACCGGCCGCCACCTCCACCGCCGCCGCCGCCACCCATCGAGCATCGCTCGATTGTCGAGCGGAGCGTGGCTCCTGATCGAGCTGGACGGGGCATCGTCTTCGGTATCGCCGGCGACCTCGGGCCAGGGTCGGCGAGTGATGGCCGACACCGTGTCGATAACAGATAGCTTCATGCCCTGAGCGCAGTGCTCGACGGGCGAAAAATGGTGTATCCGCTGATCCACATTTCGCCGGGCCCATGCCCCCCCGCGCGACAAGACCAAAACTTCGGAGGAATCCCTATGTCGGCTCTGCCCCTTCAAGGCATCAAAATTCTCGATCTGACGCGCGTGCTGGCGGGGCCGCTGTCGGCGCAGATGCTGGGCGATCTCGGTGCCGAGGTGATCAAGATCGAGCGGCCGGGCGGCGGCGACGATGCGCGCGCCTTCGGCCCGCCCTACCTCAGCGATCCCGACGGCAAGGCAAACAACAACAACTCGTTCTATCTATGCGCCAACCGCAACAAGAAATCGGTTACCGTCAACATCGCGGCGCCGGAAGGCCAGGACATCGTCCGCGAACTGGCAAAATCCTGCGACGTCATGATGGAGAACTACAAGGTCGGCGATCTCAAGCGCTACCGGCTGGACTATGAATCGATCAAGGCGGTCAACCCCGGCATCGTCTATTGCTCGGTGACCGGCTTCGGCCAGACCGGACCTTACGCGCCGCGCGCCGGTTACGACGCGATCCTGCAGGCGATGGGCGGCTTGATGAGCGTCACCGGGCATCTCGACGGCGAGCCCGGCGAGGGACCGATGAAAGTCGGCCCCTCCATCGTCGATTACATGACCGGCATGAACTCATCGATCGGCATTCTCGCAGCCCTCTATCACCGCAAGGCCAATGGCGGGGCGGGGCAGCATGTCGATGTCTGCCTGTTCGACACCGTGATCGCCTCGCTGTCGCACTACGCGCAGATCTTCCTCGTCAACGGCCAGACCCCGCCGCGACGCGGCACCTGGGGCAATGGCGGCATGCCGGCGGGCGTGTTCCGCTGCACCGACGGTGAACTGATGCTGGTGGTCGGCAATGACGGCCAGTTCGCGCGCACCTGCGCCGTGCTCGGCCAGCCCGAGCTCGCGACCGATCCGAGGTTCGTGAAGAACAACGACCGCGTCGTGCACGGCAAGGAGATCATGGCGATCTTTGCCGGCCTGTTCCTGAAGCAGCCGGTGGCGCACTGGCTCGACGAACTGGCGAAAGCCGGCGTTCCCTGCGGGCCGATCAACGATTTTGCGCAGGTGTTCGCCGATCCGCACGTCCAGTCCCGCGGCATGCAGATCAAGGTCGACCATCCCTTCGAGCCATCGCTGTCGCTGATCCGCAACGCCATCACGTTCTCCGGTACCCCGGTGAAGGACTATCGCGCGCCGCCGCTGTTGGGCGCGGATACGAAGGATGTGCTGGCGACGATCGGCTATGACGAGACAAAGCTGGGCGAGTTGAAGCAACGGAAGATCGTCTAGGCGATTCCCGAAAGGGGCGCCGCTTGCGTTCAGCCGGAGCTTTCAAGTTTCATTGGTTGGTCTGACGTTTCGATAGGTTCGCGGCTAATGCGCTCGTACTCCGCAATCACCTGGGCTCCGACCAGCAAGACCAAAGCGCCGATCTCGACGCTCAACAACACCGCGACCGACGTAGTGAGCGTGCCGTAAACCAGCTGGATTTGGGACATTGTCGTGTAATACCAGGCAAGAATGTGGCGCATCATTTCCCAGAGTACGGTGGCCGTCGTCCCGCCGATCAGAGCGTGCCGTAAGGATAGTCGCCCTACGGGCATGACGAAATAGATTGCACTGAGCAACAGCAACTCACCGGTGACTCCGAGTAGATAGAGAAGAAAGATGGAAATCTGATCCAACGAGCGTGACTGGCCTAGAATTATGATGCTTTGGGATCCGATCGACTGCAGCACTCCCGAAAGAACGGTGACGATCAATAGTCCGACACCGAGAAACACGATGAAGATGTAGGGCATGACGGCGGACACCAGAAAGTGTCGTCGCTTGATTTTGACGCGGTGATAAAATATCACCGACATTGCATTCTCGAGAATTGTGAACGCCAAGGCGCTAAAAAAAAGCATGGTAACGAGTAGAAAGCTTCCGACGACCTGTTTCTGAGCGAGGAAGGTCCGGATTTCCTCGACCAACGCAGTTGATTGTCCGGGGACGACGAATTCGAGATACTCTCCTAGGGTAAGGAGGAGTCGATCCTCCGGGACAAGATGAGAGAGCGCCATCAGAATGAGAATAAGCAGAGGAACCAGGGATAGTAGCGTGTAATAAGCGACGGCTCCTGCCAGCAAAACACCCTGATTGGCTCGAAACTGCTTGATAACTGCAAGCGCAAAGGCGCCGGGTTGCCTGAGCACCTTTTTTGCCGTCCGACCTGCGCTCCACATAGTTCGTCCTGTCAGGCCAAGTCTGGCGCCAATTGGCGCGTATGCAGATTGAGGTCAATTTAAAAGTCTCATCACCGTTCTTGATGGAGGGGCTGGCGTTTGCGGTGGAAGCAAATCCGCGTTTGCTTACCGATCCCTGTCGAAACCGGTCGGTCGGGGAATCCAGAAGGCCGGGGGGTCAGCCCGATCACGCCGTCATCGCAGGGACTTCTGCCGGCAGTGTACTGACCGGAAATTCAGATCCTGTTGCCGCGATACACAATTGAACCGCCTCACCCAAACTAGCGGCCGCCAAGTCCGCTTTTGCTGCCTCCCGGAATTGTTCCAACCGGGAGTGCTCCATATCCTTCATCAAACAACAGAGAATAATTTTACCTTTTGGCAATTTACGGCGAAGGCGTTGCACGGAGTAGCGCATATGCGCCGGACCGTTCGCATCCAGATAAATCAAGCAAGCGATCGCAACGCCGGTAGTTTCAAGACGGAACACATTGGCGACCGAAAGGGCCTCGGCGCCCTCCACGCGTGCTGAGAGGCCGTGAGCGGTCGTGAGCTGCCCCAGCATGATCGCGGCTGCTTCATCGATCGAGCTGCGACCGGCTACGCAGAGGACGGGGTGTTCGCCGAGCCATTCGGGAGGCAGGGCGTCCTTGTTCAGCACGGGTAAATCGTCATAGGTAGAGTGGTCTGTCACGCTCTCTACCGCCGATGTTGCTTCGGCGTCGATGGTAGAATGGCTCTTGGGCGGCTGGCGGTCGTCGTGATCGGAGAGGTTGTTGACGAATTCGCTTACCGCGTCCTTGATCTTGTTCGTTCGCTCGCTGTCCAAAACACCACGTTCAGCATCAACTTGAGCAAGCTGCAACCCTTTCAGGGCGACTTCATCATAGTAGGACGAGAGAGACCGCTCCTTCAAAAATTCTTCGGCCTTTTCGGCAGCTTCTGTCGGATCACCGGCCAGCATACGCTGATAGAATATCTCGGGGGGCGACAGCGCAGGACGGTCGCCAAACATTACATCCAGAAATTCCAGTCGTTCAACATGACGCCCAAGTACAACGAGGCAAACCGTCAGGGGCGTGGCTAACACCAGCCCAATCGGCCCCCACAGCGCGGTCCAGAAGGTAGCAGCCGCAACGACGGCGACGGGCGATAAACCCGTGCTGTGCCCGTACACCATGGGTTCGATCACATGCCCCAAGATCGGCTCAACGACGAGAAACAGTACGAGAGTCCAGAGGAGCATGGTCCAGGTGGGATCGACCGCAACCGACAGCGCGAGTGGGAAAGCGGCAGAAATGACCGCACCAATGTAGGGGACAAAACGGAGCACGCCCGCTAGGATGCCCCACAGGATGGCGCTTGGAATTCCGATAAGCCAGAGACCTATTCCAATGACCAGGCCAAATGTTCCGTTCAAAAGGAGCTGAATAAGGAAGAGCCGGCTGAGGCGTCTCGCGGCATCATCAAGAGCAGCCGTTGTTCTCTGGAGGTCATGTGAGCCAGCCAGCCGTATCAATCGGTTACGCAGATCTTCACGCTGAAGTAGAATGAAAATGACAAAAATGATGATGATGCCAGTCGTGGCAAGCGGATGAAGAAGGGGAGAAATCAGGCTTTGCAAACTTTCAAGTGCACCTGGATCAGGTAAACGTACCTCCACCGGAACAGGAGTGAGCGTTGGGGTCGCGAGACTGAGCGCTGATGGCGCGTCTTTCGGTTTGTCTAGCTCTTTACTTAGGTCCTTGAGCATCCCCGATGCGCGTTCCAATGTACCCCGGCTAGCCGTTGTCTCCCGGAAAGACTGGATTTTGTCACTGATGGTCGATTGGTAACGCGGAAGGTCACCGGCTAGCTGCGTCAGCTGAGTGGCAAGAAGGCTTCCTGTCGCGAAGATCATTGCAAACGCAATCACGACGACGCCCACAACCGCCAAGCCCCGCGGCACCATTATTCGCTGCAATACTCCGACAAGCGGCGCTAGAACGAAACTCAAAAGAATGGCAAGTGCTATGGGGACCAGGATTTCGCGACCAAAATAGAGTGTCGCAACGATCACAAAGGCAAGAACCGCAGTCGCGACTGCGCCGAGCAGCGCTATGAGTTCTTCAGAATTGCGCGCTTTGAAGGGTTGGCGGATCAACGTAACTCTCGTTTCAAGCAAGCGTGCGGGTGACGGCGGTCAACGTCAGACAACTCGCATATTTGGAAAGGGTTCCTCCTATCATGCGCCGATTACCGACCGTAGCTCACGGCGCCATGCCGTTCGCCGGTTGATGCGTGCCAACAAGATGGTCTTCGTGTCGGGGTCTCCGCCGTTTGATCCCGAGACGTTGAGGTCCGTCCGACCCGGTGGAGCGGCAAACCGAGATGGAGCTCGAACAGATGAAGCCGTGCCTGGAGGTAGTCGGCACGAGCCTGCTGAATGTCTTGAAGTGCAATTATCTACTGCGCCTCGGCAACACACTTCCTTGTGGTAAACGCGATCTACGCCTGCCACTTCCCGGTCGATCCGCCGGCGCGCATTTTTCTCAGTGTGTCGGAATGGATGGGAGAGATCGATCGCGTGGCGGTGATGGAGTGCGAGCAATCGTCGTCAATCAAGCGCCGCGCGCATGGCGAAAGATAAAATTGTTGCAGTAGCCCTTGCTCTTCCAGAACCATTCGCCGTGCTGGTTCTGATGCACGGCGGCGTCGAATTGCGAAATCGGAACGATCCGGTTGCGGCGGACGAAGCTGCCCTGATAGCCGAGGCCTTCGAGATAGGAAAACACATCGCGGACATTGCCTGATGGCGCGAGGTGACGGTTCTCGCATTCGAACACCAGCAATGGCGCGTGTTGCCGCAGGATACGCTCGGCGCCTTTCATGATCTCGAATTCGGCGCCCTCGGCGTCGATCTTGAGCAGCCTGACCCTGTCGTGCTCGCCGAAATAATCGTCCAGCGAGACCAGCGGCACCGACAGCGTGACAAAACTCTCCGTCCCCAACGCGATGGAATGAAGCGACGCCCCGGGTTGATGGCCTGATGGCACGAACAGGTCCTTCCGGCCCGAATGCGAATAGACCGCTTTTTCCTCGATCGTCACGTTATCAAGCCTGATGGCGCTGCAGACGTCGACAAGTCCGCGGGCCAATTCCGGTTGCGGCTCGAACGCGATCACGCGGCCGTTCCGGCACCAGCGCGACAGCCAGTAAATGAAGCTGCCCTTGTTGGCGCCGATGTCGCAGGCGATGTCGCCAGGCCGCAGGTGTTGCCCGATCGCGTCGAACTCGGCCCTTTGATCGCGCAGCCGCGCCTTCAGCGCCCGGATTCGAAACCGGAGGCTCTCGGTGGCAAACCAGGCTTGCAAAATGGACACCGGCAGCCTTTCCCCTCGCGCGTGTCGTAGGCGGACGTTCCGGACCTGAGCGCCGCACGGCGTCCTTGTAGCCGCATGGTCCTGCAAGCGATAGCCATCCCGGCTGCGCCGCGGCTGGCGGTCAGGAGCTTTGGCGAGCCCGCTGCGCGCCCGGTTTCTCGGCGGTCCGGGTCCCGCTTCCCGTCAGCGCCATCACCGATACCGCGACCACGCGCTCGACGATCCCTTGCACGTCGTCGAGGTCGCACAATCCCTCCGACAGTTTTGTCAGTCGCTCCCGTTCGCGGATGGTGTGGTGCGCCATCGCCAGCGCAAAGTGCAGACCCCAATACAGATCGGCCTCGGCGCGGCCGGGCAGGGAGCGCCGCATCGCGGCGGCGAATTTCCGTAAGTGGTCGACTTCGCGGTTCTTGATGCGGCGGATCGGCGGCACCGATTCGATCGAGGCGCGGATCATGAAACGCGCCGCGGTCGAGCCCTCGCTTGTCGGACCGAGACAGCCGCGCAGCGTCGGTCCCACCAGCGCGCGGAAGATCGCGTCGATGTCGGCGCGGCCGCCGCCGGCTTCTTCGGCGGCCCTCAGTTCATTGAGCCGCTCGCGGTTGGTGGCAAGGCTGCGGGTGACGAACAGTTCGGCGATCAGTTCGTCCTTGGAACCGAAATGATAGTTTACCGCCGCGAGATTGACGTTCGCCGTGGCGACGATGTCGCGCAGCGTGACGTCGCCGAAGCCGCGATCGGCATAAAGCCGTTCGGCGGCGTTGAGAATTGCGCTCCTGGTGTGATCCGACGCCATGTCATGGCTCCCATGCAGGGCCGATCTGGCCGGTTGCATTTCAAACACTTGTATGAAACTATCGTTTGAAGGGCCGGGAATGTCAATCATTGTTCGTAATGGTTGGCATTCGAATGCGGTCCGCTGCGGCCGTCAGCCGTCGCGACGGTGTAAAATCGCCTTGCGGCCGGCGAATGGCGGGCAGACAGTGCGCCCAACAATTTCACCAGGTGAGGAACGCCCCATGGACTTCAATATGTCGGATCGCCAGAAGGATTGGCTCAATCGCGTGCAGTCGTTCATGACCAAACATGTCCGGCCCGCGGTGCCGATCTACAAGCAGCAGGACGCCGAGGGCAGCCGCTGGAAGGTGATCCCGGTCCTCGAAGACCTCAAGAAGAAGGCCAGGGCCGAGGGCCTCTGGAACATGTTCATGCCGCCGTCCTCGCATGAGGACGATGAATTCCGCGGCGCGGGATTGAGCAATCTGGAATACGCGCCGCTGGCCGAGGAAATGGGCCATATCGGCTTTGCCTCCGAAGTCTTCAACTGCTCGGCGCCGGATACCGGCAACATGGAAGTGTTCATGCGCTATGCCAGCAAGGAGCAGAAGCGCAAATGGCTGAAGCCGCTGATGAACGGCGAGATCCGCTCTGCCTTCCTGATGACCGAACCCGCGGTCGCCTCGTCGGACGCCACCAACATCGAAACCTCGATCACGCGCGATGGCGATCACTATGTCATCAACGGCCGCAAATGGTGGTCGTCGGGC
>JBKJUA010000437.1:0-11166 GCA_046590305.1 Bradyrhizobium sp.
GCCGATGGTGTTTCCGACCATCTCGATCGCCGAGAGTTTTGCGCATCCGACCTCGATGTATCTGCGCAATCTGATGGCGATGGATACTGAGGAGATGATCCGCGCCCAGCCGATGGATTCCGTGGTCGTGATCGGCGGCTGCGACAAGACCTTGCCGGCGCAGATCATGGCCGCGCTCAGCGCGGATTTGCCGACCGTCGTCATTCCGGTCGGGCCGATGGTGGTCGGGCATCACAAGGGCGAGGTGCTGGGCGCCTGCACCGATTGCCGGCGGCTGTGGGGCAAATACCGCGCCGGCGAAATCGACGATGTCGAGATCGAGGCCGTCAACGGCCGGCTCGCGCCGTCGGTTGGCACCTGCATGGTGATGGGCACCGCCTCCACCATGGCCTGCATCACCGAAGCCATGGGCCTGTCGCTGCCGATGAGCGCGACGATCCCGGCGCCGCATGCCGAGCGCTTCCGTTCCGCCGAGGCCAGCGGCAAGGTGGCGGCCGAGATGGCAAAGGCGAAGGGACCAAAACCCAGTGAGTTCTTGACCAAGGCATCGTTCCGCAATGCGCAGGTGGTACTGCAGGCCATTGGTGGGTCGACCAACGGCCTGATCCATCTCACCGCGATCGCCAACCGCACCGAGCATCGCATCGATCTCGAGGGTTTTGACGAACTCGGCCGCGAGGTGCCGGTTCTGATCGACCTGAAACCGTCGGGCGATCACTACATGGAGCATTTCCATCATGCCGGCGGTCTGCCGAAACTGATGGCGCAACTCGGCGATCTCATCGACCTCGATGCCAAAACCATCACCGGCGCGACCTTGCGCGATGTTGTCGCCGCCGCCGAAGAGGTGCCGGGACAGGACGTCATCCGCCCGCGCGAAAGTCCGATCAAGCCGGAAGGCGCGATGGCCGTGCTGCATGGTAATCTGGCGCCGCGCGGCGCCGTGATCAAGCATTCGGCGGCAAGTCCGAAGCTGCTGCAGCATACCGGCCGTGCGGTGGTGTTCGAATCCGTCGAAGACATGACACTGCGGGTCGACGATCCCGATCTCGACGTCAACGCCGACGACGTGCTGGTGCTGCGCAATGCTGGCCCCAAGGGCGCGCCGGGCATGCCTGAAGCGGGCTATCTGCCGATCCCGAAGAAGCTCGCGCGCACCGGGGTCAAGGACATGGTGCGGATTTCCGATGCGCGGATGAGCGGCACCGCGTTCGGCACCATCGTGCTGCACATCACGCCGGAATCCGCTGTCGGCGGCCCGCTGGCACTGGTGCGAAACGGCGACATGATCCGGCTCGACGTCGCAAAGCGCAGCATCGATCTTCTGGTCGACGCCGCCGAGCTTGCCAAGCGGCAGGCCGCGCTGGCGCCCGCAACCAAGCCGGACTGGGCCAGGCGCGGCTACGCGCATCTGTTCAACGAGACCATCCTGCAGGCCGACGAAGGCTGCGATTTCGATTTCATGCGCGGCACGGGGAAGGATTAGGCGGAGCTATTGTACTTCCTCGAGCGTCCACGCCTCGCCCGCCAACACGAACCTGAACGGCGTGCCGTGACGGTTGTTGAACCACTTCTTGCACAATGCTTCCGACATCGACTGCATGACCGCGTCATGGCAGACGAACAGCATGGTGGCCTGCGGATGGCGGTCGAGCCATTGGCCGACACAACTCAGGGAGCGCCTGGAGACGGACGCCCACGGCTCGCCGTCCTCGGGAAGGATGGTGGCAAGCGCTTCCACCGCGCTGATGCCGTGTTCGTCCATCACCTCGGATATCGGGCGCCCCTCGAAGCTGCCGAAATCGCATTCGATCAGACCGGCGTCGACCGTGACCGATTTGCCCGACGCTGCGGCAATGATTTCGGCGGTCTTCACCGCACGGATCAGCGGGCTGCTGACGACGTAATCCAACCGAACGTCGCGGAGCTGGCGGGCGGCCGCCTTCGCCTGTGAAATGCCTTCGTCATTGAGCGGAATATCGGTCAGGCCCTGAAATCGGCCCTGCCGGTTCCAGTCGGTAACGCCATGGCGGACGCAGAGAAATGAGCGCGACGGCGCTGCGCCCTGATTCACGTCTTCCCCTTGCTCGTGAACCGCTTCACCGCCACGCGAAAATCGTCCGTTTGCATGGCGTCGATGATCTTGGTTTCCTCGGCGTCCAGTTGCTGTTTGGTCGGGGTGACCGCGGCCTGGTAGACCAGCGACTTGGTGCCCGCGATGGCGGCCGGTGGGTTCTGCGCCAGCCGCTCCGCGAATTTTCGCGTCTCCGCTTTCAGTTCGGCCACCGGCACGACTTTGGCGACCAGACCCCAGTCATAGGCCTGCTGCGCGGAGAAGCTGTCCTCACTGAGAAATATCTGCAAGGCGCGGCGGACGCCGACGGTGCCGACCATGCCGACGGTACTGCCGCCATCCGGCGATACGCCGATCTTGGCATAGGCCGGCGTGAAGCGGGCGGTGTCGGCGGCGATACAAAGGTCGGCGACAAAGGCGAGGCCCATGCCGGCGCCGGCCGCGGAGCCGTGGACGCTCGACAGCACGATCTTGGGCATCCGCCTGACGGTCTCGATGAAGGCGTGATAGTGCTTCAGCAGTTCGCCGACCACGGGCGCGATGGTGTCGGCCTCGGCGGCGGCCCCGATGGTCTGCAAATCGCCGCCGGCGCTGAAGGCGCGGCCTTCGCCCTCGATCACCAGCACCCGGATGTCGTCATTGGCCTCGACCGCGGCGCCGAGCTGTTCGAGTTTTTTCGCGATCGAAAGGTCGATCGAGTTGAAGGCGCCGGGCCGGTTGAGCGTGATGGTGGCGATCGGGCCGTCGACTTCAAGCAGCGCCGGATCGTCAGGCAGGGAGGCGGTAGCCGGATCGGGTGTCGGCATTGCTGGGGACCTCTGGGGTTTAAGGGCGCGCCGGCATTTAAATCGCAGAAGGGGACAGGTGACAATCCCGGCGAACTCTGCGAGGCTCGGTATCAAGGCTTGGCCCCAGCCCTCATGCACGAGCCATGAGGTCGAGCGATGCCCCATCCTGCAAGCTGCGGCCACGAGCGCCACCACTCGGGATGAGATGGGCAAGCACAAAATCGGCTGATATTCAGGAGATGACATGGGTAATCCCTGTGCCCTTCCAGTTGGGCTGTCCCGATGACGCCGGGAACGGTCGTCATTGTCGGCGCCGGCCACGCCGGCTTTCAGGTCGCGGCGTCGTTGCGCCAGCATGGCTTTGCCGGGCGCGTCTGTCTGCTCAACGATGAAGCCCATCTGCCGTATCAGCGGCCGCCGCTGTCGAAGGCCTATCTCAAAGGCGAGGGCCGGCCGGACAGCCTGATGTTCCGGCCGGACAAATTCTACCGCGATCAAACCATCGAGCTGACAGCCGATCACGCCGCCTCGATCGATCGCGGCGCGCGAAAGCTCAAACTCGCATCGGGCGCCTCGCTCGATTACTGGCACCTGGTTCTGGCGACCGGCGCGCGCAATCGCCTGCTCGATATTCCCAACGCCGGTCTCGAAGACGTGCGTTATTTGCGGACGCTCGATGAAAGCGAGGCGTTGCGCACGCGGATCGTACCGGGGCAGCGCGTCGTCGTGATCGGCGCCGGCTTCATCGGGCTGGAATTCGCCGCCACCGCGCGGGCCAAGGGCCTCGAGGTCGATGTGATCGAACTCGGCGCCCGCGTCATGGCGCGCGCGGTGACCGCGGAGATCTCGGAGTATTTTCAACAAAGGCACACCGCAGCCGGTATCCGCATCCATCTAGGCGTGCAGGCGACCGCCGTCGAGGGGAGCGAGGGCCGCGTCACCGGGGTCAGCCTCAGCGATGGCCGTCATATCCCGGCAGATCTGGTCGTGGTTGGCGTCGGTGTCCTGCCCAATGTCGAACTGGCGGGTGAAGCCGGCCTGAATGTGGCGTCGGGCATTATCGTCGACGAGCAACTGCTGACGTCGGATCCCGACATCTCGGCGATCGGCGACTGTGCGCTGTTCGCAAGCCCGCGCTTCGGCGCCTCGCTGCGGCTGGAGTCGGTGCAGAACGCTACCGATCAGGCGCGCTGCGTGGCGGCGCGGCTGACCGGCGACGCCAGAACCTATGACGGTCAGCCGTGGTTCTGGAGCGACCAGGGCGACGACAAGCTGCAGATTGCCGGCCTGACCACCGGCTACGATCGTGTCGTCGTGCGCGGCGACCCGGCGCAGCGATCGTTCTCGGCCTTCTGCTATAAATCCGGGCAGCTGGTCGGCGTCGAGTCCATCAACCGCGCGTCGGATCACGTGTTCGGACGCCGTATCCTGGCGTTGAACCGCTCGATTGAACCGGAACAGGCGACGGACTTGAGCTTCGATCTGAAGGCGGCCCTGACTTAAGTTGGCATTGCCGCCACTTGCATCCGCACTTCATATCGGCGACGTTGTCGAACGAGGGCCCGTCAACGAGGCCCCAGGTAATAATTTCAAGGGAGCGAACCATGTCCGTGTGGACACGCCGTGCAGCATTGTCGACGGCATTCATCATCGCAGCAGGCATCGCGGGTCCGGCTTCGGCCCAGACCAAGCTGAAATGGGCGCATGTCTACGAAGTCGCCGAGCCCTATCATACCCAGGCCCTGTGGGCCGCCGAGGAAATCAAGAAGCGCACCTCCGGCCGGTATGAAATCGCGGTGTTTCCGGCATCCCAGCTGGGCAACGAGAACCAGATCAACGAGGGTCTCGGCCTCGGCACCGTTGACATGATCTACACCGGCACCTCGTTCGCCGGCTCGATTCACAAGCCGCTGGCGATCTCCGGCGCGCCGTTCATGGTGCGCGATTTCAATCACTGGAAGGCCTATCGCGACGGCAAGCTGTTCCGCGATATCGCCAAGGGCTACGAGGACAAGACCAAGCACAAGATCGTCGCGCTGACCTATTACGGCGAGCGCATGGTCACCGCCAACAAGGAAATCAAGAAGCCCGAGGACATGAAGGGCATGAAGCTGCGGGTGCCGCCGGCGCCGCTCTATCTGATGCTGGCGAAATCGGTCGGCGCCAACGCCACGCCGATCGCCTTCGCCGAAGTGTACCTGGCGCTGCAGCAGGGCACCGTCGACGGCCAGGAGAACCCGCTGCCGACCATCATGGCCAAGAAGTTCTACGAGGTGCAGAGCCACGTCATGCTAACCGGCCACATCATCGAATCGCTCTTGACCATCACGGGCACGCATGTCTGGTCGAAGCTGTCGGACGCCGACAAGAAGGTGTTCGACGAGGTGCTGGTGCAGGCGGCGGCCAAATCGTCGGATCAGATTCGAGAATCCGAGCAGAAGATCGCGGACGAGCTGCGCAAGCTCGGCAAGACCGTGGTCACGGTCGATCGTGAAGCCTTCCGCAAGGCGGCGATCCCGCTGCACAACGACGCGTCCGCCGGTGCCGGCTGGAGCCAGGCGCAATACGATGAGTTTCAGGCGCTGAAGTAAAGCATAGCGCCATACATCAACACGCCGTCCCGGCGAACGCCGGGACCCATACGCCGTGTCCTTTCGTTTTGACGTTGTGTCAGACACCTTTTGTCGCCACAGGCCCCGCGGAGTATGGGTCCCCGCTTTCGCGTGGACGACGCTCTTTAATTTCTGAGACATCCCGCCATGAACACGATTCCAAAATCCACCAACGCCGCGCCGTCCGACGATGTCCACCTGATCGTCGTCGAGGACGAAGAGGTCGTGATCGAGCATCATCCGGAGGACTGGATCGCATTCGTGTTGTTCTGGGCGCTCGCCCTCATCGTCTTCCTGCAGTTCTTCACCCGCTATATCCTTAACGACAGCCTGGCCTGGACCGAGGAGATCGCACGCTACGGCTTGATGTCGCTGGCGTTCATCGGCGGCGCGGTGGTGACGCGCAAGAAGGCGCATATCGCCGTCGAACTGGTGTCCAACCTGATGGGCCCGGGACCGGTTCGGGCTGCGTTACTGGCGCTGGTCGATTTCGTCACGCTCGGCTTCATGGGCCTGCTGGCGTATTTCTCGGTGACAATCGTCGAGCGCATGCATTCGCAGCCGATGACGGTGTTCGACCTGCCGATGAGCCTTGTCTACGGCCTCGTCGGTCTCGGCTGCTTCATGATGCTGGCGCGTCAGATCCAGGTGGTCTGGAACAACGCGCGCGATGGCTGGCGGCGGGCGCCCGATGTCACCGATCAAGTTCACGCCGATTGAAAGCCGGGCTGACCGATGCCAATCCTGATCTTCGTTTTCTTTGCAACCTTGCTGGCCGGAATTCCCGTGTTCATCGCGCTGGCGTTGTCGTCGCTGCTCTACACCCACTTCATCGCCGGGATTCCCGATTTCGTGATCCTGCACCGGATGGCGGGCGGGCTCGACAGTTTTCCGCTGCTGGCAGTGCCGTTTTTCATTCTCGCCGGCAATCTGATGAATTCCGCCGGTATCACCAATCGTATCTATGATTTCGCGGTGGCGACCTGCGGCTGGATGAAGGGCGGGCTCGCCCACGTCAACATCTTCGGCTCGGTGATCTTCGCCGGCATGTCCGGCACCGCGATTGCCGACGCCGCCGGCCTCGGCACCATCGAAATCAAGGCGATGAAGGATCACGGCTACAGCACGGAATTCGCGGTCGGCGTCACCGCGGCCTCCGCGACGCTCGGTCCGATCATCCCGCCTTCGCTGCCGTTCGTGATCTACGGCATGATGGGTAACGTCTCGATCGGTGCTCTGTTTCTTGGCGGCTTCATCCCCGGCGTATTCATGACACTCGTGATGATGCTCTATGTCAGCTATTGCGCGCGGCGTTACGGCATGGGCCGCGATCAGGCGTTTCGCTGGGACGTCCTGTTCAGGACCTTCATCGCGGCTCTGCCGGCGTTGATGACGCCGGTCATCATCGTCGGCGGCATGACCTTCGGCTGGTTCACGCCGACCGAAGCCGCCATCGCAGCCTGCACCTGGGCGCTGATGCTCGGCATCTTCCTGTACCGTTCTCTGTCGCTGAAACAGTTCTACAAGGTCACGATGGACACCATCGAGACCACGTCCGGTGTGCTGCTGATCGTTGCTGCGGCCTCCTTGTTCGGATGGGTGCTGACCACGACGCGCCTGACGGAAGCCGGTGCCGAGGCGCTGCTGCAACTGACCGACAACAAATACATCATCCTGCTCCTGATCAACGTGCTGTTGCTGATCGTCGGCTGCTTCCTGGAACCGATCGCCTCGATCAGCATCCTGGTTCCGGTGCTGATGCCGATCATCCTCAAGGTAGGCATCCACCCGGTTCATTTCGGGGTGATGATGACGCTCAATCTGATGATCGGTCTGTTGCATCCACCGCTCGGCATGGTGCTGTTCGTTTTATCCAGGATCGCGAAACTGTCGATCGAGCGCACCACCATGGCGATCCTGCCGTGGCTGATACCGCTCCTGATTTCGCTGATCGCGATTACGCTGATCCCCGAACTGACGCTGTGGCTGCCGCGCACCATGGGAATGCTGAAGTAGTTCAGCGGGAGATAGCGGCTTCAACCTCCGCTGCCGTCGGCATCGACGGCGCGGCGCCCATCCGCTGCACGCAGATCGACGCCGCGGCGTTGGCATAATCCAGTGCGACGCCAATGGAATGGCCGCAGGCGAGTTGCGCTGCGACGGCGCCGACAAAACAATCGCCGGCGCCTGTGGTATCGACGGCCTTGACCGCTCGGCCCGCAACGATCCTCGGTTCGCCATCGATCAGTGCCAGCACGCCGCGCCTGCCCAGGGTCACACAGATAATCTTGCCCCTGCCGATCGGCAGCGAACGCGCGGCCTCGATGAAGCGCGCGGGATCGTCGGTATCGCGAAGTGCGGTCTTTGTCAGGAAGCCGAGCTCAGTCTCATTGAGAATGAGAATGTCGACGAGCTCGAGCAACTCGGTGCCGCATTCGATCGCGGGCGCCGGATTGAGGATGGTGGTCGCGCCGGCGGCCCGGGCGCGTTTGAAGAAGGCGGCGATGGCAGGCAGCGGGATCTCGAACTGGCTGACCGCGATGTCGCCTTTCGCTAGGACAGGCGAAGTGACATCGGCCGCGCTCACCAGCGCATTGGCGCCGGCAATGACAACAATGGTGTTGTCGGCATTGGCTGTGGTGATGACGGCCGTTCCGGTATCGGCGCCTGCGGTTGCCTGCACGAAACTCAGGTCCACCCCTTGTGCGCCGAGGAATGCCTTCAGCTGATCGCCGAACGCATCCTTGCCGAGCCGGCCGATCAGCGTCGTCGGCGCACCGAGTCGTGCGGCCGATATCGCCTGATTGGCGCCCTTGCCGCCGGGAAAGTAGAGCAGCGCGGTGCCCGCGACGGTTTCGCCGATGCGGGGATGCCGGTCGGCCGTCGCCACCACATCCATGTTGATGCTGCCGGCAACGAACACGCGGCCCATGCTTCATCCCCATTGATGCGGTCAGGCCGGGACTTCGAATTCCCGCCGCACCGCCTCGATGTCGCCAACCGTGGGCAGGCCGGCCTCATTGCCGAGACGTTGAATCTTGTACGTCGATGCCGCGCGCGCGAACTCGAAATGATCGTGCCAGCTTTTGCCGGGATTGGCGAGATAGGAATAGACATAGGCGCCGTGGAACACGTCGCCGGCGCCGTTGGTGTCGAGCACACGCTCGCGCGGGATCGCCAGCGCGGGAAGGGTGTGAACGGCGCTCGTCTCATCATACCAGAGAAGGCCTTTTTCCCCCAGGGTGACGCCGCCGACCCGGCAGCCGCGGCTCTTGAGATAGTCCAGCATCCTCTCCGGCGTCATGTCCATCTGCTCGCACAAGCGCTCGGCGACGATCGCGACGTCGATGAATTCAAGCAGCTCGTGGGTGTTGGTGCGCAGGCCGCCGCCGTCGAGCGAGGTCAGGATACCGGCCTCGCGGCACAGTCTGGCATAGTGGATCGCGGCGTCCGGCTGGTGACCGTCGACATGCAGGACACGGCATCCCCTAAGATTGAGCATGGGGAAGGGGTGAATATGCTCGTCGTCGCGGCAGCGCACGATCGCCCGCTTGCCGTCCTTCGGCATGATGAAGGACAGCGATGAGGAGTTGACCTTGCGCGGATGGATCGAGATTCCATACTTCGCGCTCATGTCCTGGAACATGCGCCCCAGCCAGTCATTGGCGACGGTGGCGATCAGGTCGGGCACGATGCCGAGCTTGGCGCAGCAGAATGCCGCGGTGACCGCGTTGCCGCCGAACGAGACCGCGTAGGCGGAGGCGACATGCTTCTCGTCGCCGGTCGGCATGTGGTCGGTGATGAAGGTGACGTCGATATAGGTCTGTCCGATGAAGAGCGCCTGCATAGATCTGTCCGTCGTGGCTGAGGGGTGGTCCCGGCCGGCAGCGATACATTAGCACCGTCCATGGCGGATTATTCGCTGAAATTATTCGCAAGCCTGCCACCTTAATCGCTTGAGATAACCGCAGGGCGGGACTACGACCGTGCTGAAGTGTCGTCAGAGTGGAGCCGGGCTAACGGCCTGTGCCGCTCCGGGTTCCTGCCAGCAGGACAAAAGGTGAGGGAACGATGACCGTCTATTCCGGTCCGGTGTTCGAGATGGCGGTCAACCAGTTCGGGGTGATCGCCAATCATTTGTCGATCCCGATGGACGAGCGCGACCGCCTGCTGCTGCCGAAGCGGGCGGTGATCGTCTCCTGTCCGATCCATCGCGACGACGGCTCGATCGCGGTGTTCGAGGGCTACCGGGTGCAGCATCACCTCACGCTCGGACCGACCAAGGGCGGCACAAGGTTCGCCCCCTCGGTCGATATCGGTGAGGTGGCGGCACTGGCGATCTGGATGAGCTGGAAATGCGCGCTGGTAGGGTTGCCCTATGGCGGCGCCAAGGGTGGCGTCCGGGTCGATCTCTCCACCATTTCGAAACGCGAACTGGAGTCGCTGTCGCGCCGCTACATGCAGGAAATGATTCCGTTCGTAGGTCCCCATACCGACGTGATGGCCCCTGACATGGGCACCAACGAGCAGGTGATGGCCTGGTTCATGGACACCTATTCGATGTATCAGGGCCGCACCGTGACCGAGATCGTCACCGGCAAGCCGGTGGCCTCCGGCGGCACGCTGGGACGGCGCGAAGCCAGCGGGCGCGGCGTCGCGCATCTCGCCAAGCGGGTGTTGAACGAATTGTCGATCAGCCTGAATGGCGCCACCGCCGTGATCCAGGGCTTCGGCAATGTCGGCTCCTATGCGGCACTGGAGCTGCAGCAATTCGGTCTCAAGGTCATCGCGGTCAGCGATCACACCGGCGCGCTGCACGATCCCGCCGGCCTCGATATCCCGGCACTGATGCGGCACGCGAGCGAGCATGGCAGCATCGCCGGCTTTTCCAGCCAGCTGCAATTCGACCCCGCGCAAATCCTGACGCTGCCCTGCGACGTGCTGGTGCCGGCGGCGATGGAGCGTGTGATCGACGCCAAGGTCGCGGAAAACCTGAAATGCCGGGTGCTGGCGGAAGGCGCTAACGGGCCGACCACGCCGGACGCCGACCTCGTGCTGGAAAAGCGCCAGGGCGAGGTCTTCCTGATTCCGGACATCCTCTGCAACTCCGGCGGCGTCGTGGTCAGCTATTTCGAATGGGTGCAGGACCTGCAGCAGCTGTTCTGGGAAGAGGAGGAAGTGACGCGGCGCGAATACCAGATTCTCGACCGCGCCTTCGAGACCATGGTGGCGCGCTCCAGGGCCGACAATATTTCGCACCGCACCGCCGCCATGGCGATCGGCGTCGAGAAGGTCCGCGCCGCCAAGAACACCCGCGGGCTTTTTCCATGATCAGCGGGCTCGACCACGTCGTCGTTCTTGTCAGCGACCTCGCCGCCACCGCTACGGCCTACCAGACGCTGTTCGCGCGGACACCGGCGTGGCGCAGCAGTGGCGATGGCGCCGAGCGGGTGCTGTTCACGCTCGACAACATGACGCTGGAGTTGATGGCGCCTGCCAACGAGGGCGCCACCGCGGACCGGATCCGCAGCGTGATCGCGCAGCAGGGCGAGGGGCTCGCCAGCCTGTGCTTCCGCACCATCGATATTGGCAAGATGCATCGCCGGCTGGAGCGGCTGTCGCTCAAGCCCGAGCCGGTCGCGGAGGCCGACAGCCAGGATGCCGAGACCGGCGCCACTTTGTCGTGGAAGCG
>JBKJUA010000148.1:0-6751 GCA_046590305.1 Bradyrhizobium sp.
TCGTTCCTGAAGACGCTGGAATAGCGCCGTCGCAGCGATGTGGTTGAAGCGGCGACCACGCCCGCTGTCGGCGTCGTCGCATCAAAGCTTGAGCTTGACGTTGCAAATGCCATGCTCTTGAGGATCGGCTTTCACTTCAAATCCGAGGTCCCGGCACATCCCCAGCATCACGGTGTTTTCCTGCAGGACGTCGCCCGCGATCACCTTGAGGCCCTCTGACCTGGCGTATTCGATGATCAGCTGCATCAATGCCCAGCCGAGCCCCCTGCCCTTGAGATCGGACCGCAGCAGGATGGCGTATTCGCCGCTCTCGTAAATCGAATCCGAATGAACTCGAACAACGCCAAGCACTTCATCAGTGGCCTCGTCTACCGCGACGAAGGCCATCGCGCGGGCATAGTCGAGCTGGGTCAGCCGGGCGATGAACTCGTGGCTGAACTCTTTCATCGGTGCAAAGAACCGCAACCGCAGATCATGGCTGGTGACGTGCCGCAGGAATTCAAGAATCAGCGGCTCATCCTCGGGGCGGATCGGGCGCACGAAGACCCGCCAGCCGTCCTTGACCTCGAGATGCCGCTGCCATTGCGACGGATAGGCCCGCACGGCAAAATTGCCGGGCCCCGACCCCTTGAATTTTCGCTCCGCCTTCCCGACAGCGATGCGCGCATCGACCGCGAGTACACCGGCTTCGTCAGCCAGCAAGGGGTTGATGTCCAGTTCACGGATGTCCGGAATATCCGCCGCCATCTGCGCCAGCTTGACCAAAACCATCGCGACGGCGTCCGGCTTGACCGCAGGCACATCCCGGTAGGCGCCTAACAGTCGCGAGACGCGGGTGCGCTCGATCAGGTCGCGGGCCAGTTGCAGGTCGAGCGGCGGCAGTGCCAGCGCCTTGTCGTTGATGATCTCGACGGCAATACCACCTCGGCCGAACACGATCACGGTCCCGAAGGTGGGATCATCGGCGAAACCGAGAATGAGTTCGCGCGCCTTCAACCGAACCGCCATCGCCTGTACGATGACGCCGGATATTCGAGCTTCCGGGCGAAGCGCCCTGGCCCGCGACAGGATCGCGGCCGTCGCGTCACGCACTGCCTCGTGGCTGGTGAGATTGAGAACGACGCCGCCGACGTCGGATTTGTGAACAATGTCCCGCGACATGATCTTGAGCACAACGGTAGCACCTTGTGCGAAAATCTCGGAAGCGTAGGCAACCGCCTGCTCGGCGTCGGCGGCCGCAAACGTCGGAACCATCGCAATGTCATAAGCCGCGAGCAGCCGCCTGACTTCGATCGGGTCGAGCCAACGGCGGCCATCGGCCAGCGCGCTTGCCACGATCCCGCGAGCAACGTCGCTATTGGGCGCGAACTCGCTTGGCATGGCGGGCGGAACCTGCGCCAGCGCCGTCACGACCTCGCGATGCTTTACGAGGTGCATGAAGCCGCGCACCGCGTCATCCTCAGTGGGATAATTGGGTATCCCGGCGCCGCTCAAGAGGTCGCCGATGTTGTGATGCGCTCCGACCCAGACCGCAAGTACCGGCTTGGCCGAGCGGCGATACTTCTCGCGGTACTTGCCGACCACGGCGGTTACGGTAGCGGCGATGTCGTCAGCCGAAGCGATCGCGGTCTGGACGTTCATGACAAGGACGGCATCATTGCTCGCATCGGCCAGCAACAGCTCGAGCGCCGCGGCGTAACGCTCGGGGCCGGCGTCGCCAACGATGTCGACGGGATTTGATCCGGACCATGTCGGCGGCAACACCGCATCGAGCTTCTGTATCGTCTCAGGGCTGATTGCGGCGGGAATTCCCCCGAGATCGGCAAGTCGATCGACCGCGAGAACGCCGATGCCGCCACCATTGGTCAGAATAGCCAGCCGCTTGCCCGGTGGCGATTCGAGGCGGCCCAGCGTCTCGGCACAATCGAACAGTTCCCGCAAATCGGATACCCGCAAGATGCCGGCGCGGCGGAACGCGGCATCGTAGACCGCGTCCGATCCAGCCAACGCGCCGGTGTGGGTCGCAGCCGCCTTCGCGCCTTGCGCCATGCGGCCGGACTTGACGACCACGACGGGCTTGATCCTGGCGGCGACGCGCGCTGCGGACATGAACTTGCCGGCGTCCTTGATCGCTTCGACATAGAGCAGGATCGCCCGCGTCTTGCCGTCCATCGCAAAATAATCCAGCAGATCGGCGATATCGACATCGAGCTGGTCGCCGATGGAGACGATTCCGGAAAACCCCACCGCGCGTTGCGCCGCCCAATCCACCATCCCCGTAGCGATCGCACCCGACTGAGAGATCAGCGCCAGATTTCCTGAACGTGGCATGTGGGCGGCAAAACTGGCGTCGAGATTGCCGCCCGGCATCATGACGCCAAGACAATTGGGTCCTATCAGCCTCATTCCGTACTTGTGCGCGGCGCGTTGAGCAGCGTCCGCCAGTGACCCCGCACCGTGGCCAAGCCCGGCGGTCACAATCAAGGCGCCCGCCGCGCCCATTCGCCCCGCTTCATCGATGATCCCGGCTACCGCGATTGCCGGTGCCGTGATCACCACGAGTTCAGGGACAAACGGCAATTTATCCAGGCTGCCGACGGTAGGAACACCGTCGATCTCCGCATACCGCGGATTCACCAGCCCGAAGTCACCCGGGAACTTTGCTTTGCGAATGTTTCCAAGAATGGCCCGCCCCACCGATGCCCGTCGCGGACTCGCCCCAACCAACGCGACCGAACGAGGCGAAAGCACATTCTGCAATCGATAGATCGACATCGGCTCAACTTTCCGGCTCGTGCCGGCCTGATGGTTATGAATTACATCGCTTCAGCGATGTCACCAGGCCACCCAAAGCACATCATAACCCGGCCTGCTGGCCGTGCGATGACTGTTTTGCCCGCGCGAGCGACAAGCGACAGGCTGTCACATGCGTCTGCTGTTGATTTTCCTCAAGGCGACAAGGGCTTCCACAGATTAAGCATTATGCCGTCCGCCATCCGGGTTTCTTCGGACGGAAACAGGGGCCCGGTACAGCGCTGCATCTGGAACATCCAAACAAACTCTGGAACACTGCTCAACCCTGATCGCTTCCGGTGAGGCGCTCAGGGCCGATAAGCACGAAATAGCAATGCCACCATCCCCGAAATCAGCCAATGAAGCTATCGCTCGCACCAGACGAGCGCATCCACGCCGCGATTCAGCCCCGCGACTGAATACAGCGATGGCGTGCGACACTGCATTTCGAGTAGTCGCGCGCCGCTATCTGGTCGATCTGGCCAGACATCACGATGCGACCCGCAGAGGCGACCCGGTCGCCTTACACCGGATGCGGATTGCGTTGACGCACTTACGGACAGCCATTCTATTCTTCTCGCCGATGGTTGCGGACCCCACGCGAACGCGAGTAAGGGTCGAATTGAAGTGGCTGAACGCTCATCTTGGCATCGTGAGGGATCTGGACGTCGCGATAGAACGCCTGAAGGCTATCGACAAACGGCGGCCGCAAGCCGTACCCCATTATCGCGCCTGGACCACGAAGCGCGCGGAAATTCATCGACATCTGGCGCGCGCACTCCGATCTGCCAGATATCAGCGTCTGGTCAAGAGTACATCCGATTGGATCGAACATGGATCATGGTCGATCGACCAGGGAAAACACGCCGTGTTGATCCGCGCCTCTCCAGTCGCAGCCTACAGCCTGCGCAAGCTGGCAAAATGGCAGAGGAAACTCCTAAAGAAGAGCCGAAAGCTTGCCGGAATGGACGTGAAGAAGCGGCATCGGGTACGTATTCTGAACAAGAAGTTGAGCTATTCGATTGGCGCTTTCGAGGACCTGTTTTCGGACAAGAAGTTTTCGCGGCATCAGACCGCGCTCAAATACCTTCGCAAGGCGCAAAAGTCGCTCGGGCAATTGAATGACGATGCCATAGGTCATTCTCTGGCGGCCGCTCTGGAGCGGGAGGGCGTCCAGGTGTCCTTCCAATTTCTCAGCCACAAGCGCGAAAAGAGACTGATACAGGAGGCGACCACGGCCTACCGGAATCTGGCTGCGCTGGAGTGAGCGCGGCCGACGAAGTCCGGCACCGCGGCTGGCGTTCGCGCCGGCCCCGCTGCACCCGTATGCGCTAGACGCGTTCGATGATGATCGCCGGCGCCATGCCGCCCGCGGCGCACATGGTTACCAGGCCGCGCCTGAGATCACGCCGCTCCAGTTCATCGAGAATGGTGCCGATCAGGATCGAACCGGTCGCGCCGATGGGATGACCGAGTGCAATCGACCCGCCATTGACATTGACCTTGGCGCGATCGAGTTCGAGATCCCTGATGAATTTTTCGGTCACGACCGCAAAGGCCTCATTGATTTCGAACAGGTCGATATCATCCAGCGTGAGCCCGGCCTTGGCCAGTACCTTGCGCGCCGCGGGGACCGGTGCATTGAGCATCAACGTGGGCGAGTCGCCCATATTTGCCATCGCGACGACACGCGCGCGCGGCTTGAGGCCGTGGGTCTTGGCGTAGTTGGGCGACGCCAACAGGATGGCTGCGGAGCCGTCGACCACGCCAGATGAATTGCCGGCGTGATGCACGAAATCGATCTCGAGGTCGGGAAATTTCTGCAGGATCAGGTTGCGGTAGGTGGTACCCTTGTCATCAAGCGGATAGTCCGCCACCGCCGTGAAGGCGGGCTTTAAACCGGCCAGCCCTTCGAGCGTGGTCTGCGGCCGCGGATACTCCTCCCGGTCGAGCGCGAGGCTGCCGTCCTCGCGGTAAACCGCAACCAGGCTCTTGTTGAAGTAGCCGGCTTTGATAGCGGCAGCGGCCTTCTGCTGACTCTCGAACCCGAGTCTGTCGACGTCCTGCCGTGTGATGCCTTCCAGCGTCGCAACGGCGTCCGCGCAGACGCCTTGATGCGATTGCGGGTGCCTGGCGCGCAGCCGCAGATTACCTGCGTCCATCATCAACGGCCCTTCGCCACGGCGGCCTTCCATCGACATCATCTCGGTGCCGCCCGCAATCACCAGATCTTCCGAGCCCGCCATGATCGAAGCAGCCGCCATGTTGACGCTGGTGATGCCCGATCCGCAGAAGCGATCGAGGGTGACGCCGCTGGTGCGGACGTCATAGCCCGCGTCGAGCGCCGACATCCGGCCGAGATCCCCGCTCTGCGGTCCACGCTGGGAACTGGTGCCCCAAACGATGTCCTCGACGTCGGCAGTATCGATCCCGGTGCGGTCGGCGAGCGCCCGCAACACCGCCGCGCCAAGCTGCTGCGGGTGGATGCCTGCCAACGCGCCCTTGCCGGCCTTGCCGATGCCCCGTGGCGTTCTGCATGCGTCGATGATCCAGGCCTCAGCCATGATGTTTCCTTCCGTAAAATCGCGGTCCGCATTTGCAGCCGGCAGAGTCTCAAAGTCAACTCATGCGGCTGCAAGACGACGGCCCGACCGCCCGCCCGCCACGCGATCCAGCTTGCGGCAATGGGTAGCCGGATGCGGGGCATTTCCGGCATGTCATAAACGAAAAAAAGCCCGGCGGCCATCAGGCCACCGGGCGGGTGTCGCAGTCTCGGAAGGAGCAGACGTTCCCGCTCCTATTTAATGGACTTTCGCCAGTACAGCGTGTTCGGATAGCTCCATGGAGATAGCGGCTCGTATAGCCGGTAACCTGCGCGAATGAAGTTGTTGGCCGAGGCAAGATTGGCCGTGGTATCGGAGACCACGGAACTCCATCCGACCTGCCGCGCACGCGATTCCAGCGCGCGCATCAGACGCAATTGTAGCGCGTTGCCGCGGTGCCTCTTCAACACACCAACCCGGCAGAAGTATCCTGCATTGCAGGCGCGCGTCGATCGAACCAGTCCGGAAAAGGCGACAGGGGCGGCTTCGTCAAAGGCGAACCACCAATACCCCCGATCGAATTCCGGAATCGGAGCCTCATCGAAGAATGTCAGGCGATGAAGGTCCGCCAGCGTATCCGCGACTTCATCATCATGACCATCAACCTCACGGATCCTGTACATCGAACACC
Source organism: Bradyrhizobium sp. (assembly GCA_046590305.1). Classification (GTDB taxonomy): domain Bacteria; phylum Pseudomonadota; class Alphaproteobacteria; order Rhizobiales; family Xanthobacteraceae; genus Bradyrhizobium. The sequence goes on from JBKJUA010000148.1 coordinate 6,028, forward strand.
CCTTGGAAAGATTGGCCGCCACGCGGCATCTGGCTCATTCACGTCGAAGCCACAGACGGCGGCGCGGGTCATTTACCGAGCATGACTTTGACGCCTAGCCACACCGCTCCAACAAGGCCGGTAAAAATCACCGTGATCATGGCCTTGAAAGTGTAGCTCTGAGCCTGCTCGACGCTCTTGCGCCAACGTCGCAGATGTTGGAAGTCCGCCCGCAATTCTCGGCGATCTTCCTCCTCGATCCCGAACGATGTCAGGATGGTCGCGACAGTCCTGAGGACTACGGTGTCGATGTCACTGTGATGAAGTCTCTGCTGTTCGGCCAGCGTCTCGATCACGATGGCCCGGATTTCCTCGCAGCGCATTTCGGTCATCGCAGGCTTTTCCCTGAAGTCATCGCGTGGTAATTTCCGCGATCATCGCCTGATGATGCGCGCAACGTTCTCAAAGCCCCGCTTGGCAAAGTAGAACGACATCACAAGGCCGGCCCAATTGGCGACCTCGCCGCTGACCGCGTCGGTGGTTCCGAGCCCCAGGCATTTGTCGTAGATCAGGACCTTCGCATAGAAGAACAGTGTGACGTAGGCGAACAGCTTCTCGGGCTCCCAAAAATGCCCGATTTCCGCTATCCGCAACCTCGTCTGCGCTTCGATCTCGACGCGCTGTGTGGCGACCTCGGACGAGGCTAGATCGGCTGCAATCTTCTCGGATGTGTTTGCATACCACG
>JBKJUA010000151.1:0-3415 GCA_046590305.1 Bradyrhizobium sp.
CCGATATCGTGGAGGTCGTCGATGCGGCCTTCCAGCTTGCCGATTTCCTCGGTGATGGCGGTCAGCATCGCGACATTGTCGCCGATCGCCTGCATCAGCGGCAGCGCCTTGCCGACCAGGTTGGCGCACTCGACCAGCAGCGTTCCCATCTCGCGCATCGGCGGCTCGAAGGTGTTGACCTCGAACAGGATCACCGCCTTGGCGGTCTGCTGCATCTGGTCGATGGCATCGTCCATCGAGGTGATCAGGTTCTTGATGTCGCCGCGGTCGAACGGCGTGATGAAGGTCCGGCGCACCGCGGTGAGCACCTCGCGGGTGACATTGTCAGCGTCGTTTTCGAGTTGGTTGACCCGCTGGCAGAACACCGGGGTTTCCTCGCCGCCCCGCAGCATCCCCTGCAACGCCAGTGCGCCCTGCACACAGACCTGCGAATGCTTGGCAAAAAGATCGAAAAACCGTTCTTCCCGGGGAAGAAAGGCGCGAAACCAGCGCATCAGCATGGGTCAAGTCCATTGTCACAGAAATGGCCGGGCCGAGGCGCCCTGTCACACAACTGTCATAAACCAATTTTCGTGAAAGCGCGCGGCAGCCCGCGGATACGGCCGGGTCATCCACCGCTTTATAGGCTGAAGAAATCCGCCGGGACCGTCCCGCTCAGAGCGACCGTCGGAAATAATGCGCGATTTCGCCGACAATGCCGCGGCGGAACGTCAGCACGCAAACCACGAAGATCACGCCCTGTATCACCGTTACCCATTGGCCGAAACCGGCGAGATATTGCTGCATGGCAATGATGACGAAGGCGCCGACCACCGGCCCGAACATGGTGCCGAGGCCACCAACCAGCGTGATCAGCACGATTTCGCCCGACATCGTCCAGTGCACGTCGGTGAGCGAGGCATTCTGGGCCACGAACACTTTCAGCGAGCCAGCAAACCCCGCCAGCGTGCCCGACAGGATGAAGGCGAGCAACTTGTATTGATCGGTCTTGTAGCCCAGCGAAATCGCACGCTGCTCGTTTTCGCGGATCGCTTTCAGCACCTCGCCGAACGGCGAGTTGACGGCGCGGAATACCACGAGGAAGCCGCCGAGGAAGCCGACCAGGATGACGTAATAAAGCACCGTCGGCTTGGCGAGATTGAAAATTCCGAACAGGTGGCCCTGCGGAATCCCCTGGATACCGTCTTCGCCATGGGTGAACGGTGTCTGCAGATAGATGAAATACAAGAGCTGCGACAGCGCCAGCGTGATCATCGAGAAGTAGATACCCTGCCGGCGAATCGCGACGGCGCCGGTGATGACGCCGATCCCGGCCGCACCGGCGGTGCCGATCAGGATGCCGAGTTCGGGCGAGAGCCCCCATTCCTTCAGCGCATGCGCGGTGAAGTATCCGGCGCTTCCCAGAAACATCGCATGGCCGAACGACAACAGGCCGCCATACCCGATCAGCAGGTTGAAGGCGCAGGCCAGCAGCGCGAAACACAGCGCTTGCATGACGAAGAACGGATAGATGCCCGTCAGCGGCACCGTCGCCAGCAACGCCGCCATCACGACGAACACGATCATCTCGTCGCGGATGCCGCGCGGGTTTGCCGGCAAGGTATCGTCGGTCATTACGCTCATGTTGTCGCCCGTCCCGTCAGTCCCGTCGGCTTCACCAGCAGCACCAGCACCATCAGCACAAAGACCACGGTATTGGAGGCTTCCGGATAAAAGTATTTTGTCAGTCCCTCGATCACTCCCAGCGCAAAGCCGGTGATGATCGACCCCATGATCGAGCCCATGCCGCCGATCACCACCACCGCGAACACCACGATGATGAGGTCGGCGCCCATCAGCGGCCGCACCTGGTTGATCGGCGCCGACAACACGCCGGCCAGCGCGGCGAGGCCGACGCCGAGCCCGTAGGTCAGCGTGATCATCCGGGGCACGTTGATACCGAAGGCGCGCACCAGCGTCGGATTTTCAGTGGCGGCACGCAAATTGGCGCCAAGCCGGGTCTTTTCGATCAGGTACCAGGTGGCGATGCATACGATCAGCGAGAACACCACGACCCAGCCGCGATAGATCGGCAGGAACATGAATCCCAGATTGATGCCGCCTTTCAGTTCATCGGGAATCGCATAGGGCAATCCCGACGAGCCGAAATAATTCTGGAACACGCCCTGGATGATCAACGCCATCCCGAACGTCAGCAACAGCCCGTAGAGATGATCGAGTCCGGCCAGCCATTGCAGCATGGTCCGTTCCAGGATCATGCCGAAAATGCCGACCGCGATCGGCGCGATGATCAGCGCCGGCCAATATCCGATGCCCAACAAGTTAAGCAGGAAATAGGCGCAGAACGCGCCCATCATGTAGACCGCGCCATGCGCGAAATTGATGATGTTGAGCATTCCGAAGATCACGGCGAGCCCAAGGCTCAACAGCGCGTAAAACGAGCCGTTGATCAGTCCCACCAGAAGCTGCGCGTAGAGAGCCTGCATCGATCGATCTTTCGAAACTCAATCTTGTGTATACGTCGGGTGAAAACCCGCCGGCGCCAGGCGCCGGCGGGCAGCCGCTGTTACTTCTTCACCAGCGCACAGGCACTTTCCGAAAGCGGTCGGAAGGCCTGGTCTGCCGGGGTGGTTCCGATCAGCTTGTAATAGTCCCAGGGGCCCTTGGATTCCGAGGGCTTCTTGACTTCGAACAGATAGGCCGGATGGATCTTGCGGCCGTCGACGCGAATCGAGCCCTTGCCGAACAGGGGATCGTCGGTCGGCGCTTCCTTCATCTTGGCCACCACCTTGGCGCCGTCATGCGGATTGCCGCCCATCGCATCGAGCGTCTTGAAATAGTGGACCAGGCCCGAATAGACCCCGGCCTGCACCATGGATGGCATTGCCTTGCTCTTGGTGCGCTCGGAAAAGCGCTTTGAGAATGCGCGGGTTCCGTCGTTCAGGTCCCAATAGAATGTCTCCGTAAAACTAAGACCCTGCGCCACCTTCAAGCCGAGCGAGTGAACGTCGGTAATGAACAGCAGCAAGCCGGCGAGCTTCTGCCCCCCCGCGACGATGCCGAACTCGGACGCCTGCTTGATCGTGTTGGTGGTGTCGCCGCCGGCATTCGCCATGCCGATGATCTTGGCCTTGGACGCCTGCCCCTGCAGCAGGAAGGAGGAGAAGTCCGCGGTGTTCAGGGGGTGCCGGACGGTACCGATCACCTTGCCGCCCGATTTCACCACGACTGCGGTGGTGTCGCGCTCCAGCGCGTGACCGAATGCGTAGTCAGCGGTCAGAAAATACCAGGTGTCGCCGCCGGCCTTCACGAGGGCCTGACCGGTGCTGTTGGCCAGCATGTAGGTGTCGTAAACCCAGTGAATCGTGTTCGGCGAGCACTGCGCATTGGTGAGATCCGACGACGCCGCGCCGGT
>JBKJUA010000165.1:0-4723 GCA_046590305.1 Bradyrhizobium sp.
TGGTGTCGGCGGCGAGATAGACCGTCTCGGGCGCGATCAGCGTCACGCCGGCTTCCAGCGCGGCCTTGCGCAACCTGGCCTGCATGACCTGCTCCGCCTCGGCGAGCTGGGCCTTGGTGTTGATGCCCCGCACTTCATCCTCGCTGGTCTCGATCACGACGGCCTCCCATCCCAGATCCCGAACCACCGTGACGGCGTCGGTCAGATAATACTCGCTTTTGCTGTTGGCATTGCCGATGGCGTCGATGATTTGCAGCGCCTTGCGCCCATCGAACGCCATCACCCCGGCGTTGCAGAGTTTGATCGCGCGTTGCTCAGGGCTGGCGTCGGCGTGTTCGCGGATTTCGAGCAGCCGGTCGCCCTCGACCAGCAGCCGGCCATAACCGGTGGGATCGGCGGCGCGAAAGCCGAGCACCGCCAATGCCGCGCCCGACTGCAGCGGCGCGCGCAGCCGCGCGAATGTCTCGGCCGAAATCAGCGGCGTATCGCCGAACACCACCAGCAAATCGTCGGCGCCGCTGACAATGGCGTCGCGGGCCGCCAGCACCGCATGCGCGGTGCCGAGCCGCTCGCCCTGAACGAAGATTTCGGCGTCGGTACGGATGCGCCTGGCCTCGTCGGCGACCGCCTTGTGATCGGGTCCGATCACCACGGCAAGCCGGGCGCCAGCGCCTTTCGGGGCAGCGCCGAGCACATGCGCCAGCAGCGACTGGCCGGCGACGGGATGCAGCACCTTCGGGAGCGACGATTGCATGCGCGTGCCCTCACCGGCGGCGAGCACAATGGTGAGGCTGGATCGAGCGGACATGCGTATCCCTGTGTTGGCCCTGTGCGAGCGGCCGATGTGGCGCCGCCGCCCTCTTAGAGGGTTTGGTCCCACATGGAAATCTGATTCGCCCCTCTTGGCAGCAGGGAGAACAGCCAGCCGAACGGTCCCGATTCAAGGCGGGGACGTATTTCCTGTTAATGTTTGCGCTGTGATTCGGGCAGGCCTCGGGAGGGCTGACAACTTCGTATGGCCAAGAGAACTGACCAGAATACTGACCATCTGGGTGGCGGTTTCGAAACCGAGAATACCGGCGGCGTGCTGACCGGCTTTTTGGCGGAGGAGGACGAATTCGACCGCCGCGCGCTGTGGCGGCTCGGATCGTGGGGCGTTGCCTCCGTCGGCGCGGTGGTTCTGGCGGTGCTCGCCAACCAATCGTCGGTCGGATGGCGGCGCGATCAGGTCGCGGCGGCCGATTTGAGCCGCCAGGCGCAGCAGCTTCAATCGGTCGCCAGGGACAGCCAGAGCGAGGCGAAGCGGCTGGCCTCCGCGATCGAAACCCTGAACAGCGATCGCGACCGGCTGTATTCCCGCGTCACCGTGCTGGAACAGGGACTGGATACGGCGACCGGCGCCATTGCCCGGCAAGCCGCCGCCCCGGCGGCCACGCAAAGGGTTCCCGCCTGGCCTGAGGCCGAGGCCGAGACACCGGCGGTGCTGGCCAGTCCGCCTCCGGTCGTCGCCCCCGTGGCGACAACGGTCGCGGCAGCCGCCGAGAAGCCGCCCAAGGCAATGGTGGCGCCCACCGTGGCGCCGGAACCGGCTCCAGCCACCGTCTCTTCGGTTGGACCGGTCTCTCAAAATCTGACGGCGGCGAACCCGGCCACGCCGCTGATGGCGGAGCGATCGATGATGGCGCCGCCGGATGCCGCGGCCGGCAAACTGATCGAACCGGAGGCGCCGGCGAAAAACTTCACGGGATCGCCGATGCCGGAAATCGTTGCCGCCGTCGGCATCGACGCGGAGGCCGAGGCGATTGCTCCAAAACTGCTGCGCACCGAATTCGGCGTCGATGTCGGCGGAGCCAATTCGGTCGGTGGGCTGCGCGCGCTGTGGCGCAGCCTGCTGAAGTCGAAGTCGAATGCGCCGCTTACGGCATTGCGGCCAATCATCGTGGTGAAGGAAGGCACCGGCGGGCTCGGTCTGCAGCTGCGGCTGGTCGCCGGACCGCTGCGTGATGCGGCCGCGGCAGCTAAAATCTGCGCCACGCTGGTCGAAAACCAACGTACCTGCGAGACCACTGTGTTCGACGGCCAGCGCCTTTCCCTGCAGGCCGACGAGCCGCCCGCCGCCGTCAAGCCGGCACCGCGCAAGCGCAGCAGCGCCAGGCCGAAGCCTGCGGCGACCGAGGAAGCCAGGAAACCGGAACCCCGCACGCTTTCCACGCTGTTCAGGCGCGAATGATAAAACTAACAATCAGAACGCGTTGGACGACGATTTTGATGCATTTTCACGGCACCGGCGTACTGGTGGAAGGCGCCGGGTTGTCCCGCCCCGAATTACCGAGCATATTCGAACCATGAAAAAAATCCCGTTCCGGTTGACGCCCTATCAGGTGCAATGGCTGCTGGTCGTCGGCTTCGCGACCGTCGGCTACGCGCTCTATCTGCGCTATCTCGCCATCGAGTTTTCGACCGTGGCGCTGGCCTGCGATGCCGGACTGCAGAGCATGCTGTGCAAAACCCGGATCCTGGTGACGTCGCTGTTTCGCAATTCGGTATTCGGCATCGTCGCGATGATCATCGCGACGCTTCATTTGCTGCGGCCGTCGATCGTGCTGCTCACCGGCGGGCTGATCGCCGCCGGCTTTGGCATCGTGCTGTACAATATCGGCCTGTCGGGTCTGGCGATCGGCCTGCTTATTTTGGGATTTGCACGCCCCGCGCCCGCCACAGCGTAACCGCCAGCAGGACGAATGCCGCGCAGGTCCAGAGCGACTGCCAGTTGTCCTTGCCTTCGTTGAACCCGGTGTAGAGTGCCGCGGCTGCGAACACGCCGGCAAACACCGATTCGGCGATCGGGCGCGTGCCCTCCTGCGGCCGGTTGAGCGCCATCAGCGCCCAGAATGGCAGCACCGCCATGGTCAGGGCGGCGAACGGAAAATCCTTGTAGCGCGGATCGAAGATGAAGCCGAGCGCGGTCTCGGCGCCGATCAGGGTGGTCACCAGCAGCGCCGCGCCCAGCAGGAAGGTGAGCACCGATCGGGCGCGCTGATCGCGCGGCCCCAGCAATTCCAGGAATGTCGGCAACGCCCGTCCGGACATCAAGGCGTTGGCGCACAGCATCGGCGAGGCGATTCCGACCGCCAGCAACCCGCCCCATTTGAGCCAGCCGCCGATGCCGTAACTTTCATAGAGCATCTTGTCGGTGGCTACGCCCAGCAGGATGCCGGCTGCCGTTGCAGAGATGCCGACCGCGACCCAGGCTGCCGGCCGCGGCGTCCAGGGCCGGCGGCGCAGCGTCAGCCAGGCCGCGCCGAACACCAGGATGCTCATGCCCATGCCGCCGGCCATCTGCAGCTTCCAGAACGGATAGTTGATGATGGCCGCATTCGCGGGATACTTCACGGCGCGTTGAGCCGCATCGATCAGGCCCCAATAGCCGCCGACGGTGCCCTCGAGCTGGCGTTTCCAAGGCTGGTCATAGGCTTCGATCAGGTTGACGCGAAAATTCTCCCGCTTCGCCACCGCCAGAATTTCCGAGACCACTTTGGCCTGATTGGCGCGCGACGGCAGCGCGCCTTCGCGCATCCGTCCGGCGCTCGGCCAGCCGGTTTCGCCGATCAGGATTTCCTTGGCCGGAAACGCCACCGCCATCCGCTTGCGAATGGATTCGACATGGGCAGCGGCGTGTCTGGCGCGGATCGGGTGGTCTTCCCAATACGGCAGGATGTGGATGGTGACGAAGTCGACGGCGTCATAGACCTCCCGGTGGCGCAGCCAGAACTCCCATACATCGGCATAGGTAACGGGAATGGTGACCTGCGCTTTAACCTGCCGGATGTTGGCCGCCAGGTCGGCAGCCGTCATCTCGCCGCGCAGCAGCACCTCGTTGCCGACAACGACCGAAGTGATGACCCCAGGATATTCCCGGGTCAGACGCACCGCCGTCTGGATCTGCGCCAGATTCTTCAGCCGGTTGCTGCCGAGCCAGATCCCCTGAATGACCTTCAGCCCAACCTTGGCGGCAAGTGCGGGAACCTGATCCAGACCGTTGTCGATCGAATAGGTGCGCACGCATTCGGATATTTTGGCGAGCTGCGCCAGATCCTCGGCGATCTGTTCCGGGCCGATCTGCAAGGTCTGCACCAGCGGTGTCTGGTCGCCGCGGAACGGCGCGTAAGACACGCATTGCAGCTTGGCGTTGGGGTCGATCGGCGCGCGCGCCAGATTGATGGGCGTAGCCAGCCACCACCACACCGCGGCAATCGCACTCAGAGATAGCAGGAGAAGCGCCAGTGGCGTACGAAGTGAAATCGGTTCCATCCTCCGGGCGAGGACCGTCGATTAGCTTGTCACCGGCCTCCTGCCAAGAGCCGGATGGTCGCAATCGAGGCTTTCCCGGAGTGCGACTTTACCACACTGCGATAAAGTTGTGACTTTGCTGGACAAAATCCGAAATGTCCGTCATGGGAATCTCTCTGGGATTCCCTTGGGAATCCACAGGGGTCGCCGCCGCATTGGGGACCCATTTGGACGGCATCAAACCAGCGCGTCCGGGCTGGCCTCGGGACGGGAACAAATCGGGGAATCTATGCGTCGACGGGTGCTTCAGTTTCAGAGTGCGGTTTTGCGCCATCTCGCCGTTCCCGGGCTCGCCCTCCTGATCGGTATCGGCGGCGCCTTCGCCCAAAGCGGCGATTCCCGCGCCCAGGACCCGGGCAAACCGGCTGCGACC
>JBKJUA010000395.1:0-10610 GCA_046590305.1 Bradyrhizobium sp.
CTCTTTGGCGTCGTCGAAATCGCTGGCCATGGTGGCGAACATCGACATGCTGCGGGCCTGCTCGACGGCGACGAACATGTCGGCGGCGCGGTGCTGCAGGGTCTGGAAGCTGCCGATCGGCACGCCGAACTGGGTGCGGGTTTTCAGATATTCGACGGTGGTTTTCAGCGATTCATCCATCGCGCCGACCGCTTCCGCGCACAGCGCGATACGGGCGTCGTCGACCACGCGCTCGATCAGCGCGAGACCGTTGCCGGGATCGCCGATCGCGGCATCCGCGCCGACCTCGACGCCCGTGAAAGTGACGTCGGCGGCGTGCAGGCCGTCCTGGGTCGGATAGCCTTTTTTGGCGACGCCCCTGGCGTTGCCGGGCACCAGGAACACGCCGATGCCATCGGCGTCGCGCTGGCCGCCCTTGGTGCGCGCGGTGACAATGAGCGTGTCGGCATTCTCGCCGTTGAGCACGACGAATTTCTCGCCGTCGATGATCCAGCCGTCGCCCTTTTTCTTGGCGGTGGTGGAGACATCCTGCAAATCATAGCGCGAGTTCTTCTCGAGCTGGGCGAAGGCAAAAGTCTTGTTGCCGTCGATGATGCCGGGAATGTGCGCGGCTTTCTGTTCGGCCGAGCCGCCGCGGCGCAGGAAGCCGCCTGATATCACCACCGTGGCGAGATAGGGCTCCAGCAGCAGCGCCTTGCCCAGCGCCTCCATCACGATCATGGTCTCGACCGCGCCGGCGCCGAAGCCGCCATCGTCTTCCGAGAACGGCAGGCCGAGCAGCCCCTGCTCGGCGAGCTTGCCCCACACCGCCTTGCTCCAGCCGCCCTTCTCCGCGCGGTATTTCTTGCGCGAGTCGAAATCGTAGGAATCGTTCAACAGCCCGTCGACGCTTTCCTTGAGAAGCCGCTGCTCCTCCGACAAATCAAAATCCATGTTCTTTACTTTCTCAAACCACGCCTGAAGCAGGCTATTCGAACCAACCCGTAGGATGGGTTGAGCGCTTGCGAAACCCATCGCATCGTTTCTGTGTTGTTCATGATGGGTATCGCAAGCGCTCAACCCATCCTACGCTTCTAACCGTCAGCCCAAATGCTCGCGGATAGAGGCCCCCCTCCCCGCGAAGTGCGGGGCGAGGGAGAAAAAATCACAACCCCAGCACGGCCTTGGTGATGATGTTGCGCTGGATCTCGTTGGAGCCGCCATAGATCGAAACCTTGCGGTTGTTGAAATAGCTCGGCGCGATCTGGGCGGTCCAGTCCATCTGCTCGTTGCTGCCTTCGTCGCCGTGCTCGTCATAAGGCGAAGCGAACGGGCCGATCACTTCCATCAGGAGCTCGGTGGTGGTCTGCTGGATTTCCGAGCCCTTGATCTTCAGGACGGAAGAAGCCGGATTGGGCTTGCCCTTGCCGTGCTTGTTCTCGTCGGCGACGACGCGCAGCTGGGTCAGTTCGAGCGCCTTCAGCTCGATCTCGACCTCGGCCAGTTTCTCGCGGAACTTCTGGTCCTCTATGATCGGCTTGCCGCCGGACTCGACCTTGGAGGCGAGGTCGCGGATGCGGCGCAGCCGCTCCTTGGAAACGCCGACCCGGGCGATGCCGGTGCGTTCGTTGCCGAGCAGAAATTTTGCATAATCCCAGCCCTTGTTCTCCTCGCCGATCAGGTTCTCGACCGGCACCTCGACGTCATCGAAGAACACCTCGTTGACCTCGTGGCCGCCGTCGATGGTCTGGATCGGGCGCACCGTGACGCCCTTCAACTTCATGTCGAACACGATGAAGGAAATGCCCATCTGCTTCTTCGCGGTGGTGTCGGTGCGGCACAGGCAGAAGATCATGTCGGCGTGCTGCGCCAGCGTGGTCCAGGTCTTCTGGCCGTTGATGATGTACTTGTCGCCCTTGCGCTCGGCTTTGGTCTTGAGCGAGGCGAGGTCGGATCCGGAGCCGGGCTCCGAGAAGCCCTGGCACCACCAGTCTTCGACGCTGGCGATGCGCGGCAGATACTGCTTCTTCTGCTTGTCATTGCCGAAGGTGTAGATGACAGGGCCGACCATGCTGACGCCGAAGGCGAGCGGCGCCGGTGCCGGATGCATCTGCAGTTCCTCGTTGAAGATGTAGTGCTGCACCGAGCTCCAGCCGGTGCCGCCATATTCCTTCGGCCAGTGCGAGACGCCCCAGCCCTTCTTGTGCAGGATGCGCCACCAGGTGACCATCTCGTCCTTGGAGAGATGACGGCCCTCGACCATTTTCTTGCGCGTCTCCGGCGGCACGTTGTTCTTGAAGAACTCCCGCACCTCGTCACGAAACGCCACTTCTTCCTTGCTGAAGCTGAGATCCATCGGATCCTCCTGTGTGCGAATGAAATTACATTCGATATTACGCGATGTATTTAACGACTTTCGGATGCCAGTTGCGGTTGCTTCGGTTGCGCCGGCTGGCGGTTGCGCAATTCGTGGCGCGAGAGTTTGCCGACCGAGGTGCGCGGCAGCTCGTCGACGAAATCGAGCGCCGCGGGAATTTCGTGCCTGCCGAGCTTGCCGGCGAGGAACGCTTTCAGCTCGTCCAGGCTGAACGGCGCAGCACCGGCGCGCAATTTGACAAACGCCTTGGCCGCCTCGCCGCGGTAATCGTCGGGAATTCCGATCACGATCACCTCGTGCACGGCGGGATGCTCATACATCGCCTGCTCGATCATCTGCGGATAGACGTTGAAGCCGCCGGAGATGATCATGTCCTTCTTGCGGTCGACCAGATAGAAATAGCCGTCGGCGTCCATGTAGCCGATATCGCCGGTGAGGAAGCGGTCGCCGACGAAAGCCTCGGCGGTCTCCGCCGGCCGGTTCCAGTAGCCCTTGGTCACGTTCGGTCCGCGGATGCGGATCTCGCCTGTCACGCCGACCGGCAAAACCTTCTTGGGATCGTCCAGCGCGACCACGTCCATCTCGATCCCCGGCAGCATCAGCCCGATCGAGCCCGGCTTGTCCGGTCCCTCCTTCGGATGCGCGGTGCCGGGCGAGCAGGTCTCGGTCATGCCCCAGCCGCTCTTCAGCTTCATGCCGACCTTGCGCTCGAACACCCGTGCCACCTCGACCGGCAGCGGGGCGCCGCCGGAGCCGCACGAGACCAGCGAGGACAGATCGCGCTTGTCGAGATCGGGCAGGCTCGCGATCGCGATCCACATCGTGGGAACGCCGGGAAAGACGGTGGCGCGCTTGACCTCGATGTCGCGCATCACGGGCTCGACCTCGAAGCGCTGATGCAGCGAAATCAGATGGCCGCGCCGCAGGCTGCTCAAGAGCACCACGGTCAGTGCGAAGATGTGAAACAGCGGCAGCACGCAGATCACGCGTTCGATCGGGTCATTGCGCTCGGCGCGCGATGGCTTGCCCCAGACGTCATAGACCGACACCGCCGAGGTCAGATTGCCGTGGCTGAGCATCGCGCCCTTCGGCAGCCCCGTGGTGCCGCCGGTATATTGCAGCAGCGCGACATCGTCGGCCGAGAGTTTTGGCCAGGTCGCCGGGCGGGTGGCGCCGCCTGTGAATGTCTTGAAGGTGACGATCGCGGGATTATCCGGGATCGGCGTGTGCGGATTGCCGACCGCGCCCCAGTCGTCGTCCTGGCAGACGATCAGCCGGTCGACCAGGCCCTTCTCGAGAAATTTCAGCGCCGTCGGCAACAGCGTCGCGAGGTCGCTGGTGACCAGCACGCGCGCACCGCTGTCGCTCAGCTTGTGCGACAGCGCGATGGCGCCGTCGAGCGGGGACAGATGCACGATGCGGGCGCCGGCCTTCAGCGCGCCGAAGAAGTTGACGGGATGATCCGGCGAATTGCCGAGGAACAACGCCACCGAATGATTGATGCCGTAGCCGGCGCGCAGGAAGGCCGAGGCGGCGACCTCGACCATCGCTTCCAGTTCGTCATAGCTGATCGGAAGATCGCGGTATTCGATCGCCGGCCGCGCGCCGTAGTCGGCCGCCGCCGCCGCCAGCAAATCAGGCAGCGTGCCGCGCGCGATCGGGTCGTCCCACCGAACGCCTTCCGGATAGAATTGTTCGCCGGGGTGGGTCATGCGTACTTTCAGCAGGACAACGAGACCTTGTCATTCCGGGGCGCTCGCGCGCAGCGAGCGAACCCGGAATCTCGAGATTCCGGGATCACGCTGCGCGCGCCCCGGAATGACACGTGGTTAGAGGGTCGCCCCATCACGCCGCTTTCGCCGACTGCGCCAGGGAAGCGAAAGTCTTGCCTTCGGCGACGAGGCGCTTCAGCAGCGGGGACGGCTCCAGCGAGGGATCGTTGGTTTCCTTGGCGTAATAGGACAGCCGGTCGGCAATGTGCTTGAGGCCGACCTGGTCGGCATAGAACATCGGGCCGCCGCGATAGATCGGCCAGCCATAGCCATAGAGCCAGATCACGTCGATATCGCTCGCACGCGCCGCGACCTTCTCTTCAAGGATCCGTGCGCCCTCGTTGATCATCGGATACATCATGCGCTCGAGGATCTCGTCGTCGCTGACCACGCGCTTCTTGCGGCCCAGACGCAGCAAGGTCTCGTCGATCAGCTTTTCCACCTCGGGATCCGGCAGCGCCGCGCGCGAACCGGCTTCATACTTGTAATAACCCTTGCCGGTCTTCTGGCCGAAGCGGCCGGCTTCGCACAAAGCGTCGGCAATTTCCGACTTGATGCCGCGGTCCTGGCGCGAGCGCCAGCCGATATCGAGGCCGGCCAGATCGCTCATCGCGAACGGGCCCATCGGCATGCCGAATTTGGTGACGACGGCATCGACCTGCTGCGGCAGCGCGCCTTCGAACAGCAGCTTTTCCGACTGCTTGCCACGCTGCGCCAGCATACGGTTGCCGACAAAGCCGTCGCAGACGCCGACCACCGCCGGCACCTTGGCGATCTTGCGGGCGATCGCGACCGCTGTGGTCAACGCATCCGGCGCGGTCTTGTCGGCGCGCACGATCTCGCACAGCTTCATCACGTTGGCGGGCGAGAAGAAGTGCATGCCGAGCACGTCCTGCGGACGCTTGGTCACGGCGGCGATTTCGTCGATGTTGAGATAGGAGGTGTTGGAAGCCAGCACCGCGCCCGGCTTGGCGTATTTGTCCAGCGCGGTGAACACTTCCTTCTTGATCGCCATGGTCTCGAACACGGCTTCGATAATCAGGTCAGCGTCCTTGACGTTTTCAAGCCCCACCTTGCCTGTGATCAGGCCCATGCGCTTGGCGGGGGCGTCGGCGGGAATGCCACCGCGCGCCGCGGTCGCTTCGTAATTCTTCTGCATCACGCCCATGCCGCGCTTGAGCTGTTCTTCGCCGGTTTCGATCAGCGTGACGGGAATACCTGCATTGGCAAACGACATCGCGATGCCGCCGCCCATGGTGCCGGCGCCGATGATGGCGACGCGCTCGACATTGCGCGGTTTTGTTCCCTCGGGCACGCCGGCGACCTTGGCGGCCTCGCGCTCACTGAAGAAGGCATAGCGCTGCGCCTTCGACTGGTCGCTGGATACCAGCTTGAGAAACCCTTCGCGCTCCTTCTTCAGGCCTTCGTCGAACGGCAGGTCGATGGCGGCGCCGACCGCGTCGGCGGCGGCGAACGGCGCTTCCAGCCCGCGCGCCTTCTTGGTCAGGGCGGCGACCGCGTTGGTGAAGATCGAACGGTCGGCCCTGGCGGCGGCGAGCTTGGAATCGTCGTCGCGCAGCTTGCGCAGCGGGCGCTTCTCCGCCAGCACCTTGCGGGCGAAGCTCTCGCCGCCAGCCGCCGGACCTTCGACGATCTCCTCGATCAGGCCGTTCTTCAGCGCGTCAGCGGCGCTGATCGGATCGCCACCGACGATCATCTTGACCGCGAGTTCCGGACCGACCGCGCGCGGCAGACGCTGGGTACCGCCGGCGCCCGGTAGCAGGCCGAGCTTCACTTCGGGCAGGCCGAGCCGTGCTTCCTTGGTGGCGACGCGGAAATGGCAGGCGAGCGCGACCTCGAGGCCGCCGCCCAGCGCCGTGCCGTGAATCGCGGCGACGATCGGCTTCGGCGAGTTCTCCATCACGACCAGCACTTCAGCCAGACCCGGCGGCTTCGGCGGCTTGCCGAACTCGGTGATGTCGGCGCCGGCGATGAAGGTGCGGCCGGCGCAGGTCAGCACGATCGCCTGCACTTCGGGATCGGCGATGGCGCTCTTGATGCAGTCGAAAATTCCGCCCCGCACGGCGGCACTCAGCGCGTTGACCGGAGGACTGTTGACGGTGACGATGGCGATGACGTCACGACGCTCGAGCTTGACCACTTCGTTCACGAAACTCTCCCTGGGCATTCTGTTCTTGGATCAGTTCTTTGGATCAGTTCTCAACCTGGCAATGCTTAACTTGCGTTGAGTGGCTACGACACTCCGAGACTTGCGTTGAGTAGCTATTTCCTCTGATTTCGCACTGCGAAATTCAATTCCACATCTTGACACGGAGGGTTATTTTGAAGCACGTCCCTTGTCAACGAGGTCCGTCCAGCGGCAGGCAATGAAACGTCCAGGCAAGAAAGAGGCGACCGATCGCAGCTTCGTCGTCGCACTTTCCCGCGGCCTTGATGTGTTGCGCGCATTCCATCCCAACGACGGGCTTCTTGGCAATCAGGAGATCGCGGCCCGTACCAACTTGCCAAAGCCGACCATTTCACGGCTGACCTATACCTTGACCAAGCTGGGCTACCTTACACCTGTTCCGCGGTTCGAGAAGTATCAGCTGGCGCCTTCAGCCATGGCGCTGGGGTATGCCGCCCTTGCAAATCTCGGCGTTCGGCATTTGTCCGAACCCTTTCGCGAGGAACTGATGCGCGACACCGGTGGCGCGGTTGCCATCGGCGGCCGCGACCGCACCAGCATGATCTACTTCGGGCAGAGTCGTGGTCAAACAATAGGCGTTCAGCTCGATGTCGGTTCGCGAGTCCCGATTGCAACCACCGCGATGGGGCGCGCCTATATCTGGTCGTTGCCGCCCGATGAGCGCGCCACGCTGTTGCGTGAACTGCGCGAACACTACGGCAGCCGATGGCCGCGGATGCGCGACGGCATCGAACGCGCCGGCGAAAGCGTGGAAAAATTCGGTTTCGCGATCTCCGCCGGCGAGTGGCATGACGATATCCATGCCGTCGGCGTCGGCTTGAAGCTCAATGACGGAACCGGTCCTTACGCTTTCAATTGTGGCGCGCCGGCATTCCGCTTCACGGAAGATCGGCTGCGCAACGATATTGGACCTCGCCTCGTGGCGATGGTAAGGAACATCGAAGCGGCGCTCGGCGGAGCCGCGCCACAATCAAAAAATGAAAACAAGAAGTTGAAAGCAGGAGGGAGAGTTGCACGTGTGGTCGAGGGGATCAGGTAACCTTCATCGAAGTGATCGACGAACGGGTTCGCAGAGTCTGCAAACGAGTTCGCATGGTCATTCCCGCCCGAAGAATAATCCGGGCGGAACCCGATGATGCAGGCACAGGTCGCGCAGGGACAAAGCCCCCTGCTTGCGGTTCGCGACGTCAGCGTCGTGTTCGGCGGCATCATTGCCTTGAATGGCGTCTCGTTCGACATGCACAAGGGCGCAATCCTCGGCCTGATCGGGCCGAACGGCGCCGGCAAGACCACGCTCTTCAATTGCCTCTCCAGGCTCTATCAGCCGAGCACCGGCGACATCCTGATGGAAGGCCAGAGCATCCTGACGCGGCCGCCGCACAAGATCGCCGAAATCGGCATCGGCCGCACCTTTCAGAACGTCGCGCTTTTCCCCAATCTGACGGTGCTCGACAATGTCAGGGTCGGCACCCATGCCCGCACCAACAGCGACATCATCAGCGACTCGCTGAAACTGGGCTGGGTCCGCCGCGGCGAGGCCGAGCTCAACAAGAAGGTCCACGAGATCATCAGCTATCTCGAGCTCGAAGACGTCGCCCACACCGTGGTGTCCGGCCTGCCGTTCGGCACCCAGAAGCGCGTCGAGCTGGCGCGCGCGCTGGCGGCCGAGCCGAAGATCCTGCTGCTCGACGAGCCCGCCGGCGGCCTCAACCACGAGGAAGTCCACGTACTCGGCGACCTGATCCGCCGGATCCGCGACGACCGTCACATGACCATTCTGCTGGTCGAGCATCACATGGGTCTCGTGATGTCGATCGCCGACCATGTGGTGGCGCTGAATTTCGGCCGCAAGCTCGCCGAAGGCACGCCTGCCCAGGTGCAGTCCGACCCGGATGTCATCAAGGCCTATCTGGGGAGCAAGGACCAATGACCGCGATGCTCAATATCAAGGATTTGCGGGCCTATTACGGTCAGGTCCAGGCGCTTCACGGCCTCGAATTCGGTCTCAACGAAGGCAGCCTGACCACCCTGCTCGGCGCCAACGGCGCCGGTAAAACCACCACGCTGCGGGCGATCTGCAACATGGTGCGTTCGACCGGCTCGATCGAGTTCGACGGCGCATCGCTGAGCGGCCGCTCGACCGAGAGCATCGTCCGGCTCGGCATTGCCCATGTGCCGCAAGGCCGCGGCACCTTCACCACCATGACGGTGGAGGAAAACCTGCAGCTCGGCGCCATCACGCGCAAGGACAGTGCCGCCGTCACCTCCGACATCGAACGGATGTACGATCATTTTCCGGTGCTCAAGGAGCGGCACACCCAGCAGGCCGGCACGCTGTCCGGCGGCGAACAGCAGATGCTCGCGGTCGCCCGCGCGCTGATGCTGCGTCCGCGGCTGATGCTGCTGGACGAGCCCTCGTTCGGGCTGGCGCCCCTGATCGTGCGCGACCTGTTCAAGATCCTCGGCAAGATCAACCGCGAGGACAAGGTCACCATCCTGGTGGTGGAGCAGAACGCGCAGCTGGCGCTGGAACTCGCCGACAAGGCCTACGTCATCGAAACCGGACGCATCGTGATGTCGGGAAGCGCTGCCGAAATCGCGAACAATGAAGACGTTCGTAAATCTTATCTCGGTTATTGAGGAACGCAGCCGTGGAACTTTTCATCAACCAAGTCCTGGCTGGCATCGCCACCGGCGCGATCTATGCCTGTATGGCGCTCGCCGTGGTCATGATCTACCAGGCGATCGACCATCTGAATTTCGCCCAGGGCGAAATGGCGATGTTCTCGACCTTCATCGCCTGGCAACTGATGCAGTGGGGGGTGCCCTACTGGTGGGCCTTCCTGCTCACCCTGGCGTTCTCGTTCGCCGGTGGCATCGCCATCGAGCGTGCGCTGTTCAAGCCGCTCGCCAAGGCGCCGGTACTGACCAATGTCGCCGGGTTCATTGCCCTGTTCGCCATCGTCAACAGCGTCGCCGGACTGACCTGGGACTTCACGATCAAGCAGTTTCCGACGCCGTTCGGCAATTCGCCGTTCCTCGGCAGTCAGCTGATCTCCACCCACCAGGCCGGCATGATCGGCGTCACCGTGGGATTGCTGATCCTGCTCTATCTGTTCTTCCAGTTCACGCGGATCGGCCTGGCGATGCGCGCGGCGGCGGCGTTGCCGGAATCGGCACGGCTGGTCGGCATCAACACCTCCTGGATGATCGCGCTGGGCTGGGGCATGGCGTCCGCCATCGGCGCCATCGCCGGCATCCTGATCGCACCGGTGGTGTTCCTGGAACCCAACATGATGGGCGGCGTCCTGATCTACGGTTTCGCAGCCGCCGTGCTCGGCGGCCTGTCCAGTCCGCTCGGTGCGGTGATCGGCGGCTTCCTGGTCGGCGTATTCGAGAATCTTGCCGGGACCTATATCCCCGGCGTCGGCAATGAACTGAAATTGCCGATCGCGCTGGCGCTTATCATCACCGTACTGGTTCTAAAACCGGCGGGCCTGTTCGGCCGTCCCATCGTGAAGCGAGTTTGATCATGAGCGCAGTTGAAGAAACCGCAAACGAGGCACCGGCGGTCGAGGCCGTTCCGAAGAAGGCCATGACGCTCGGCATGGGCGCGTCATTGGTGATGCTGGCATTACTGATCATCGTGCCGATGTTCGTGAAGAACTTCATCGTGTTCCAGCTCACGATGCTGCTGATCTATGCGCTGGCGGTGCTGGCGCTGAACATCCTGACCGGCGGCAGCGGCCAGTTCTCGCTGGGACAGAGCGCCTTCTACGCGGTCGGCGCCTACACTTCCGCCATCCTGATGGAACACTTTGGCGTGAACTACGCGGTGACATTGCCGATTGCCGGCCTGATCTGCTTCGGCTTCGGATATCTGTTCGGCCAGCCGGCGCTGCGCCTGAGCGGCATTTATCTGGCGCTGGCGACTTTTGCACTGGCGGTGGCCATGCCGCAATTGCTGAAGCTAGGCTTCTTCGAGCATTGGACCGGCGGCGTGCAGGGACTGGTCGTGACCAAGCCCGATGCACCCTTCGGCCTGCCGATATCGCAGGACAGGTGGCTGTATTATTTCACGCTGACGGTCGCGATCGGTATCTACATCGCCTCGGTCAACCTGCTGAAGTCGCGTTCCGGCCGCGCCTTCATGGCAATCCGCGACAATGAGATCGCGGCGTCCGCCATGGGCGTCGATGTCGCGCTGTACAAGACGCTGGCATTCGGCGTCAGCGCCGGCATCACCGGCGTTGCCGGCGGCCTCGGCGCGATC
>JBKJUA010000081.1:0-9098 GCA_046590305.1 Bradyrhizobium sp.
TGCCCGACGGCGTCACCGGCAAGGACATCATCCTGGCCATCATCGGCGAGATCGGCACCGCCGGCGGCACCGGCTATGTGCTGGAATATACCGGCGACGCGATCCGCGCGCTCTCGATGGAAGGCCGCATGACGGTCTGCAACATGTCGATCGAGGGCGGCGCCCGCGCCGGCCTGATCGCGCCGGATGAAAAGGCGTTCGAATATCTAAAGGGCCGCCCGATGTCGCCGAAGGGCGAAGCCTGGGATGCCGCGATGCGCTACTGGGACACGCTACGCAGCGACGACGGCGCGCATTTCGATCACGAGATCCGGCTGGATGCGGCCAAGCTTCCGCCGATCGTGACCTGGGGCACCTCGCCCGAGGACGTGGTGTCGATATCGGGCTTCGTGCCGGATCCAGACAAGATCCCCGACGAAGCCAAGCGGCTGTCGAAGCATCGCGCGCTGAAATATATGGGCCTGACGGCCGGCACCAAAATCACCGACATCAAGCTCGACCGCATCTTCATCGGCTCCTGCACCAACGGCCGGATCGAGGATTTGCGCGCAGCGGCGAAAGTCGTGGACGGCAAGACCGTCAACGCCAATCTCAGCGCCATGATCGTGCCTGGCTCCGGCATCGTGAAGGAGCAGGCGGAAGCCGAGGGCCTCGACAAGATCTTCATCAAGGCCGGCTTCGACTGGCGCGAGCCAGGCTGCTCGATGTGTCTCGCCATGAACCCCGACAAGCTCTCCCCCGAAGAGCGCTGCGCCTCGACCTCGAACCGCAATTTCGAGGGCCGTCAGGGTTTTAAAGGCAGGACCCACCTAGTGTCGCCGGCGATGGCGGCGGCGGCGGCGATCGCCGGGCATTTTGTCGATATCAGGGAGTGGCGGTAAACCGCCACTTGATCAGGATGTGGCGGTAAACCGCCACTTGCCTCAACCCTTACATATCCCCGAAACCTCTCGTTAAAGAACCGGGAGCAGACTGCCTCCTTGCGCAAATGAATTTCGCAAGGAGAGCGGGCTGTGGCCGACAAGCCGGTATTCGTCGATCTGATCAGCGAGGCGACGCGCCAGGTGCGGCGGCGCATCGTGCGGCAGGCCGTGGCGCCCGAGGCCAAGCAGGAATCGCGGCTCGCCCACCGGCCGAACGGGATGGCGCAGTGGCGGGTACAGACGTTTACGCCATGGAAGCTCAAGCCCTGGAACTGGAAAGACTGGGATTGAGCGCTGGCCGTCACGGCCTGCGACAGCAAGCGCGCAATCCGCAGGGTGGGCAAAAGGCGCGCTTCGCGCCGTGCCCACCATCTTAACTTCCTTTTGAAATGGTCGGCACGGCGCGAAGAACGCGCCCGCCCTACGCGTTTGCGATCACCACCACCCCGGCCCGAAGCCGAAGCCGAACGTGAACGGCGCCGGCACGGCGTAGGGATATGGCCTGTAATAATAGGGCCTGGCGTAATAACGGGGCTGCGGCCGGTCATAGGTCCGGATGCCATGGTGCTGATAACGCCGGTGATAGCGCCGCGCGCTGAAGTTGGTGGCGCGCTGCGCGTCGGCCGTTTGCATCGCGGGTTTCGAGGGAGCAGCTGTCGCGGTCGGCGCGCCAATGGCCAGGGTTATTGCTACGGCTGTCGTAACGATGGCGGCCCCGATCCACGCCTTCATGACTAGCCGGGCCGCCAATAGCAGTTCATGCGCGGCGTGATCACGGTGCCACTCGGCCGGTATTCCTGCACATAGGTTGCGGTGCAGTCGCGCACCGCGTTACGACCGGGATTGTATTGGGGATAGACCGGCGGTCGCCATTCCTGCCGCGGATAGACCGGCACGCGCCGGATCACGCGGCGTCGCTGTTGTGCCGAAATATCGGTTGGAGCTGCCTGCGCCGTCCGTATTCCCGGCGGCACGGTTTGCGCCTGCGCGACCGCCCCGGACATCAAGAGCCCGACAAAAGCAGCCCATACTGCCGCCGTCACAATCCGCATCATCACGCCTCGAGCCTGTTGGTGGCCGCAACGTCTCCGATTGCCGCGCCGAGGTCAACTCATTCAGGGCTACAAAACCGTAGGCATGCCGGGGGAACCCGCGAAGCCTTTGTTTGACGCGTTTTCTTTACGCGAACCGGTACCCACTTCGCTCGAAAACGCTATAAACAGCCCCGATGTGGACCACAGCACGAGCGCCGTCACTGGCCGAGTTGGAAGCCATGGCGCACGAAGTTTTCGAGCGCCTGCCGAAGGGATTCCGCGCGCTGTGCGAGGGCGTGATCCTGCGCGTCGACGACTTCCCGACCGACGAGGTGCTGGAGGAAATGAAGGCGGAAAGCGAATTCGATCTGCTCGGCCTGTTTCAGGGCGTCGGACTGCCGTTCCGCAGCAATAACGACATCGCCCAGCTGCCCAACATGGTCTGGCTCTACCGCCGCCCGATCCTGGATTACTGGGCCGAACATGAGGAGACGCTGGGCCATATCGTCCGCCATGTGCTGATTCACGAGATCGGCCACCATTTTGGCCTTTCGGACGCCGACATGGAGGCGATCGAGGCGCAGGCCGATTAGGGCTTTGTCAGGCGATTTTCGCTTTAATGCCTGACGTATTCGCGATAAACTGTCGAACTCAACCTCCTTGGCCGAGAAGTGCAACCGATGGACAAATTCACCACGCTGGAAGGCGTCGCGGCGCCCTTGAAAATCATCAATGTCGACACCGACATGGTGATCCCGAAGCAGTACCTGAAGACCATCAAGCGCACCGGCCTCGGCAAGGGACTGTTCTCGGAACAGCGCTACAAGGACGACGGCAGCGAGAACCCGGATTTCATCCTCAACAAGCCGGCCTACCGCAGCGCCAAGATCCTGGTCGCGGGCGATAATTTCGGCTGCGGTTCGAGCCGCGAGCACGCGCCGTGGGCGCTGCTGGATTTCGGCATCCGCTGCGTGATCTCGACCTCGTTTGGCGACATCTTCTACAACAACTGCTTCAAGAACGGCATTCTGCCGATCCGCGTCACCCAGGACGACCTCGATAAGTTGTTCGACGATGCCGAGCGCGGCGCCAATGCGACGCTGACCGTCGATCTCGCCAAACAGGAAATTCGCGGCCCCGACGGCGGTACGGTGAAGTTCGAGATCGACCCGTTCCGCAAGCACTGCCTGATGAACGGCCTCGACGACATCGGCCTCACCATGGAAAAGAAGGCCTCGATCGAGGCCTACGAAGAAAAGGCCAAGACCGCGCGCGCCTGGGCCTGATCTTCCCCGCGAGCACACCTGCTCCCGCGAGCACCTGCTCGACAGCGCTCCGGAAGGTGACGTGAATGCGGCCTGACGTCGTCACCTTCTGGC
This sequence comes from Bradyrhizobium sp., assembly GCA_046590305.1. GTDB lineage: Bacteria > Pseudomonadota > Alphaproteobacteria > Rhizobiales > Xanthobacteraceae > Bradyrhizobium. The sequence continues at coordinate 3,337 of JBKJUA010000081.1, forward strand.
ATGGCCCGCTCGATCGGCTGCGCCAGACCTGCCTGAGATCGCAGGTCGCGGCCGGCCACAACGTCACCGTCTACAGTTTCGATCCGCTGCCGGGCCTGCCCGACGGCGTCGGCAATGCCGAGGCCGAAGCGATCTTGCCGCACGCTTTCTCCGAAAGGCTTCGCCCGCCGCAGCCGGACTGCAGCTGGCGCGACTGGACCACATTACAATTCTCGGATTTTTTCCGGATGCGGCTGATGGCGCAGCGCGCCGGGCTGTGGCTTGATGCCGACGTGCTGCTGCTGAGGCCGGTTGAGATCGATCCCGCAAAACCCTTGTTTGCCTGGGAACGCCCGCGCCAGCTCGGCAATTCGGTGCTCTATCTGCCGCCGGACGACGCCATCGTCGTGGCGTTCGAAAAACTGATGCAGCAGGACGAACTGATCCCGGACTGGCTGGCGCTGCGGCATCGGCTGATCTTCGGCTTGCGCAAGCTGCGCGGCAAATCGAACCGGCTCGCCGACATCAGGGTCGCGATCTTTGGGCCAGCGGCGCTGACCGCGCTGGCTGCACGCAGCGGCGAACTCGGCTACGCCTTGCCGAAGAAATCGTTCTACGCCGTTCACGCCGAACCGACGCGCTTCTTCGATCCCTCGGATTTTTCGGCCCTGATCGGCGATCCCGACATAACAGGGCTGCATATTTCGCCGAAAGGCCGCGGCAGCCAGCCGCCGCTGCCCGGCAGCCTCTATGCATGGGCCGTGGAGCGGTTTGGCCGGCTCTAGTCTAGCCTCCTGCGCCGCACCGATCCGTTTGATCTACCGCAAAGACCCCTTCCCGCTTTGCGCTCATATGGATGAAATTCTGCCAGCCAGCGGAGGCATCCCATGACCGCCCAAGAGCACCCGTTTCCCCGCATCGAAGCGCTGATCAATACGTTTTCCGACTGGCTGAGGCACCGGCGCGACCTCAGCGAGGTCCGCCGGATGGACACCACCGAATTCGACCGCATCGCCGGCGATCTGCGGGTATCTCCCGGCGAACTCGATACGCTGGTCCGGCGGGGGCCGCATGCCGCCGACGAACTGCCCAAGCTGCTCAAGGTCCTCGGCATCAATGAAGCCGATCTGGCGCGGACCGAGCCTCTGGTGCTGCGCGATATGGAGCGCGTCTGCGCCATGTGCGCCAGCAAGCGACAATGCGACCGCGATCTCGCCGCCGGCACTTCGGCCGAGCATTATGAGGGATATTGCCTCAACGCACCCACCATCGACAGCCTGGACCTACCGGTGAAGCCATAAGGCTGGCGACGAACGGCAGCGGATCAATCAAGATGACGCGCACGATCTGGATACGCATCGTGCTGGCCGCCGCGATCGCGCTGGCGGCACTGTTCTTCATCCGGCTGCACAACGCCAGCGGCGCATCCACCGACAGCGCGGGATATCGTCTGGCCGCCGCCTGGTGCAGGGATTGTCACTCGATCGAGGCGGCGACCGCGGGGGCCAGCCGTGGCCCGCCGGATTTCACGGGGATCGCCAACCGGCACGCGACCACCGCGCTTTCGCTGCGAGTGTTCCTTCAGACCAGCCATCCGAGCATGCCGAATATCATCCTCAAGCCGGATGAGAGCGACAGTCTGGTGAACTACATCCTGAGCCTGAAGCGGGATTGACGCCCGTTACGGCTGCGCCATCGCCGCGATCGCGTCTGATATTGCGATCGTGCGCCGGGCCATGTCGGCGTGCAGCCGCTCCACCATCTGGCCGTCGAGCGAAATCGCGCCGCGCGCAGCGTTCTCCGGCCGCTCGAACGCCGCAATGATCTTGCGGGCGTGGGCGACTTCCGCCGCTGGCGGCGTGAAGATCGCGTTGCAGGCTTCGATCTGGCCGGGATGGATCAGCGTCTTGCCGTCGAAGCCGAGATCGCGGCCTTGCAAGCATTCCTGGCCGAAGCCGTCGACATTGCTGAAATCGCTGTAGGGTCCATCGAGAATTTCGAGACCGTGGGCGCGGGTGGCGAGGATGCAGTGCGTGATCATCGGGATCATAGCGGCACGGCCGGGCAGCATCTTGATCCGCGTCTCGCGCGAAATATCGTTCGGTCCGAACACGAAGCCGGCAAGCCGCACCTCGCGCGCGGCGGCGGCGAGTTCTTCGGCATGCAGCACCGCGCGCGAGGTCTCGATCATGGCCCAGACCCGGATCGACACATCCGCTTTGACGTCGCTGAGACGATTGGCGATGGTGATGAGATCCTCGACGCTGGAAATCTTCGGCACCAGAATGCCGTCCGGCCGCGCCTTGCCGGCCATCGTGACGTCATCGATCCACCACGGCGAATCCAGCGCGTTGACGCGGATCAGCACCTCGCGCCGGCCGAACCCCCTGGCGGCGACGGCGGCGGCGATCTGGTCGCGCGCCATCGCCTTGGCGTCCGGCGCCACCGAATCCTCGAGATCGAGGATGAGGCCGTCGGCGTGGAGATTGCGGGCTTTTTCCAGCGCCCGCGCATTCGACCCCGGCATGAACAGCAGGCTGCGGCGCGGACGAATCATGGCGGGTTCCCTCAATTTTCGAGTTTCCCGCGATAACATTTCGGCCGCGCCTCCGAAAGGCTTGTTCCCGTCAGCGCCATATGGTTAGCAACTCGCATGTCATTCCCGAAACATCTGATCGAAGGCTACCGGACCTTCACCTCGCAACGGCTGCCGACCGAACAGTCGCGCTACCGCGAACTGTCGGAGCGCGGCCAGTCGCCCGCGGTGATGGTGATTGGCTGCTGCGATTCCCGGGTATCGCCGGAAGTGATCTTCGACGCCGGTCCCGGCGAATTGTTCGTGGTGCGCAACGTCGCCAATCTGGTGCCGGTCTATCAGCCCGACGGCGGCGCCCACGGCGTCTCGGCGGCGCTGGAATATGCGGTCAACGTGCTCCACATCAAGCACATCGTGGTGCTCGGCCATGCGCAATGCGGCGGCATCCGCGCCTTCATCGACGATATCGAGCCGCTGTCGCCAGGTGATTTCATCGGCCGGTGGATGGCGATGTTCATCAAGCCCGGCGAAGTAGTCGAGCAGCGCGCGCAGGAATCGATGCAGGAATTCACCATCCGGATCGAGAAGGCCGCGATCCATCGCAGCCTGGAGAACCTGATGACGTTTCCGTTCGTGCGGACGCTGGTGGAAAAGGGCGAGCTGAACCTGCACGGCGCTTATTTCGGCGTCGCCGAAGGCTCGATGTTCCTGCTCGACCAGGAGGCGAAGGAATTTCACAGCGTGGGGAAAGAGGCTTGAACGTAGGGTAGGCAAAGCGGAGCGTGCCCACCGTCCTTACTCAAATCTGGTTCAGTGTTGGTGGGCACGGCGCGCAAAGAGCGCGCCTTTGCCCACCCTACGCACCGCCGCTTACGCCGCCTTCTTTTTCGCGCTGATCAGCTTGCGGTTGATCAGGCATTCGGCGATCTGGACCGCGTTCAGCGCGGCGCCCTTGCGCAGATTGTCCGACACGCACCACAGCACCAGGCCGTTCTCCACCGTGGGATCGGTGCGGATGCGGCTGATATAGGTGGCGTCTTCGCCGGCGGCTTCATAGGGCGTGACGTAGCCGCCGGGTTCGTGCTTGTCGATCACGAGGCAGCCCGGCGCGTTGCGCAGGATGTCGCGCGCCTCGTCGGCCGAGATCGGATTTTCGAATTCGATGGTGACGGCCTCGGAATGGCCGACGAACACCGGCACCCGCACGCAGGTCGCGGTCAGCTTGATTTTGGGATCAAGAATCTTCTTGGTCTCCATCATCATCTTCCACTCTTCCTTGGTGTAGCCGTCCTCCATGAACACGTCGATCTCGGGGATCACGTTGAAGGCGATACGCTTGGGGAATTTCTTGTTGATCAATTCGCTGTTGGTGTAGACCGCCTTGGTCTGCGAAAACAGCTCGTCCATGGCGTCCTTGCCGGCGCCCGACACCGATTGATAGGTCGAGACCACGACGCGCTTGATGACGGCGTGATCGTGCAGCGGCTTCAGCGCCACCACCAGCTGCGCAGTCGAGCAGTTCGGGTTGGCGATGATGTTCTTTTTGGTGAAGCCCGCGACCGCATCCGCGTTGACCTCGGGCACGATCAGCGGCACGTCCGGATCCATCCGCCACGCCGAGGAATTGTCGATCACGACCGCGCCGGCGGCGCCGATTTTGGGCGACCATTCCTTCGACACCGCGCCGCCCGCCGACATCAGGCAGATATCGACGTCAGAGAAATCGAAATGTTCGAGCGCCTTGCACTTCAGGGTGCGGTCGCCATAGGACACTTCGACGCCCATGCTGCGGCGCGAGGCCAGCGCCACCACCTCGTCAGCCGGGAATTTGCGTTCGTCCAGAATGTTGAGCATTTCCCGCCCGACATTGCCGGTCGCTCCGACCAGCGCGACTTTGTAACCCATCGTTCACTCTCCGACGAAAAATGCTCACCTGCCGCCCAAGGCGGAAAGGGAAGAGGCAGCGCTTCTATGCGAGAAACGCCCACAAGACAACGTTACACCGTGTGCCCGGGCGTTAGATGCAGTCGTTTTTGGCTTCCCCCGCCAACTCATATTACGCGAACAGGATACATCCGGCGCTGACCAGCTTTGCCGATGAATGTTGCGGCATGCTGGCGCGCCTGATTGCCTATGTGGGGACGCTGGCGCTGCTTGCCATCGTCGGTGTCCATCTGTGGGATCGGCTGCCCGACATCGCCGATGCCGGGCCGGCGGCGCAGGCGAGCTGGAGCGCGGCCTCGCGCTCGCATCCGGCGTTTGCCGTAAGCCAGATCGATTCGCCCGACAAAACAGAGGCTTATGAGATCCTCCGGCATCCCGGCGGCGGCCGCAAGGATATCTTGCGCTGGGGACCCGCCGGGGTGTGGCCGCTCGCCGAGCTCGAAATCTATCGTTTCGGTGCGGAAATGGGCCAATCGGACGCCATCACGGCCGAACTCGCCGCGCGCATGGGGGCTCAGAACCCCTCCGATCTCGAGGCCGCCGGTGTCATCGACAGCAAATTCGGCCATGTCACGCTGCTCCGCCTCGCCGACGGCGCGCGTTCCTGCCTTGGCTTCTTCAGGCATATCGACGAGCCCGGCCTGCAGATCTCCGGCTGGTCGTGCCAGGGCGAGGCCGTTCCGGCGCGGCGCGCCGCGATCTCCTGCATGCTGAACCGGCTGGTGCTGCTGACGGCCGCAAATGATCCGAAACTGGCCGAATTGTTCGCCCGCGCCGAACTGAGGCGCAGCGCCTGTACCAGCGCCACGTCAGCCGTATCGGCGGATTGGGTGACCGCCGCGCAAAACCCCCTTCTGCGCGGCAGGCTGTAACTGTGCCTTCTGCCAAGGCGTTGGTTTTTATGAAACTTTTTAGTTCAACGCGATATTATTGTGATGTGGTGTGGCCCAATTGACCTAGCGACGATATACCCGGAGCGGCTAGGATGGCTGCAAATCGGATATGGCGGTCCGGCCGCCCGTGAGGACCTAATGACCCTGAAATTCCCTGCCGCGACCAAGTTCGCGGCGATGTTTGCCGCAGCTGCCATTGTCGCCATCGGCTTTGGCGTCACGTCGGCTGATGCGCAGACCCGATACGACCGCGACGGCCGGCCCTATTACGGCAAGCAGGGCCCGAACCGTTCCTACCAGCAGGGCCCGCGCACGCGCGTCTACGTCACCACGCGCTCCTGGCTCGACGCCGGCACCGAAGTGCTGCCGGGCGACCGCAAGTTTCAGGACTACGCCTTCCCGCCGGCGCT
>JBKJUA010000152.1:0-6533 GCA_046590305.1 Bradyrhizobium sp.
CCGCGCCGATCGCCTCGGTCGGCTCCTGGAGTTTTGTCCTGACCCGCGAAAACCTGCCTGACGATGTCGCCTACCGGCTGGCGAAATCGCTGCACGGAGTCGAAGCCGCGCTCTGCAGGAAACTGCCGCAGGCCTGCGAAACCACCGCGGCGAATACGGTTGCCGCGGCGATCAGGCCGGAACTGATCCATCCCGGGGTGATGAAGTATTTTAGGGAAATTGGGATGGCGAAGTAACTCTCCATCGTCGTCCCGGCCAAGCGAGCGTAGAATGCGTAATCGTCGGTGATGAGGAACCAGCTGAAGCTCAGGCGGCGAATCGGATTTGGCCTGCTGGCGCGGCGTCGTAGCCCGTGAGTTCCGCGGCGCGCTGCTTTAGCCGATTGTCGCCGAGGAAACCGACCAGCGCCTGGATCGGGGGTCGGAAATAGCTGCGCTGCCGCATCAACAGATCGAAATTCTCCCAAAGCAGCGGGACGAAATCGAGCCCCGCCGATTTGGCCGCGGCGCGGGTGGCGATGCCGCAGTCGGCCTTGCCGGCGCGGACCGCCGCCGCAAGGTCCGGTCCGGTGAGGCATGGTGGCTCCAGCCGGCGCAGATCCTTGAGTGTGGCGCCAGCGCGCGTCAGCAGCACGTCGAGCAGCATCTGCGCGCCCGCGCCGGGTTGTCGCACCGCCATTCGCGCGCCCGAGGCCAGCACATCGGCGAGACTGTGCAGCTGCTTGGGGTTTTCCGGCGGAACAAGCAGCCCCTGTTCGCGCCGCACCATTCCGACCAGCACGGCGTCGTGCAGGCCCGGCATCGCCCGCAACGCGGCGATATTGCCGTCTTCTGCGGCGACGTCCTCGCTGTGGAAATGCACGGCCGCGGCAATCACCTCGCCGCGCTGCAGCCGCTCGACGCCGCGCGCAGTGCCTTCGGTCAGCGACGCCAGACCCGAGCCGGACTCGCGCAAGGTCCATTCCAGCAAATCGTCCTGGCTGCCGCCGACAATGGGCGGCGGATCCGCGGCGATCATGCCGGCCGGACGCGACAGCCCCGACAGCACCCACAGATCGAGCTCCTGGCGCGGAAACAGCCACTTGCCCGTCACCTTGCTGCAGGGGATCTCGCCTGAGGTCACGAGTTCATAAAGCTTGCGCTCTCCAAGCCGGACATAGTTCGCAGCCTCGCTGGTGGTCAGGAAATCCATCCTGCATTTATATGCATATTCCTGTTTTTGTTCAATTGTTTGACATCCGCGGAAATTGTGCCGAACAAGGCGCGCGGAGGAACGATGTCCGACCAGTTCAGCGCCTGGCAACTGATCCTGAATGGCGATGCTGCGCTGTTTGCGATCGTGCGGTTGTCGCTGGCCGTCAGCCTGTCCGCGGTGGCGCTGGCCGCCCTGATCGGCATGCCCCTGGGCGCGCTGGTCGCTTTGACCCGCTTTCCCGGACGCTCCGTCCTGGTGGTGCTGCTCAATGCGATGATGGGGCTGCCGCCCGTCGTGGTCGGGCTCGCGGTCTATCTGCTGCTGTCGCGATCCGGGCCGCTCGGATCGATGGGCATCCTGTTCACGCCGACCGCGATGATCATCGCCCAGACCATCCTGATTGTGCCGATCATCGCCGCGCTGACGCGTCAGACTATCGAGGATCTCTGGGCCGAGTATCGCGACGAACTGACCGCGATGGACGTCAGCCAGACCGGCCGCATGGTGACCTTGCTGTGGGATGCGCGCTTCAGCCTGCTGACGGCGTTGCTGGCGGGTTTCGGACGGGCCGCCGCCGAAGTCGGTGCCGTCATGATCGTCGGCGGCAATATCGACGGCTTCACCCGCACCATGACCACGGCGGTGGCTCTGGAGACGTCCAAGGGAAATTTGCCGCTGGCGATGGGGCTGGGCCTTGTGCTGGTCGCGATCGTCCTGGCGATCAACGCCGCGGCCTGGGGAACGCGCGTCTGGTCCGAACGGCAGGCGGGCTGACGATGCGCGCAACCGTCAGCGATCTCCCGCTGGTTCTCGACGACGTCTCGCTGCAGATGGGTGCCACCATTATCCTCGACCGCCTGAGTCTTTCCATTACGCGGGGCGCGCCGACGCTGATCGTCGGCCCGAACGGATCGGGCAAGACCAGTTTGCTGCGGCTGCTGATGGGGCTTGCGGCGCCGACGGCCGGCCGCATCAGCTGGGGCGGCCGGACCGAGAGCAGGCCGGTGCGGCGCGCCATCCTGTTTCAGCGTCCGGTGATGCTGCGCCGAACCGCCGCCGCGAACGTCGCCTATGCGCTGGCGCAGGCTGGCACGCCGCGCAACGAACGCGCGGGGCGCGTCGCGGCGTTGCTGGAGCGCGTCGGTCTGTCCGACCTGGCGCAGCGCCCGGCGCGAAAACTCTCGGGCGGCGAACAGCAGCGCCTTGCGCTGGCCCGGGCGCTGGCGCGCGATCCGGAAATCCTGCTGCTCGACGAACCCACCGCCAGCCTCGATCCCGCCGCGACCCGCGGCGTCGAGGAGATCGTGCTGATGGCGGCGCAATCCGGCATCAAGATCGTGATGGCCTCGCATGATCTCGGCCAGGTGCGAAGGCTCGCGGGCGAAGTGATGTTCATGGCGCGCGGCGCGCTGTGCGAGCGCGCCCTTGCCGCTGATTTTCTCGACCACCCGACCACCCCGGAAGCCGCCGCCTTTCTGCGCGGCGATCTCGTGATCTGATTTCCGACAACAGGAGCAGCCCATGGCATCTCGCTTTACGTCACTTGCATCAGCCCTCGTGTTCGGAGTCCTCGCCGGTCTCGCACCGGCCGGTGCGCAGGATCGTTCGATCGTGGTGGCGTCGACCACCTCGACGCAGGATTCCGGGCTGTTCGGCTATCTGCTGCCGCTGTTCAAGGCCAAAGCCAACATCGACGTGAAGGTGATCGCGCAGGGCACCGGCCAGGCGCTCGACACCGCGCGGCGCGGCGACGCCGACGTGGTCTTCGTCCACGCCAGGACGCAGGAAGAAAAATTCGTCGCCGACGGATTTGGCGTGAAGCGGTTTGACGTGATGTATAATGATTTCGTGCTGATCGGGCCGAAGAGCGATCCGGCCGGAATCAAGGGCAAGGACATCGAGACCGCGCTGAAAGCGATCCAGGCCAAAGCCGCGCCGTTCGTCTCGCGCGGCGACAAATCCGGCACGCACTCGGCCGAGCTGGCGCTGTGGAAAGTGGCCGGCGTCGATATATCAGCGACCAAAGGCCCGTGGTACCGCGAGATCGGGCAGGGCATGGGCCCGGCGCTCAATACCGCGGGCGCCATGAAGGGCTATGTGCTGGCCGACCGCGGCACCTGGATATCCTTCAAGAACCGCGGCGAACTCGAGATATCAGTCGAAGGCGATCGTCGGCTGTTCAACCAATACGGCGTCCTGCTGGTGAACCCGGAGAAATTTTCGAGCGTGAAGAAGGAATTCGGCCAGGCTTTTGTCGACTGGCTGGTCTCCACCGAAGGCCAGGCCGCGATCGCCGCCTACAAGATCGACGGCCAGCAGTTGTTTTTCCCGAATGCGGAAAAGAAAGGGAGTTGAGCGGCGAGGTTGCCAAGGCGGCGATGATTGGTCCACCATCGCTCGGATGACTCCTACCCAGCGCCTTCCCGCTTCGCTCACTCCGCTCGACGCTGCGCTCGCTGCGTTGCTGCGCGGCCTTGCGCCGGTCGCACCGATAAAACTTCCGCTCGTCGAAGCCCTCGGCTGCACCGCCGCCGAGATGCCGCCGCTCAAACCGCATCCACCGCATGATATCGCCGCAACCGATGGCTGGGCGTTATGCGCCAACGATCTCGTCGGCGCGTCGTCCTATTCCCCGTTGCCGCTGGCGATACCGCCAGTCTGGGTCGAAGCTGGCGATCTCATGCCTGAAGCATGCGACTGCGTGCTGGATTCCGATTCGGTCGATCAGTCGGGACCGCTGATCCAGGTGCTGGCGGAGGCGATACCGGGGCAGGGGGTTCGCCGGGCGGGGGGCGATATTGCCGGCGGAACCGGAGTCGTCGAGCCAGGACGGCGTGTGCTGTCGCGCGATCTCCTGATTGCGCGCGCGGCGGGACTAACGGAACTGAGTGTGCGCCGGCCGCGCGTCGCCATCGTCAACATTCCCTCGGCAGGCGAGGCGGTGACAAAGCAGCTGATCGCGGAGAGCGCCCGCAAGGCCGGTGCCGATGTCACCTGTGTCGAGGCTGCGGCACGCGATGCGGGCGCCATTGCGAAAGCCCTCGATACCGGCGGCTGTGACCTGCTGCTCACAATCGGCGGCAGCGGCGTCGGCCGCAGCGATGCGACGGTGACGGCGCTGGCGCAGCGCAGTGAGGTGATCGCGCACGGCATAGCGCTGCAGCCCGGCCGCACCACCGCGGTCGGCCGAATTGACACAACGCCGGTCATTGCGCTGCCGGGCGCGCCGGACCAGGCCTTCGCGGCGTGGTGGACGCTGGTGCTTCCGGTGCTCGACCGGCTGTCGGGGCGGCGGCCACGCCAGTCCCTCAATTTGCCGCTGCAACGCAAGATCGCCTCCGGCGTCGGAATTGCCGAGATCGTGCTGCTGCAGCGAAAGCAGGGCGCCTGGGTGACGCTGGCCGTCGGCGATCTCTCGCTCGATGCCATCGCCCGCGCCGAAGCCTGGCTCGTGGTATCGGGCGGCGCCGAAGGATTTGCTGCGGGCGCTCCGGTCGATGGCTATATGCTGCGGGAATGATAAGAGCTTTGGCATGACCCATCCGCAGCAGCCGAAAACCCGCGAGAATCTCGAGCAGGACCAGTTCCTGACCATTCTGTCGCGCGAAGAGGCCTTGGCGCGCTTCGAAGCCGCGCTGTTACCGCGCCCTGTTCCCGCCGAACAACGGCTCGCCGACGCGCTCGGCTGCGCGCTGGCTGAGGATATCGTGGCGCCGATCGACGTACCGCCGTTCGACCGTTCCAATGTCGACGGCTTTGCGGTGCGCTCCGCTGATCTCACTTCATCCGGTGAAGCGATGCCGACGCGCCTGATGCTCAACGACGAAGTGATCGCCTGCGGTATCGCGCCGGCGCGGCCGGTGCTGTCGGGCACCGCGACCTCGATTGCGACCGGCGGCCCGGTGCCGCGCGGCGCCGACGCCATCGTCATGGTCGAGCACACCCAGCCCGCAGGCGCGCGCGCGATCGAGATTCGCCGCGCCGCCTCGCCCGGGCAGTTCGTGTCCTATGCCGGTTCCGACATCGCGCGGGGCGAGACTCTGTTGCGCGCCGGCACCGTGATCGGCTCGCGCGAGATCGGCATGCTGGCGGCCTGCGGCATCGCGCAGGTGTCCGTCGCGCGCAGGCCTCGCGTGGCGGTCATGTCCACGGGCGACGAGTTGGTGCAGCCCGGTAAGCCGCTGCGGCCGGCCGAGATCTACGATACCAACGGCGCCATCGTCACCGCAGCGATCTCCGAAAACGGCGGCGAAGCGGTGTTTCTCGGCGCCATTGCCGATGACGAGACAAAACTCGAAGCTGCGATGCGGAGCGCGCTCGACTCCAGCGACATGCTGGTGTTGTCGGGCGGCACCTCGAAGGGCGCCGGCGACGTCTCGCATCGCATCATCGCGCGGCTCGGACAACCTGGCATCATTGCGCACGGCGTCGCGCTAAAACCCGGAAAACCGCTCTGCCTGGCGGTTTGCGACGGCAAGCCGGTGGTGATCCTGCCGGGTTTTCCGACTTCGGCGATGTTCACCTTCCACGACATGATCGTGCCGGTTTTGCGCCGGATGGCGGGCCTGCCGCCGCGTTCCGATGCCAAAGTGTTCGCAAAAGTCCCGGTACGAATCGCCTCGGAACTCGGCCGCACCGAATTCGTCATGGTGTCGCTGGTCGAAGGCGATAGCGGTCTGATCGCCTATCCCTCCGGCAAGGGATCCGGTGCCATCACCTCGTTCGCGCAGGCCGATGGATTCTTGAAAATCGATGCGCTGGCGGATCAGATGCCTGCCGGCACCGACGCCGAAGTGACGCTGTTCACGCCGCATGTGAGGGTGCCGGATCTCGTCATCGTCGGCAGCCACTGCACCGGGCTCGATCTTGTGACCGCGCCGCTGGCGCATGTCGGCCTCCTGGTTCGTTCGATCGCGGTCGGCAGCCTCGGCGGCCTCGCCGCGGCCAAGCGCGGGGAATGCGATTTCGCCCCGATCCATCTGTTCGATGAAAAGACCGAAAGCTACAACACGCCGTATCTGGCGACTGGTCTCGAACTGGTGCCGGGCTGGCGGCGGATGCAGGGCATCGTGTTTCGCGCTGATGACAAGCGCTTCGAAGGATTGAGCGCGCAGGACGTGGTGCGAGCGGCGCTGGCCGATCCCGCCTGCATCATGGTCAACCGCAACCAGGGCGCCGGCACCCGCATCCTGATCGACCGGCTGCTCGGCGAGATCAGGCCCGACGGCTACTGGAACCAGCCGCGCTCGCACAACGCGGTCGCTGCTGCCGTCGCGCAGGGCCGCGCCGACTGGGGCATGACGATCGCGCCGGTTGCGCATGCCGCGGGCCTCGGGTTC
>JBKJUA010000168.1:0-4366 GCA_046590305.1 Bradyrhizobium sp.
GGCGTCAGCACGACGCAGGCCGCGAATGTCGCCATCAGCAATGTGGAGGTGCGTGACACCATCACCGGCGATTTTCCGAAGTTCTCAAGACAAGATTCCCGCGACACAATCCTTGCCGATTGTCGCCATTATTGGCGTCCTTGTCACCCCGGAACCGGGCATTTTTCCGGCACTCATTCCGACGTATTGGATTTGCCGTTAAGGCCGGATACATCGGCATCGCACTGAAAATGCAGAGAATATACCGATAGCGCCGGCAGGCGGCGGTTGGCGCCCGCGACCGTTGCCGCATATAGTCGCGCGGCCGGCCGATTTCGATGTCGGCGTTTCTGCAGGAGAAATCCGATGAATCTTTTCAGCAAGCTGCGTGAGCGCGAGGCATCGGGCCGGCCGCTCCGGATAGGCTTGATCGGCGCCGGCAAATTCGGATCGATGTATCTGGCGCAGGTGCCGCGCACGCCGGGCATTCATCTGGTCGGGATCGCAGATCTTTCACCCGCCAACGCCCGGGCCAATCTCGCCCGCGTGGATTGGCCCGGGGAACGCTACTCGGCATCCTCGCTCGACGACGCCGTGAAGACGAAAACGACGCATGTCGGCGACGACTGGGAGGCGCTGGTGGCGCATCCGGAAACCGAGATCATCATCGAATGCACGGGAAATCCGCCCGCTGCGGTAGAGCATGCGCTGGCGGCTTTCCGCCACGGCAAGCATGTCATCAACGTCACCGTGGAGGCGGATGCGTTCTGCGGACCGCTGCTGGCGCACAAGGCCGCCCAGGCCGGCGTGATCTACAGCCTGGCGTATGGCGATCAGCCGGGGCTCGCCTGCGAATTGGTGGATTGGGCGCGGACCGCCGGCTTCCCGGTGGTTGCCGCCGGCCGCGGCCATAAATGGTTGCCGCAGTATCGGGAGTCGACCCCCGATACCGTCTGGACCCATTGGGGCCTGACGGCGGAGCAGGCGAAAGAGGGTGGCCTCAATCCAAAAATGTTCAATGCTTTCCTCGACGGTTCGAAGCCGGCGATCGAGAGTGCGGCGATCGCGAACGCGACGGGCCTTGAGGCGCCCGACGCGGGACTGAGTTTTCCGCCGGGCTCGATCGATGACATCCCGACCCTGATGCGGCCCAAAAGCGAAGGCGGCATCCTCGACCGCAAGGGACTGGTCGAGGTGATTTCATGCCTGACGTCCGATGGTGTGCAGATCCCCTTTGACATTCGCAAGGGCGTCTGGGTTTGCATCGAGGCCGACACGGATTACATCCGGCGCTGCTTCAAGGAGTACAGCGTCGTGACGGATCCGAGCGGGCGTTACATGAGCATGTACCGGCGCTGGCACATGATCGGGCTGGAACTCGGTATCTCCGTCGCTTCGGTGGGGCTGCGCAACGAACCAACGGGTGTGGCGACCTGCTTCAACGCCGACGTGGTGGCGACCGCCAAGCGCGACCTCGCGCCGGGCGAAATGCTGGATGGCGAGGGCGGCTACACCGTGTTCGGCAAGCTGGTCCCGGCGGCACGCTCGCTCGCGCAGGGCGGTCTTCCACTGGGGCTTGCGCACCATCTCAGGCTGGTGCGACCGGTCCGCAAGGACCAGCTGCTGAGCTGGAACGACGTTGCCATCGATGAGACCCTGCCGGCGTTCAAGGCGCGGAGTGAAATGGAAGCGATATTTGCCCCCGGGGCGCGGTCGTCAGCGCGGCATAGGGTATCATGTGCTGGTACGATGGTTTCCTGAATATCAGCTATTGAAGGATTGGTTCAGAGCCTAACTTGACCTCACCATGGTGGTGGCCGCAGATGTCGCGCCGGAGTCGGAATGCGACAGCAGACCATGCCGCAGCTACTCCAGGAGCACGCGCCGGAATGCGCGTCGAAATGCAAGAGGGAATCGTCCGTATGAGCGTCACCACGGCCATGGAGAGCGTGCCGAAGCCCGCGCCAGATCTGATCGAGGCATTCAGGAGCGCGCCGACCTGTATCATCAGCGACAATCTGGCCCGGCTGCCGGGCGCGGTGGGGCTGCGTCAATTCCATCGCTCTGGCCGTCTGGTGGGCACCGCGTTCACCGTGCGCACCCGGCCGGGCGACAATCTGGCGATCCACAAGGCGCTCGAACTGGTCGGGCCGGGCGACGTCATCGTGGTCGATGGCGGCGGCGACGAGACCCGGGCGCTGGTCGGCGAGATCATGAAGAACATCGCCGAGCACAGGGGCGCCGCGGGCTATGTGATCGACGGCGCCATCCGCGACGTCGCCGCCTTCGCCGCGTCCGATTTTCCATGCTTCGCCCGCGCCGTGATTCACCGCGGGCCCTACAAGAGCGGCCCCGGCGAAATCAACGTGCCGGTGTCGATCGGCGGCTCCGTGATCTCGCCCGGCGACATCGTGGTGGGCGACGAGGACGGCGTGCTGTCGTTTCCAGCCGCGATCGCGGAAACCTTGCTCGAGGCGGTCCGCGCCCAGCTCGCGCGCGAAGAGGAAACTCTGCTTGCGATCCGCGAAGGCCGCTACCAGGGTTCCTACGCCAAATCCTGATCGACACGAATCGATATTGAGAACAAACGACATTGAGGACGCCGGGATGAGTCAGAAGGACGAATTTCACAATCTGGACAATCCGCATGACGGCCTGTTTCGCGAGCTCGCGGCGGGCGTCACCACGCGGATTTTCGCCGGCGAGCATGCCATGCTCTCGGTGGTGACGCTGGAGCCGCATTCGGAAGGCACCCGTCATCATCATCCCGAGGAGCAATGGGGCGTGTTACTCGATGGCTCGGCGATCCGGTTTCAGGGCGATGAGCAGATCGAAGTGAAGAAGGGCGATTTCTGGCGCACCCCGGGCAACGTGCCGCATACCATGCGCGCCGGACCGGAAGGCGCGCGCGTGCTCGATATCTTCAGTCCGCCGCGGCCGGAATACAAAAAGCCCGGATCCGGCTTCGGCAATTCATAGCCTGCGAATAAAAAAACCAGGCGCAGCAACAGCTGGAGGGAAGAGACATGCGAAAGATCACAAGACGCACCATGCTGGCGGCGTCAGCCGCCTTCGCCGTGGCGCCGGCGCTGGCGCAACAGGCCAAGAACATGACGCTGGTGGTGCCGTTTCCACCTGGAGGTTCCACCGACGCGATGGCGCGGCTGCTGCAGGCTCATTTGCAAACCAGGCTTGGCCGCACCGTGCTGGTCGAGAACAAGTCCGGCGCCGCCGGTTCGCTCGGCGCGGTACAGGTTGCCAAGAGCGCACCTGACGGCATGACGTTTCTCGTCACCTTCGATTCCCACGCGGTGATTCCCGCCATTCTCGAAAAGCCGCAGCTCGACGTCGAGAAGGATCTGGTGCCGGTGTTCCTGATCGGCACCGCGCCCTATGTGATCGCGACCAACGCCAGCCGGCCGTTCAAGACCTTTGCCGACGTCATCGCGGCGTCGAAAGCCAAGCCCGGCTCGATCCAGTACGCCTCGGTCGGCATCGGCACCCTTGGCCATCTCGCCATGACGATGCTCGCCAAGCAGGCCGGCGTTGATATCGTCCATGTGCCGTACCGCGGCGGCGGCCCGGCCATGAACGACGTGCTCGGCGGGCATGTCGATCTGATCGTGGGATCGGCGGCGCTGGTGACGGCGCAGCTCGGGCCCAACCTTCGTCCGCTGCTGCAGATGGGCCGCGAGCGGCTGCCCTCGCTGAAGGACACCCAGACCTCCATGGAAGCCGGCTTCCCGGATTCCGAGACGCTGGCCTGGTGGGGCATTTTCGCTCCCACAGGCACGCCCCCCGATGTCATCGCCAGCATGGCGAAGTCGGTCAAGGAGATCCTGAGCGAGCCGGCGATCGCGACGCAGCTGCGCGATACCCAGCAGATGTCGCTGCTGCTGGCGGACGCCAAGGATTTTGGAACTTTCTTTGCCAAACAGGTCAGCACCTGGGGCAAGGTGGTGCGCGAGAACAACATCAAGGCGTAGGGCCTGATCGGCCCGCGATCGAGGCAATCCGCCACGCTTTCGCTTTGATGAGTTGTCAGGACGTGAACAGGCAGCCCCCGCGCTTCAGGCGCGCGGGCTGCTGTGTGCAAACGTCCAGACATTCACTTGCGAGGCGACCCCGACGCCATGAAAGCCTTGTTCGCCATCGCTCTCTGCCTGCCACTGGGCATTGCCCATCGGGCATCCGCTGAGCCGTCGCCCGCATCGATGATTTCCGAGTTCCGTGCGAAGCAGGGCGAGGGGAGTGTCGTCATCGATGCGACCCTGAACCGGATTGCCCTGGATCAGGCCAGGGCCATGGCCGACAGGGACCGGCTCGACCACGACGTCCTCGGACCGTTCAATTCGAGAGTGGCGCCGGCAAAAGCCGGGCGGGCTGC
>JBKJUA010000197.1:0-5548 GCA_046590305.1 Bradyrhizobium sp.
AACGGCTTCTTAACGTCGGGGCTTTTATGATGACCGGTGGACGCCTAATGCCGTCCGAGCGAAACACGCATCCATACCGGGCGCATGAGCCAGACATCGATCGAGCGGCTGAGGGACTATCTCGCGCAGCTTCCGCCGCAGGCGCAGGCGCTGCTGATGCGGGAGTTCGAACGCGCCATCGAACGGGGCGAAGACACCACGGTTGCCACTTTCGTGCTCGAACAGCTGCGCAAGATCGTGCGCGGAACCGACGAGGAGGCGCGGCCGCGCGTCGACGATCCGGCCCGCCTGCTGTTCCGCCCGCTTGAGCCATTTCTGGTCGAAGGCAACGCTCCGGTGCGGCCGGGTCAGATCCGCCGCACGTCGCTGCTGCCGGTCTGGCAATGGCTGAACCGGGAGGGTGCGCCGGAGCAGGCGCAGGAATTCGAAGCGGCGCTGGCCCGGGTGCGGGAATCCGGAACGACGTCCGATCTCGAGGTGGCCGTGCGCAAGTTTCAGCACGCCGCGGCGGATGCGATCTTCAAGATCGCCAAGCCGGTGCCCGGCGGCGACCATCAGCGCGCGCTGACCCGGATCGGTCCGCCCAAGGTGATCGAGGATGTGCTGCCGATCGGCTCGGTGCTGCAGGCCCGCGAAGCCATCGATACGCTCAACGGCCGGCTCCCCAGTCTGCTGCGCGTGTTCGCGGATACGCAGATTGCCTCGATCGGCGCGAGCCTCAACGTTCCCTCGCTGCAAACCCCGCAATTGCTGCCGTTCGCGCTGTCGCTGGTGATGCAGCGGTTGCCCGCGCCGTGGCAGATCATCCGCCTCGCCATCAAGATGGCCGCGTCCGATGATGAGATCCGCGTTGCCGCGACACCTTATGGTGTTGCCGTCACCATCGCGCTGCAGGATCTGTCATTGCTCACCGCCAACCTGCGGACCGATATCAAGCGCGGTCATTTCGACACCGTTGCGGATCAACTCAAGATACTGCACGACGGTGTACGCGGCTTGCGGACCGAGCTCGATCTGCGCAACGATTCCGCCTGGGGCAAGCTGCTGACGTCGATCCGGGCCGATATTTCCAACGCCTTGCAATCGGAGATCGACAGCGTGCCCGGCCGGGTCCGGCGCCTGCTGCGTCAACGCGCCGACAAGGATATTCCCGCCGGCGCCAACATCGACGCCGCTGATGTTGACGAAACCGCGACCTTGATCGATTTCGTCGCGGTGTGCCGCACCTATGCCAGCGAACTCGCGATCAACGAGGTCACGCTGCGGACCTATTCCGACCTGCAGCAATACGTCGAGAAGTCCACGGAGTCGCTGGTGCAATCGCTGCGCAGCGGCGACGCCAGGACGCGCGGCTTCCGGCAGATGCAGGTCAGGGCGGCGATCCGCTTCTGCGAGGTATTGTTCGGCCAGGACTATGCATCGCTGATGAGCAGGGCGGCCGAAAACGCGCAGACCGTCGAACGCAAGCCGTCGCGCGCTAGTTAAACAGCTGGTAAAATTATAAGTTGTAATTTTGATTGACGGAATCCGGCGCGGGACATACACATTTGTGGTGCCCGTTTCATCAAGTCATTGAATTTTGAAATATGAACTCAGTCATTAATTACGTTGAAATCGAAAACCGCGTCGTCTCCGCAACATATCGAAGCCTCATGATCGGCGCCAAGGTCATCCTGGTCGACAAGGCGAGCGATCAGCCTTTGTCCGATCCGATCACGACGATCACGTCCGCGGCTCCGGCGGGCTCGCTCAGGATCAGGCTGCCGGCCACGGTCAAACCGGGCGACTATTATCTCAAAGCGCTGAACGGACACGGCGCCCCGGTCGCGCAAAGCGTCGGTTTCTATGTCGGCTAACCGTGGTTTTCTGCGGGTTTTCGCGATTTCCCCGCAACGCCGGCCAATTGACAATTGTCAATTGCCGGGGTCGCCGCCCGTGGTGTAAAGCGGCGCATCGGTGCCTTGCCTGTGGCGCCGTTCCACCGGAACTTGGCTGATGACGCTATGGTTTGTGTTCGCGCTGATGACGGTCGCGGCGATCTTCGCCGTGCTCTGGCCGTTAAGCCGGGGTGTGCGGCCGCAGAGCGAAGGCAGCGAGGCTGCCGTCTACAAGGACCAGCTCAGCGAGATCGACCGCGACGTCGCCGGCGGACTGATCGGTCCCTCCGAAGCTGAAGCCGCGCGCGTCGAGATCAGCCGCCGGCTGCTGGCGGCAAGGGACAGCCAGGACGGCCCGCCGGTCATATCGAGCACCGGCTTGCGCCGATCCGCGGCCATCCTGGCCCTGGTCGGGCTCCCGATCCTGGCGGTGGCGATTTACCTCCCGCTGGGTTCGCCCCGGCTCGGCGATTTTCCGCTGGCCCAGCGCGCCCGCGCGCCCGATACCGCCCAGCCTTTTGAGAATATGGTCACGCAGGTCGAGGCGCATCTGGAGAAGAATCCGACCGACGGCCGGGGCTGGAACGTGCTGGCGCCGGTACTGGCGCGGCTCGGCCGCTTCGATGAAGCGGTCCGCGCCTATCGCAATTCGATCACCCACAATGGCGACAGTCCCGAGCGCCGGTCCGACCTCGGCGAAGCGCTGGTTGCTGCGGCGAGCGGTGTGGTCACCGCGGAGGCGAAGGCCGAATTCGAGCGCGCCATCGCGCTGAACGCCGACGAGGTCAAGGCGAGCTATTTCCTTGGGCTGGCCGCCGAGCAGGACGGCCGCGGCAGCGAGGCCGCCTCGATCTGGCGCGCCATGCTGGCCAAGGCGCCGCCGGATGCGCCGTGGCGGCCGCTGGTGCAGGCCGCCCTGGGACGGGTCGGTGGCGCGCCGGCCCCATCGCTCGGAGCGCCGGCTCCGGCGCTCTCCAATGAGGCGATGGCGGCGGCAAAGGACATGAATGAGGCCGACCGCAGCGAGATGATCCGTGGCATGGTCGATCGGCTCGCCATCCGATTGAAGCAGAATGGCGACGATGTCGAAGGATGGCTGCGGCTGGTGCGGGCCTATATGGTGATGGGCGATCGCGACAAGGCGAGGTCCGCGCTTGGCGACGCCCGCCAGGCGGTCGCCAATGACGCCGCGCGGCTGCGGCAACTGAATGAGGGCCTGAAGAATCTCGGGCTCGACGGATAGCATGATGCCGAAAAGTGCGAAGCGGTTTTCGGAGCACCTGCGAAAAACTAGAGGCCATACATGACGCGCAAGCAGCGGCGTTTGACAATGATCGGCGGCTCGCTGGCGGTGCTCGCCATCGCGGCGGCCCTGGTGCTGAACGCGATGCGCGACTCGATCGTGTTCTTCTCGACACCGACGATGCTGGCGGAAAAGCCGGTTGCTGCCGGCAAGCGTTTCCGGCTCGGTGGCCTGGTGCAGCCGGGATCGCTGGTCCGCGGCGACAATCTTGCGGTCACATTCGAGGTTGCCGACGGCAGCGCCACGCTGCCGGTTTCCTTCAAGGGCATTCTGCCCGATCTGTTCCGCGAAGGGCAGGGTGTGGTCGCCGAAGGCGCCCTCGATGCGGCAGGTGTGTTCAAGGCCGATACCGTGCTGGCCAAGCACGACGAGACCTACATGCCCAAGGAAGTCGCGGACGCGCTGAAGAAGCAGGGGCACTGGAAAGACGATTATGGCGCGAAGAAGCCGGATTACAGCGCCAAACCCGCCGCCGCGACGCAAGGGGCTTCGCAGGCGAAGCAAGGGGCGTCGCAGGCAAAACAGGGAGTTTCGCAGTGATCGCGGAATCGGGACATTACGCACTGGTGCTTGCGCTGGCGCTGGCGCTGATCCAGTCCACCGTGCCGATCCTCGGCGCGCGCTGGCGCGATCCCGCTTTGATGAATGTCGCGCGCACCACCGCGCTGGCGCAGTTTTTGTTCGTCGCGGCGTCGTTCGCGGCACTGGCCGCGCTGTACATCGCGTCCGACTTCTCCGTCGTCAACGTCTACGAGAATTCGCATTCGACCAAACCGCTGCTCTACAAGATCACCGGCGTATGGGGCAATCATGAAGGCTCCATGCTGCTGTGGGTGTCGATCCTGGCGCTGTTCGGCGCCTTGGTCGCAGCCTTCGGCAATAACCTGCCGCTCTCGCTGCGCGCCTATGTACTGGCGGTACAGGGCTGGATCGCCAGTGCGTTCTATCTGTTCATCCTGCTGACTTCGAACCCGTTTCTGCGCATCGCGAGCCCGCCGATCGAGGGCCGCGACCTCAACCCGGTGCTGCAGGATATCGGCCTCGCGGTGCATCCGCCGATGCTCTATCTCGGCTATGTCGGCTTTTCGATCTCGTTTTCATTCGCGGTCGCAGCGCTGCTCGAAGGCCGCATCGATGCCGCTTGGGCACGCTGGGTGCGGCCGTGGACGCTGGTGGCGTGGATATTCCTCACGCTCGGCATCGCGATGGGCTCGTACTGGGCTTACTACGAACTCGGCTGGGGCGGTTGGTGGTTCTGGGATCCGGTCGAGAACGCCTCGCTGATGCCGTGGCTGGCCGGTACCGCGCTGTTGCATTCCGCCGTCGTGATGGAAAAGCGCAACGCGCTGAAGGTCTGGACCATCCTGCTGTCGATCCTGACCTTCTCGCTGTCGCTGCTCGGCACCTTCCTGGTGCGCTCCGGTGTGCTGACATCGGTGCATGCGTTCGCGACCGATCCGACGCGCGGCGTGTTCATCCTGCTGATCCTGTGCATCTTCATCGGCGGCAGTCTTTCGCTCTATGCCTTCAGGGCGACGGCACTGAAGCAGGGCGGGCTGTTCGCGCCGATTTCGCGCGAAGGCGCATTGGTGCTCAACAACCTGTTTCTCACCGCGGCGTGCGCGACCGTGTTCATCGGAACGTTGTATCCGCTGGCGCTGGAAGTCCTGACCGGCGACAAGATTTCGGTCGGCGCGCCGTTTTTCAATCTGACCTTCGGGCCGCTGTTCCTGCCCTTGATGCTGGCGGTGCCTTTCGGGCCATTGCTGGCGTGGAAGCGCGGCGATCTGCTGGGTGCTGCGCAGCGCCTGACCGCGGCCGGCATCGCGGCGCTGCTCGCGGTCGCGATGCTGTGGGCGTGGACGCACGGCGGCAATGCCTTCGCGCCGCTCGCCATCGGGCTCGCCGTCTTTGTCATCGCGGGTGCGTTGACCGATCTCGTCGAGCGCACCGGCCTGTTCCGGGTGCCGTTCGCTATCGCGACGCGGCGTGCGCGGGGGCTGCCGCGCGCGACCTGGGGCTCGGCGTTCGCCCATGCCGGCGTCGGCGTCGCCCTGATCGGGATCGTCTGCGAAACCACGTGGAACAGCGAATATATCGGAACGATGCGGCCCGACGACGTCGCCAAAATCGCCGGCTACGAGTTGAAGCTCGACAACGTGTCGCAGCGGAAGGGACCGAATTTCAGCGAGATGCTGGCGCAGTTCACCGTCAGCCTCGATGGCCAGCGGCTCAGCGACATGACGCCGTCGAAGCGCAATTTCGCAGCACGGGGATCCTCGACCACCGAGGCTGCGTTGCTCACCAACGGTGCCAGTCAGCTTTATGTCTCGCTGGGCGAGACCACCGCCGATGGCGCGATCGCGGT
>JBKJUA010000220.1:0-6282 GCA_046590305.1 Bradyrhizobium sp.
GTCAACGATTCGAAGACCCGGGTGATCTTCGTCGAGGACGAGGAGCAGCTCGACAAGGTGCTGGCCTGCCGCGAGCGCTGCCCGACGCTGCAGACCATCGTGATCTTCGACATGGAGGGCCTCAGCGGTTTCAACGATCCGATGGTGATGTCACTCGCCGAGTTCGTGGCGCTGGGCAGCAATCACATCCAGGGCCGGGAAAAGCTGTGGGACGAGATGATCGGAAGCCGTGGCGCCGACGACCTCGCCATCCTGGTCTATACCTCCGGGACCACCCGCCCGCCCAAGGGCGCCATGCATTCCAACCGCGGCGTGACGCATCAGATGCGCCATGCCAATGACCTGTTTCCGTCGACCGACAGCGAGGAGCGGCTGGTGTTCCTGCCGCTGTGCCACGTCGCCGAGCGGATCGGTGGCTATTACCTTTCGCTGGCGCTGGGCTCGGTGATGAATTTCGCCGAAAGCCCGGAAACGGTGCCGGACAATCTGCGCGAGGTGCAACCGACCGCGTTTCTGGCAGTGCCGCGAATCTGGGAGAAATTCTATTCCGGAATCACGATTGCGCTCAAGGACGCGACGCCGTTCCAGAACTGGATGTACCGCAAGGCGCTCGCGATCGGTCATCGCGTGACCGAGAGCAAGCTCGAGGGCAACGCGCCGCCGCTGCCATTGCGGCTCGCCAATCAGATCGCCTATTGGCTGGTGTTCCGCAATATCCGCCGCATGCTCGGGCTCGATCGTTGCAGGCTCGCCTTCACCGGCGCGGCGCCGATCGCACCGGATCTGATCCGCTGGTATCTGGCGCTCGGCCTCGACATGCGCGAGGTCTATGGTCAGACCGAGAATTGCGGCGTTGCTACCGTGATGCCGGCCGATCGCATCAAGCTCGGTTCGGTCGGTAAAGCCGCGCCCTGGGGCGAGGTCGCGATTTCCCCGCAGGGCGAGATCCTGATCAAGGGCGACTTCCTGTTCATGGGGTATCTCAACCAGCCGGAAAAGACCGCCGAAACCATCGACGCCAGGGGCTGGCTGCACACCGGCGACGTCGGTTCGATCGACAATGAGGGTTTCGTCAAGGTCACCGACCGGATGAAGGACATCATCATCACCTCGGGCGGCAAGAACATCACGCCGTCGGAGATCGAGAACCAGCTGAAATTCTCGCCCTACATCTCCGACACCGTTGTGATCGGCGACAAGCGGCCGTTCCTGACCTGCCTCGTCATGATCGACCAGGAGAACGTCGAGAAATACGCCCAGGATCACGACATTCCCTTCACCAATTATGCCAGCCTGTGCCGGGCGCCGCAAATCCAGGAACTGATCCAGCGCGAGATCGAGGCGGTGAACGTCAATTTCGCGCGGGTCGAAACCATCAAGAAGTTCTTCCTGATCGAGCGTCAACTGACGCCTGAGGACGAGGAACTGACGCCGACCATGAAACTGAAGCGAAGTTTCGTGAACAAGCGCTACGCGGTCGAGATCAACGCCATGTATGGCGAACGCGCGGTGGCGTGAGCGACGAGCAGACGAGCAATCGAAAACGGCGAAGGATCTAAAGGCCCCGGCCTTCGCTCAACACGGGCCACACGAAGAGGAGACTGCAATGTCGAAATCGTTCAAGGCGCTGGGCCTTGCGGTGGGCGCCCTTGCGCTGACCCATCTGCCGGCCGCAGCGCAAACCAAGGTCACCAATGAAGGGATCTCGCCTGCCGAGATCGTCATCGGTACCCACCAGGATCTGTCCGGCCCGATCAAGGTCTGGGGCGTGCCGGTTTCCAACGGCATGAAGATGGCGGTCGAGGAAATCAACGCCGCCGGCGGCATTCACGGCCGCAAGATCAAGCTGATCCTTGAGGACTCCGGCTACGATCCGAAGCGCGCGGTGCTGGCGTCGCAGAAGATGATCGAGCGCGACAAGATCTTCGCGATGGTCGGGCCGATGGGTTCGCCAACCGTGCTCGCCTCGCAGGACGTTCTGTTCGATGCCGGGGTGCTGCAGCTGTTTCCGCTGACCGCAGCCGAATTCACCTTCAAGTTCGACCCGGCCAAGCCGCAGGAAAGATTGAAGTTCAACAACCTGCTGCCCTACGTCGAGAGCACCCGCGCCGCCGTCAAATACATGGTCGAGACGAAGGGCATCAAGAAGCCCTGCATCCTGCATCAGGACGACGAGTACGGCAAGAATGTGCTCGACGGCTTCAATCAGCAGGTCGCCGCGATGAAGCTGACGCCGGCCTCGGTCACGAGCTACAAGCGCGGCGTCTCCGACTTCAGCGCGCAGGTCGCCAAGATGAAGGCCGATGGCTGCGACATGGTGCTGCTCGGCACGGTGATCCGCGAGACTATCGGTGCGATGGGCGAAGCCAAGAAGCTCGGATGGGACGTGACCTTCCTCGGCGCCACACCCACCAACGTGCTTGAAGTTCCGGCGCTCGGCAAGGAAGTGGTGGAAGGGCTCTATGCCGCTTCAGGCTTCGAAATTCCCTACGAAGATACCGCGAAGGGAAAAGTGAAGGATTGGCTTGCCAACTACAAGAAGATGTTCGGAACCGACGCCAACACCCAGGCCATCATCGGCTACAATACGGTGACGACGTTCGCGCATTATGTGAACAAGGCCGGCAAGGACCTGACCGGTCAGAAGCTGCTCGATGCCCTGGAGTCCGGCGACAAGTTCCAGGATATTTTCTCTTCGCCGCCGACCGTGTTCTCGAAGACCAACCATCTCGCCACCACCGTTACGCAGGTCCAGCAGATCAAGAAGGGCCGCTGGGTGCTGGTGAAAGAAGGCCTGATGTTCTGAGGCTGGCTTCCCGCTAAAGAAGAAGGGCTGCGCAAGACAATCGCGCAGCCCTTTTTCTTGTGCTTTCATTCCCGGGCGATGCAAAGCATCGAATCCGGGATCTCGAGATTCCGGGTTCGCGCTTGCGCGCGCCCCGGAATGACTTCGTCACTTTGGCCGGATGGCGTCCGCGGTGCCCTGGATGAAGGCCGCGATTTTTGCCACATCCGCTTCCGTCAGCTTGCCGGTGAAGTCGGGCATGCCCTGTTCCTTGAACGGCCCCTTCAACACCAGATCCTTCAGGTTCTCGATCGTCTCCTTGGAGACGTAACCGAGGTTTCGGACATTGCCACCATTGTGGACGCCTGGCACGCCATGGCACTGGGCACAGGCGGTGACATAGAGCGCGGTGCCTTCGGGCACGTCCTTCGGATCGTATTTCACGCCGGCGAGCAGGCCCTCGGTCTGGTACTTGACGAAAGCCGGCGGCGGCGCTTTGCCGTCGATCGCGAAGGTATAGACCGTGCCCGGGCTGCGATACTCGGTCACGCGCACGGCAATTCCGAACACGCCGCCCCAGCCGACCGCGATGGAGACGTATTGCTTGCCGTCGAGCATGTAGGTCGAGGCGGCCGCCACCACGCCGGTGCCGGTCGGGCTCTCCCACAGCTTCTCGCCTGTCGTGGCATTGTAGGCGATGAAGCGCCCGTCGGCCGTCCCCTGGAAGACCAGGTTGCCGGCCGTCGTCAGCGTGCCGCCATTCCACGGCGCCACATATTCAGCGCGCCAGACTTCCTTCTGCTTGACCGGATCCCAGGCCAGCAGCCGTCCGAACGGTTTGTTCTTGGGAGGCGTCGCATCCAGCATGAAGCCCACGTTCCAGCCTGCCGCAGAAGCGAATTTACCGGGCTCCTGGGCATTATGCTTGAACTTCTTTTCCGGCGTCAGGTTCACCGGGATTCCCTGCGCCGGCAGATAGACGAGACCGGTCTGCGGATTGAACGACATCGGATGCCAGTTGTGGGCGCCGTACGGACCGGGAATGCTGTCATAGGCTTCGGCGCCGCGTGCCGCCGCCACCTCGATCGGCCGTCCGTCGGCGCCGTAGCCGGTCGCCCAGTTCACATCGACGAAGTTCTTCGCCGAGATGAACTTGCCGTTGGTGCGGTCGACCACGAAGAAGAAGCCGTTCTTCGGCGCGTGCAGGATGACCTTTCTTGGTGCCCCGTCGATGGTGAGGTCGGCGAGGATCATTGGCTGAGTCGAGGTGTAGTCCCAGTGGTCGCCCGGCGTTTGCTGATAATGCCAGATGTACTTTCCGGTGTCGGCATTCAGCGCTACGAGCGATGCCAGATAGAGGTTGTCGCCGCCGGCCGGGCTGCGCAGATCGCGGTTCCATGGCGAGCCGTTGCCGGTGCCGATATAGACCATGTTGAGGTCGGGATCGAAGGTGATGGTGTCCCACGCGGTGCCGCCGCCGCCGTTGATCCAGTATTTGCCGGCGGGATCCCAGGTCTTGGCCGCTGCCGCCATCGATTCGTCTTCGAACGGCTTGGAGGGATCGCCCGGCACCGTGAACCAGCGCCAGGCCTGGTTGCCGGTCTCGGCGTCGTAGGCGGTGACATAACCGCGGGCGCCGTATTCCGCGCCGCCATTGCCGATCAGCACCTTGCCGTTGAAGACGCGCGGCGCGCCGGTGATGGTGTAGGAATGCTCCTTGCTGACGACGGTGTCCTTTTCCCAGACCGTCTTGCCGGTCACCGCGTCGAGCGCAATCAGCCGTCCGTCATAGGCACCGACGAAAACCTTGCCCTTCCACAGCGCGACGCCGCGATTGACCACGTCGCAACAGCCCTTGTAGCCCTTCTCCTTGTCGATGCCGGGATCGAAGGTCCATATCCGCTTGCCGGTGCGGGCGTCGATGGCGTGCACCACGCTCCATGACGCCGTAACATACATGATGCCGTCGACCACCAGCGGGGTCGCTTCGACGCCGCGCGAGGACTCCAGCGGATAGGTCCACATCAGGCCGAGCTTCTTGACGTTGTCGGTGGTGATCTGGCTGAGCTTGCTGAAGCGCGTCTCGGCGTAGTCGAGGCCGATGGTCGGCCAGTCGTTCGAGGTCGCGGTATTGGCCTTGATCGAGGCGCCGTCGACCGTCGAGGTCACAGCCTTGATGTGATCGGGCGAACCCTTGGCGGCGTTCTGGGCGATGGCGCCACTTGCGGAAATCGTCAGGCCCAATGCGATCGTCACGGCGGCCTGTGCAAAGCGTGTCACCGGCCGAACACCGACATCACGAAAAAAGCGGCGAGCAAAATCAACGCGCGGCGAACGTGTCATCTTTCCCTCCCAAGCGATCTCTAGCGGATCTGCAGGTATCGTATGCCGTCGCGAACAATGTCGTCAATCAAAGGTAGAGGCGGAGCGCAAAAGAGAAAATTTCTCTCACCATAATTCCTGCCATACGAAATGCCAGGCGCATTCGGATGCACCGCAATATCGGCGGGCGATTCAAATTTCATTGAAGCGACGGGCGACCTGGATCACATCGGCGACGTTGCGATTCCGGAACGGCTCATCGCATCCGAAACCAGGTTGCGATCGCCAAGCACCGGCATCGGCGCGTCCTGGTAGCGTTTGACGCCGTCGCGATCGAGCACGAAACTCGGCCGGTAGTTTCTGACCTGGGCGTCCTCGACCATCGCCATGCGGCGATTGTCCAGCGTCAGCCATTGCCCATTCAGCCTTGCGGCGGCAACGGCGTGATCCTCGCCGCGGATGGTGTCGCGCATGATCACGATGCGCAAATCGTCGGGCGAGACGCCGGCCCGCTGCAGCGCAATGAATTTGGCGATCGCATAGTCTTCGCAGTCCCCGGCGCCACGGGTCAGCGTCGCCAGCGGCGAACTCCACACGTCGATCTGCCCATATTGTTCGAGGTCGCCCATCGGCCGGATGGCGAGGTTGATGGCGCGATTGATCTCGCCGAGGCGGGCGCGGCCGTCGCGGCCTCTCGCGACGTCGACGATGGCGAGAAATTGCAGCGCGGCCGGCGAGGCGCAGCGATCGGGATCGCCTTCGCACAGCGCGAGCTGCACCATCTCATCGTCGAGGCGACGCTGGACGCCCTGCCACTTCACAAGCAATCCGCCACCGGCGAGATGCGATGCAAACAACCCGAACGGCTCGGCGGATCGTCCGACCGGATCCGGTGCCGCCGCCACATTCAGCGTTCCCGCCGAAAGCTCTGCCGCCGGGCCGAACCAGGCCATGCCCAAGGCAAGCACGGCAAGGATGACGGCACGCGATGCGTGCGAGTGACCTGATATTCCCATCTGACGCCCCATGTCCGGGCATCGGCGGGGCTCGTGTGCCCGCGCGTGACCGGATCGTTTCGCTGCAGAGGATGGGCGGGGGAACTTTGATTTGGCTTAAAGCCGGCTGCGGCGGGCCGGAAAGCGCGAAACAGGCTGAAATCGGTCTCGCCAGTTTGC
>JBKJUA010000242.1:0-7101 GCA_046590305.1 Bradyrhizobium sp.
GCGCCCGTGATCGCGCAGCATGCGGCGACGCTGAAGGCGCTGCCGTTTTCCGATACGCGCGATTTCGACGAAGCGGCGCGCGGCTTTCTCGGCACGCTGGAGCATGCGCGGATCACCTCAGCGCAGGGCAGGGTGGTCTGGAGTCTCGAACCCTATGGCTTCCTGTCTGAAGCGGAAGCGCCGCCGACGGTGGATCCGAGCCTGTGGCGGCAGTCGCGGCTCAACATGAACCACGGCCTGTTCGAAGTCGTGCCCGGCGTCTATCAGGTGCGCGGCCTCGACATCGCCAACATGACGCTGATCGAGGGCGACAGCGGCGTGATCGTGGTGGATACGCTGACCTCCATCGAAGGCGCGCGCGCCGCGATGGCGCTGTATTTCCAGCATCGCGGTCAACGGCCGGTCGTGGCCGTCATCTTCACCCACACCCATACCGACCATTGGGGCGGCGCGCGCGGCGTGCTCGATGAGGCGGCGCTGGCCGGCGGCAAGGTGCCGATCATCGCGCCCAATCTGTTCATGGAACACGCGGTTTCTGAAAACATCATCGCCGGCCCCGCCATGCTGCGGCGCGCGCAGTATCAGTTCGGGCCGCTGCTGGCCAAGGGCCCGCGCGGGCAGGTCGATTGCGGTCTCGGCAAATCGATGGCGGTGGGGGCGGTGTCGCTGGTGCGGCCGACCGACTTGATCATGGCGACCGGGGACCGGCGCAGCATCGACGGGATCGAATTCGAATTCCAGATGGCGCCGAACTCCGAAGCGCCGGCGGAGATGCACTTCTTCATTCCGCGCTACAAGCTTTTGAACCTGGCGGAGAACTGCACGCACAATTTCCATAATCTGCTGCCGTTCCGCGGCGCCGACGTGCGCGACGCGCTGGCGTGGTCGAAATATCTCGGCGAGGCGCTGCAGATGTGGGGCGGCAAGGCCGATGCGATGTGCGGCCAGCACCACTGGCCGGTGTGGGGACAAGAGCGCATCGATACCATGATCCGCCAGCAGCGCGACCTCTACAAGTTCGCGCATGACCAGACCATCAGGCTGATGAACCACGGTCTCACGGCCGCCGAGATCGCCGAAACAATAAAACTGCCGGCAAGTCTCGACGGTGCCTGGCATGCGCGCGGCTATTACGGCCACATCCGGCACAATGTGAAGGCGATCTACCAGAAATATCTCGGCTGGTACGACGCCAATCCGGTCAATCTCGATCCGCTGCCGCAGGTCGAGGCCGGCAAAAAATACGTCGAATATATGGGCGGTGCCGACGCGATCCTCGCGCGCGCCCGTAACGATTTCGCCAAGGGCGAATTTCGTTTCATCGCCCAGGCGCTGAGCCATCTGGTGTTCGCGGATCCCGACAATCAGGCTGCCCGCGCGCTGCTGGCCGATACAATGGAGCAGCTCGGCTATGCCGCCGAAAGTGCGACCTGGCGCAACGCCTATCTGTTCGGCGCGCAGGAGTTGCGGCAGGGCATGCCGAAGGTGCCGGCGCGCGCGGCGATGCCGCGCGAAACGCTGGCGGCGCTGCGCACCGAGCAATTGTGGGACGTGCTCGGTATCAGGCTCAACGGCCCCAAGGCTGAAGGCAGGCACATCGTGATCAACTGGAACTTTACCGATACCGGCGAAACGTTCGTTCTGACGCTGGAGAACTGCGCCCTGACCTATATCGCAGGCGCGCAGGCGGCGACGGCGGACGCCGGCTTCACGCTGCCGCGCGGCGCGCTCGACGAAGTGATCGCAAAGCTGACGACGTTTCAGGACGCGGTCGGCAGCGGGGTGATCAAATTCACCGGCGATCCGATGCGGCTCGGCGAGTTGATGATGCTGATGGACGATTTCCCGCGGATGTTCGAGATCGTCGAGCCGAAACGGGTGGCGGTGAGTTGAAGGTTTAAGGCCGTCATTGCGAGGAGCGTAGCGACGAAGCAATCCAACTTTCCTTGTCTTTCGCAAGAAAGGTGGATTGCTTCGCTGCGCTCGCAATGACGGTTCTAGTTATGCCGCCGCTACTCCGCGCTGCTCACCAGCTTGATGTGCGGTTTGGCGGCTTCCATCAGGCTGCGATAGGCGGCGAGATAATCCAGTGCCATGCGGCGCGCGGTGAAGCGGGCCTCGAATTGCTGGCGGATCGCATGCCGGTTCAGCCCGGCAAGCCGGCCGACCGCGGCGACCGCGCTGATTTCATCCTCGACGATGAAGCCGGTCAGACCGTCGTCGATGATCTCCGCGACCGAGCCGCGGTTATAAGCGATGACAGGCGTGCCGCAGGCCATCGCCTCGATCATTACGAGGCCGAACGGCTCCGGCCAATCGATCGGGACCAGCAGGCCGATCGCGCCGCTCAAAAACTCCGATTTCTCGGAGTCGCCGATTTCGCCGATAAATTCGACCAGCGGATTGCCGTCGATCAGCGGGCGGATCAATTCCTCGTAATATTCCTGATCGGCGCGGTCGACCTTGGCGGCGATCTTGAGCGGAATGCCGCAGCGGGTCGCGATCTTGATGGCGCGGTCGACGCCCTTTTCCGGCGCGATCCGGCCGAGCACCGCGAGATAGCCCGGCTTGCACGGCTGCGGCGTCAGCAGTTTTTCCGGCAGGCCATGATGGATGGTGCCGAGCCAGTTGGCCTGCGGCACCGGGCGTCGCTGCGAGTCCGAGATCGAAATCACCGGAACCCGCGAGAAGGTGTTGAATACCGGCTGATGCTCGGGCAGGTCGAGCCGGCCGTGCAGAGTGGTGAGGAAAGGCGTCGGCTGCCGGTAGAACAGCGAGAACGGATAGTAATCGAGATGGAAATGCAGGATGTCGAATTCCTCATCATCGCATTTCTGCCGAACCCGCTCCAGCATCACCATGTGTAACGCATTGGGATCGCGCACCGATCCGTCGAGACGCAACGCCTTCGGCCAGGTCGCGTCGAGTTTCGCCGAGGTTTGCGAATCGCCGCTGGCAAACAGCGTGACGTCGTGTCCCAGCGCGACCAGTTCTTCGGTCAGCCAGTGTACCACCCGTTCGGTTCCGCCATACAGCTTGGGGGGAACAGCCTCCGTCAGTGGAGCAACTTGCGCAATGCGCATCTATGCCTCCTGTTGTGCATAGGCGTTGAACGAACGCCCCTTGGCGGTGTAGGTGTGGGGGTATCCCGAGTCGGGAACGTTCTCGCATGCGCGAAGTTCCCTTGTGGGCGCGTGGCTCTTTCACACCGTGGTCTTGCTGATGACATCCGGCCCGCTGAGGTTCCGTCGTCCGCTATTGCTGCGGGATGGAAATAGTTGGAGTCTGAGTTTGTTTCGACTTGGCGTACCTTCGCGAGGAACGCGCAGCGGACTGAACAGCTAAAGGCAATCAATGGCCATCGAAGCCGTGACCCAGATATCGAAGATTCGTGAGGCCGAAGCGGTCCAGGAGTCGCCGTTCTACATTCCCATGACCGGTCCGGCGTCGCGGCCGCGGCGTTCGCTCAAGCACGACGATACTTTCATCGTGCTCGATAGCCACGGCGATATCGGCGCGTCCGCCGGCGGGCCCGATGGCCTGTTCAATGCCGACACCCGCTATCTCGCGCGGCTCGAGCTGGTGCTGGACGACGTGCAGCCGCTGCTGCTCGGCTCCAATCTGCGCGACGACAACTCGGCGCTGACGATCGACCTCACCAATCCCGACGTCTATCGAGGTGACCGGATCGTGCTGCAGAAGGACATGCTGCACATCGTGCGGACGATCTTCTTGTGGCGCGGGGCCGCCTATCAGCGGATCGGGGTGCGCAACCACGGCGACCGGCCGACGAGTTTCGATCTGACGCTGCTGTTCGACAATGATTTCGCCGATCTGTTCGAGGTTCGCGGTGAACGCCGCCCGCGCCGGGGTATCGCCTCGAGCAAGGTGGATAGCGCTACCGACGTGACGCTGGACTATCGCGGGCTGGACGGCGCCGCGCGGACGACCGGGCTGCACTTCGAGCCGGCGCCCGCGAGACTTTTGGCGAATGCCGCGACCTACCATTTCGAGCTCGCGCCCCAGCAAATGACCTCGCTGTTCATCGCGGTGTCCTGCAACAAGCCGCTGATGCACAAGCCGGCGCCGTTCTTTCGCGGAATGCTGGCGCACCGCCGCGAAATGCGCCGCTCGTGCGCAGGCGCAACCAGTACCGAGACCTCCAACAACATCTTCAACGAGGTGCTGTGCCAGGCGATGGCCGATCTCAACATGCTGATGACGGAAACGCCGCAGGGCCGGTATCCCTATGCAGGAATTCCCTGGTACTCGACGACTTTCGGCCGCGACGGCCTGATCACCGCGATGCAAATGCTCTGGGTCGACCCGCGTATCGCACGCGGCGTGCTGATGCGCTTGGCCTTCCACCAGGCCAAGACGGTCGATCCGCTCGCGGATGCGCAGCCCGGCAAGATCCTGCACGAAATGCGCGGCGGCGAGATGGCGGCGCTGCGCGAAGTGCCGTTTGCGCAATATTACGGCAGCGTCGATTCGACGCCGCTGTTCGTGCTGCTGGCCGGCCTTTATTTCGAACGCACCGGAGACGACGAGACGCTGACGGAGTTGTGGCCCGCGATCGAAGCCGCACTGCGCTGGATCGACGGGGCAGGCGATCCGGACTGCGACGGCTTTGTCGAGTATCAGCGCGCCTCCGAGCAGGGGCTCGCCAACCAGGGCTGGAAGGATTCCTACGACGCCATCTTCCATGCCGATGGCCAACTCGCCGAGGGCTACATCGCGCTGGCCGAGGTGCAGGGTTATGTATTTGCCGCCAAGCAGCTGGCCGCGCGCTGCGCCCTGCGCATGGGGCGTGTGGAAAAGGCCGGCCAGCTCGTGACCGAGGCGCAGGCGCTGGCGGCGCGATTCGAAGACGCGTTCTGGTGCGAGGAGCTCGGCACCTATGCGCTGGCGCTCGACGGCGCCAAGCGGCAGTGCAAGGTGCGAACTTCCAATGCCGGGCAGCTGCTGTTCACCGGCATCGCGCGGCAGGACCGCGCCCGCAAGGTCGCCGCCGATTTGATGCGGCCGCACTTTTTCACCGGCTGGGGTATTCGCACCGTGGCGCGCGGCGAAGCGCGCTACAATCCGATGTCCTATCATGACGGCTCGATCTGGCCGCACGACAATGCGCTGATCGCGCTCGGGCTGGCGCGCTACGGATTGAAGCACTCGGTCGAACATTTGTTCAAGGGCCTGTTCGACGCCGCGAGCTACATGGATTTGCGGCGGTTGCCGGAGCTGTTTTGCGGATTTCAGCGCGAGAAGCGGCGCGGGCCGACGCTTTATCCGGTGGCCTGCGCGCCGCAGGCCTGGGCGAGTGCCACGCCGTTCACCTTGCTGGAGGCGGCGCTCGGTCTAGAATTCGATGTCCAGCGCGGCGAAATTCGCCTGCGCGATCCGCGACTGCCGGCTTTCCTCAACGAGGTGGTGTTGCGCGATCTCAGGCTCGGTCTGTCCAGCGTCGATCTTCGGATTCGCCGCCACGGCGAGGAGGTGTCGCTCGAGGTGATGCGTACGCGCGGCCATATTCAAGTGTCGATCGTCCTGACCCATTGAAGGCGGCGCGTTGCGCTCAGGCGTCCATATTGCGCAGGCGCTGGCGGTTGCGGAGCACGATCTGGCGCGCGCCGGAAAATCCCAGCACGCCCTGGGCTTGCAGCTGTGAAAGCGCGCGCGACACCGTTTCCAGCGTGAGACCAAGATAATCGCCGATGTCGCGGCGGCACATCGGCAGTGCCATCATGCCGGCGACGGCCAGCCGGCGATCCATTTCCAGAAGGAAGGTGGCGACCTTCTCCATCGCGGTCTTGCGCCCGAGCAGCAGCATATGATCTTCGGCGTGCCGGAGGTCGCCGGCGGTCATGGCCCAGAGATTGCGCGCGACCTTGACGTCGACGCCTGCGGCGTGTTCGAGGCTGCGGCGTTTGACCAGACGCACCGAGGTGTCGATGATGGCTTCGGCCGCCAGCCGATGCACTGATCCCGATTCCAGCCCGAACACGTCGCCCGGCAGATGGAATGCGCCGATCTGGCGACGCCCGTCGGACAGCAGCTTGTAGGTGCGGACGGCGCCGGAGATCACCTGGTAGACATATGCCGCGGGCTCATCTTCGCCGTAGATCTCCTCATCCTTCCGGTAGCTGAACTCGGTGGCGATCAGGCCGGCGTAGCCGGTGACCGTGCCGAACTGGTCGAGGGCTTCGTGGGGAACCGGGCCGACGCGGCGGGCGATGGCGAAAGAGGTGAGGGATTCGGTCAGCATGGTCATCTCCTTGCGGCGGATGGCCATTGCTACGCGGGATCATCGAAGCTGGAAATTTCGGGCGATATCTTAAGGAGGTTTACCTACGTACAATACCGGAGGTCAGTGTCCGGGGCCGGCCTGGATCGCACCCCGAATACGCGTCACAAGGCTCTCTTCCAGCAAGGGTTTCAGCAGGACATCGTGGACCCCGGCGGCCACCGCCCGCGCTGCGATGTTCTCGTCGGGGTAGCCGGTAATCAGGATGATCGGCGCCGCCATGTCGCGGTTGCGCAGGCGCCTCGCCAGATCGATGCCGTTCATGTCGGGCATCTTGTAATCGATCACAAAGCAGTCCACGTCGGTTGAACGGGCGGCATTCAGCAGCGCCGAGCCGTTCCGGAAGGTCCGGACCTTGAATCCCTCCGATTCAAGCAGAAACCGCAGCGAGCCGAGCACATCGGCGTCGTCGTCGACGACATAGACGGTAGGGTTTGCGGGTATCGGCATCATGAGATCCCCACCCACCGAGTACAGAGCGGTCTGGTTCATGATGCCACTAGCACCCGTTTCTGATATCGCGGTTTGATTTAGCTCAATCGTTCAGCAGGCCGGCCCGCATCGCCAGCCGCACCAGTTCGGAGAGGCTGTTGGCTTGCATCTTGGTCATGACGTTGGCCCGGTAGACCTCGATGGTGCGGGGGCTGACGTCGTAGTCGCGGGCAATCAGCTTGTTGGAAAGCCCGGCGATCAGGCCGTCCATGACCTGGCGCTCGCGCGGACTGAGCGTCGCCACCCGCGCCGCGATCTCCTGGGTGACCACCTCGCTCCTGGCCGCCGGCTCCGCCTGCCGGATCGCC
>JBKJUA010000245.1:0-3126 GCA_046590305.1 Bradyrhizobium sp.
GTCAGCCGGCCGAACGCCGGCTGCAGCGTCACGATCCCCTTCGCGACCAGGGCTTGCCTGAAATAGTCACGATCCCGCAGATCGAGGGTTCGGTTGCTTCGCAGCGAGTCGCAGAACAGGCTGCCGTCCGGATTGATGGTCAATATCCCGGTGAACTGCGGATACTCCTCGCGCACGGCGGAAAGGAACGCCGAACAGGCCGCCCTGTCGCTTGTGTCGAGGTCGCGGGCGCGCGCCAGGCCGTAATGAAGCTGGGCCGTGCCCTGGATTTTCTCGTCGAGGTCGCTCGAAATATCATTGGCCGTTGCCGACAGGTTGACTAGCGCGGCGTTGATTTCGCTGGCGCGGTTTTGCGCGAAGCGCAGTCCCACCAGGACAGCCGGCACCAGCATGGCCACGATCACCAATATCAGCAGCCGGGCGCGCAGGCTCATTGGTCGGTCATTTCGTGGCTCAAATCTGGTACGTCGTGCGATCGCATAATGTGCGGCACGGGTATCGGTCAGTCCATGGGAGTCGATCAAAATGCCGACCAAATGAGGCAGCACGATTCCCGATGGATTTGTACTGGAATACCACAATGGAAGTCTACAGTGTTTACCCGCAGCGAGAGAGACGCCTCTACGGTATCTCGATCCCCATCTGCTTCAGCGCCGCCAGCATCCGCTGCGGCGGCTCCATCTTGAACAACAGCGCCTCGCCGGTCTCCAGCAGACTCTTCAGGCTCGACAGGATCGCCGGCCAGCCCGCACGGCCGCCGGACAAGATGTCGTCGCTGAGCTGCCGCTCATGGGCCTCGGTCATGGTCAGGCGGACGGCATCTCCGGCGCGCTCGATCTGATAAGTGACAATTTCCATGCCGAGATGTTCGATCAGGCCATCCCAGTTGACGTTGAACGTCGTCGTCAGCTTCCGCGGCGGATCGCACTCGATAACCTCGCCGCTGATGTGAACCGAACCATCCGGCGCGCGCAGGACGTAGGCGCCCCCGACTCTCAGATCGATCTCGACGGCGAGACCGTGAAAGTACTTCTTGCTGAACTCCGGCGATACCAGCGCCTGCCAGACCTTTTCGGGGGTGGAGGCGATATAGATCGTGTAGACGATCGCGGGTTTGAAGTGCTCGATATCAGGCTTACTCATCACGCTTCTCCAGTTACCGCTTCAACTCGCCAAGTGCGGTGAGCTTGCCGCGCTCGAATTTCCTGATCCACCGCTCGCCGATCTGATGGATCGGCACCGGATTGAGATAGTGCAGCTTCTCCCGGCCATGCCTGATCGTGCTGACGAGGTTGGCCGCTTCGAGAATGCCAAGGTGCTTGGTCACTGCCTGCCGCGTCATGGCGAGCCCGTCGCAGAGTTCGCCCAGGGTCTGTCCGTTTTTGCCGTGAAGGCTGTCCAGCAGTGACCGCCGCGAAAGATCGGCCAGCGCTTTGAAGACCTCATCCATGATGGTGAAAATAGGCAACTAGAAGGTTGCATGTCAAGGCCGGGTAATCAAGGAGAGAGTGATTTCCACCGCGCTCCGTTCGTGCATAATCCGATCCTCACCTCGATTGAATTCCGCGAGTCTCCCATGTCCCTTCAGGTCTATCTCGCCTTTGTCGCCGCGTGCATCGGGCTGGCGCTGCTGCCGGGTCCCGTCGTCACGCTGGTGCTGGCCAATGGGCTGCGCTACGGCACCCGCGCGGCGCTGATCAACATCGCGGGCGTGCAGGCGGGCCTTGCGATCGTGATCGGTATCGTCGCGGTCGGGCTGACATCGCTGATGGCGACGATGGGCTACTGGTTCGACTGGGTTCGGTTTGCCGGCGCGGCCTATCTGATCTGGCTCGGCATCAAGCTGATTCGCAGCCCGGTCGAGGGCGTCGATGCCGATACGCCGCCGCCGCCGCGCGGCGGGTTCTTCCTGCAGGGTTTTCTGGTGCTGCTCTCCAACCCCAAAGTGCTGGTGTTCTTCGGCGCGTTCATTCCGCAATTCGTCGACATGAGCCAGGACCATTTCTCCCAGGTGGCGCTGCTCGGCCTCACCTTCATGGTGACCGGTGCGTTCACCGATTCGATCTATGCGGTGCTGGCCGGCCGTGCCCGGCTGTTCTTCTCGGCGCAGCGGACCCGGCTGGTGTCTCGCATCTCCGGCGGCTTCATGGTCGGCGGCGGCATCTGGCTGGCGCTGACGCGGGCGCGGTAAATCCGCCCCACCTTTCCCAATTGAACCATCCGGCAATTCGGCTCGTCCAAAGGGATGGACGGCTCTCATCGTTGCTTTTGGGGAAATCTCGTGCCGGATTTGCCGTGGGTCGTCTATGCGATGCTGCTGGCGCCGCTCGGGCTGCTTCTGGTCGCTGCCATCTACAAGACGCTGCAGGTGCGCGCGGCGCGGGAGTGGCCATCGACGCCGGGCAAGGTGATGGTCTCGACCTCTCAGCTTCGCGACGTCAGGGTGCTCGACAGCGAGCGTGAGAATGGACACAAGATCGAGCAGCGCAACTTCGCCAACATCGTGTACGAATACACCGTCAGCGGCCAGAAGCGCCGCCACAACGGCGTCAGCATCGGTGAAGACCGCGGCAATTTCCAGGTCGCCGCGACCCTGGCAAAATATCCGGTCGGCGCGATCGTGATGGTCTACTACAACTCGCTGAATCCGCACGAGGCGGTGCTGGAGCGCGATCTGCCGCAGGGCCTGTGGGGCTGCCTCGGGATCGGAACGGCGCTTGCGGTCGCGGTCGTGTTTGGTGCGGCGATCGGCCTCAAAAGCATCTCGGAATTCGTCAGCGCGCGATTGGTCAGTCCGCAGATGTCGGTGCCGGTGGTGGCATTGGCCGTCTTCGGCCTGGTCGCGGCCCTGTTCGCGCTGGTGCTGCGCCGCCAATCGGCGCTGGCCGCCAGTTGGCCGGTGGTGCCGGGCACCATCAAGCTGTCCGGCCTGGATGATTATCGCGCGGCCCCCGGCGACGGCGGCCGGCGCGGCTCGGTCATGTACGAGCGGAAGGTGTCCTACAGCTACCGGTTCAAGGACGTCACCTATACCGGCGTGCACGGCAGCTTCTCCAGCAACTCCAAAACGACATCGCGATGGATGCTGCGGCTGTTCGGAATGGATTTTCAGGACGGCGCCAGCGT
>JBKJUA010000247.1:0-19423 GCA_046590305.1 Bradyrhizobium sp.
TCGGCGTCGCCATTGACACCGTCGCCGTCACCGAGCCGTTCATCCGCGGCGACAAGATGCGTCTGATCGCCAGCGCCTACGGCAAACGCGTCGCGGCCTTCCCCGATACCCCGACCGTGGCCGAGCAGGGTTTTGCGGAAGTCGACCTCTCGGCCTGGCTCGGCATTGTCGTATCATCAGCGACGCCGAAGGCGCGGGTCGATCGCCTGGGAGCTGCGATCAACAAGATCATCCAGTCGCCTGAGGTCGTTGCGAAGTTCACCGGTCTCGGCATCATCCCGCGCGACGAGGGACCGGCTGCGTTCGGCGCCTTTCTCGCCAGCGAGGACGCGCGCTGGAGCGCGGTCGTCAAGGCCTCGGGCCTGCGGATCGAGTAGGATTGCTCACCGCAATGCGGATGCCGCGGCAATGTTGCGCAGGCTCGCGAGCCGCATGATGGATTCCGCCGCCAGTTTTTGCGCGAGTTCCATGCTGCTTTGGTCGTCGGCGCTGGCGGCTTCCTCCAGATAGATGTTCGACAGTTGTTCGGCGCGGCGCAGCGCCCGGCGCTTGATCGCCTCATGGTCTCCGGCCACCAGTTCGATGCCGCTTTGGTCTGACGGCGTCAGGAAATGCGGCGGCAGCCGTAAGGGATCCATCGCCAGCAACTGGTCGCGCTGCGCCGGCGTCAATCCTTGCGCCCACGCGATGATATCCCTGAGCAGCAGGCTTTCCAACAGCGCCGCCGACGCCGACTCATCGGACGCTGAGATCTCCTCGGCCGCGGTCTTGCCGGTTCTCCAGGCCAGCCGGCGCTCACGGCGCCACCGATTGCCATCGGACAACGCTTCCCGCGCCAGGTTCTCCGCCGTGAGCCGAACCTGCGGATTTTCGGTGAGCGCGATCACATAGGTCCAGAATACGAAGGCGCGCTGGCGCTGGCGCGCCGCGAGCGCCCATGCGGTGTAAGGCGTCGACAGGCTGGAATTTTCGATGTCGGCGATCTCGGCCGCGACGACGAGATCGATCGGCGCCCAGCGCAGATCGGACCCATCGGGCCGCTTGCCGCAGGCGGCAAGGCAGGCCGCGGACAGGCTGTCGCAGCGCTCGCGCTCGCGGGCCGAGAGTGCCGCAAACACGGCGCGCACCGGCCGCAGGCGCTCATCGGGCTGCGTGGCCAGCGCGCCGTATCGCTGCGTGGCTTTCTGCGCCTGGTCGAACGCAATGGCATATAGCTCGCTGAGGCTTGCCACCGCAGCGGGCGGCATGGCGGTCAGGAGCGGCTCTTTGCGCATGTCGGGCTCTCTCTCAGCATAAGTTTGAACCAGTCAGACTGCGGGCTGTTTGATCCAGCGCAAGCAGCGGCTCTGCGAGGTGTTCTAGGCTGCTGTTTCGATGCTTGCGCTCCAGAACAACGGCGTTCTGCTGACATCTGGAAGAAGCAAATTGCGAAAACCCATCAACATCTATGCCCTTTTGGGAACTCTGGCCGTTTTCGGCTGGATTGCCATGCTGGGAGAGGCGCGCGCTGCGGGACGTCTCGGCGAATATATCGGCAAGGCCGAGCCGGCCGAACTGGTTGCGGGTGCGAATCGGTTTGGGCCGCCGCAGGGCGATCCCGCGATCGTACCGGCGCTGAAAGACAATCAGGTCATCGGCTTCGTCTACCTCAATTCCGACTTTGCCAACGCCACCGGCTATTCCGGCAAGCCGATCCACCTGCTCGTCGGCATTACGCCGAACGGCGTGGTGACTGGCCTCAAGATGGTCGAGCACAAAGAGCCGATCGTTCTGCTCGGCATTCCCGAAAAGCGCGTGGTGGATGCCGTCAACAAGCTGATCGGCGCCGACATGGACCGCGTCGCGCGCGGAACCGCACCTGCGCCGCAGGTCGACATCGTCAGCGGCGCCACGGTCACCGTGCTTGTGATGGGCGACAGCATCGTCCGCTCCGCCACCAAGCTGATCAAGGGTGGCCGGCTCGGCGGCCAGGGCAACGTCGCCGCCAGCGCTGTGCCGCAAGCGAAGAAGACGATCGATCCCGGCAAAGGCGAAATCCGCGACTGGGAAACCCTGATCGGTGACGGATCCGTGCGCCGGTTGATCCTGTCGGTCGACGACGTCAACAAGGCCTTCGAAAAATCCGGCAATGCCGCCGCCGTCGCGCATTCGGAAGAGGGCGATCCAGACGACACCTTCATCGACCTCCATGTCGCCAATGTCGCGGTGCCGGCCATCGGCCGCAGCCTGCTCGGCGAGGACGGATTTAACCGGCTGGCCGGAAGGCTCAAGCCCGGTCAGCAGGCCCTCGTGGTCGCGGGATCGGGGCGTTACTCGTTCAAGGGGGCTGCCTATGTCCGCGGTGGCATCTTCGACCGCGTCGAATTGATTCAGGACAGCAACAGTATCCGCTTCCGCGACCGCGATCACATCAGATTGGGAAGCCTCGAAGCCGAAGGCGCGCCGCACTTTCCGGAAATCGCGCTGTTCGTGCTGCCGCCGGCATTCACCTTCGATCCGGCCGAACCCTGGGTGCTGCAACTGCTGGTCCAGCGCGTGGTCGGCGCCAAGGACAAGGCCTGGCTCACCTTCGATCTCGGCTACACGCTGCCGGACGGCTACATCAAGCACGAGCCGGCCGCGCCCGCACAGCAGCAGGTAGCCGAATCTTCCGCATCTTCCAAGTCTTCCGCATCTTCCAAGTCTTCCGCATCTTCCAAGTCTTCCGCGGCAACGCCGGCGGCGCCGCAGCTCCGGCCCGCGACAGGTTTCGCCGCCGAGGACGAACCGCTGTGGATGCAGATCTGGCGCGGCGATGTCGTCAAGATCTCCACGACGATCGCCGCACTCGGCGTCCTCACACTGATCTTCTTTTTCCAGAATGCGCTGGTGCGGCGTCCGCGGTTCTACGCCTGGGTTCGCCGGAGCTACCTGCTCTTCATCCTGGTCTGGCTCGGCTGGTACGCCAATGCCCAGCTCTCGGTGGTCAACGTCCTGACCTTCGCCAATTCGCTGCTGAGCGGTTTCAGCTGGGAATACTTCCTGTCGGCGCCGCTGATCTTCCTGCTCTGGGCCTCGATCGCGGCCGGATTGCTGTTCTGGGGACGCGGGCCGTTCTGCGGCTGGCTCTGTCCGTTCGGCGCGCTGCAGGAATTGCTCAACAACATCGCCCAGGCGGTGAAGATCCCGCAATACCGGCTGCCATGGGGGCTGCACGAGCGGCTGTGGCCGATCAAATACATCATCTTCCTCGGCCTGTTCGGCATGTCGCTGTACTCGACTGCGTTCGCCGAGCAACTGGCCGAGGTCGAGCCGTTCAAGACCGCGATCGTGCTGAAGTTCGCGCGCGAATGGCCCTACGTCATCTACGCCTTGACCACGTTGTCTGCCGGGCTGTTCGTGGAGCGGTTCTTCTGCCGCTACATGTGTCCGCTCGGCGCCGCGCTGGCGATTCCCGGCCGTGTCAGGATGTTCGAATGGCTGCGACGCTGGCCCGAATGCGGCACGCCCTGCCAGCGCTGCGCCAAGGAATGCCCGGTGCAGGCGATCCACCCCGAGGGGCACATCAACGTCAATGAATGCATCTACTGCATGCATTGCCAGGAACTGTATTTCGACGATCACCGCTGCCCGCACATGATCCAGGTGCGGCTGAAGCGCGAGAAGCGCGATGCGCTGTCGTCGCCTTCGATGCGCAGCGGCGGCAAGGGTCCGAACACCATCATCACCGCGGGCGGCAAGCCGATCAACCTGCCGCCCGTCGGCGCCATCACACCACCCGCAACCTGAAAGCCAAGGAGGCTATTATGAGCGACAAGGAAAACGGAAAGGGCGTCAGCCGGCGCACATTGCTTGGAACCACAGCGGCGGCCGCGGGGGTCGGGCTTGCCGGAGGGGTTGCGCTCCACGCCACCACCGCCGATGCGCAGACCAAGGCTGCGGCGCCGAAGGCGCCCGCCGCGCGGCCCGCGGTCGTGCAGAAGGCCGAAGTGCATCCCGGCGAGCTGGATGAATACTACACCTTCTTCTCCAGCGGCCAGTCCGGCGAATTGCGCATCGTCGGCCTGCCGTCGATGCGCGAACTGATGCGCGTTCCCGTGTTCAACCGCTGCAGCGCTACCGGCTGGGGCCAGACCAATGAGAGCCTGAAGGTGCTGACCGAAGGATTGTTGCCCGAGACCCGCGAGTTCCTCAAGAGCCGCGGCGGCACTTACATGAACGGCGATCTGCATCACCCGCACATCTCCTTCACCGACGGCACCTATGACGGCCGCTACGCCTTCATGAACGACAAGGCCAACACCCGCGTCGCGCGGGTGCGGCTCGACGTCATGAAATGCGACAAGATCATCCAGTTGCCGAACCAGCACACGGTGCATGGCTTGCGCGTGCAGAAATATCCGCGCACCGGTTATGTGTTCGCCAACGGCGAGGACGGCGTGCCGATACCGAACGACGGCAAGGTACTCGACGATCCGAAGAAGTATCACTCGATCTTCAGCGCGATCGACGGTGACACCATGAAGGTGGCCTGGCAGGTGATGGTCGACGGCAATCTCGATAACGTCGATGCCGACTACCAGGGCAAGTACGCCTTCTCCACCTGCTACAATTCGGAAGAGGGCGTCACGCTTGCCGAGATGACCGCCAAGGAGCAGGACTGGGTCACCATCTTCAACATCAAGCGCATCGAGGAAGCGGTGAAGAAGGGCGACTTCAAGGAAATGAACGGCGTGCCTGTCATCGACGGCCGCAAGGGCTCGAAGTACACGCGCTATGTCCCGGTTGCCAACAGCCCGCACGGCATGAACACCGCGCCTGACGGTATCCATATCGTGGCGGCGGGAAAACTCTCGCCGACCGTCACCGTGATGGATGTCCGGCTGTTCGATCAGTTGTTCGACGACAAGATCAAGCCGCGCGACGTCGTGGTCGCTGAGCCCGAACTCGGCC
Organism: Bradyrhizobium sp.; assembly: GCA_046590305.1. Classification (GTDB taxonomy): domain Bacteria; phylum Pseudomonadota; class Alphaproteobacteria; order Rhizobiales; family Xanthobacteraceae; genus Bradyrhizobium. The sequence continues at coordinate 4,933 of JBKJUA010000247.1, forward strand.
TCGGCCCGTTGCACACCGCCTATGACGGCAAGGGCAACGCCTATACAACGCTGTTCCTCGACAGCCAGATCGTCAAGTGGAACATCGATCTCGCCAAACGTGCCTTCAAGGGCGAGAAGGTCGATCCGATCCTGCAGAAGCTCGATGTGCACTATCAGCCCGGCCACAACCACTCCTCGATGGGGCAGACCAAGGAGGCGGACGGAAAATGGTTGATCTCTCTCAACAAGTTCTCGAAGGACCGCTTCCTGAACGTGGGCCCGCTGAAGCCCGAAAACGACCAGCTGATCGACATCTCCGGCGACAAGATGAAGCTGGTGCATGACGGCCCGAGCTTTGCCGAACCGCATGATGCCACCATCGTGCACCGCTCCAAGATCAACCCGGTTTCGATCTGGGATCGCGCCGATCCGTTCTTTGCCGACGCGGTCAAGCAGGCCAAGGCCGACAAGATCGATCTCGAAGCCGACTCCAAGGTGGTCAGGGACGGCAACAAGGTGCGCGTCTACATGACCTCCACCGCGCCCGCGTTCGGGCTGGAACAATTCCAGGTCAAGCAGGGCGACGAAGTCACCGTCTACGTCACCAATATCGACGCGGTGGAGGATCTGACGCACGGCTTCTGCATCGTGAACTACGGTGTCGCCATGGAGGTGGCGCCGATGGCCACGGCCTCGGTGACGTTCAAGGCGGACGCACCCGGCGTCTACTGGTACTATTGTCAGTGGTTCTGTCACGCCATGCACATGGAAATGAAGGGCCGCATGTTCGTCGAGCCCAAAACTTCCTGAGGCGGGAACGGCGCGTGTTCAGCCTCTTGCGCATCATTCCGGCGGCGATCTTCGCCGCCGGAGTTTCGGGCTTCGCGGTTGCGGAGACGATCAAGGCTGTTCCGGAGCAGCCGCTGCAGACTGTGCTCGACCGGGCGCAGGACGGCGACGTCATCGAACTTGCGCCGGGCGAATACAACGGCGCAATCCGGATCGAGCGGCGGGTGGTACTGAGCGGGAAGCCAGGCGCGGTGCTCAACGGCGGCGGCACCGGCAATGTCGTGACCGTGACCGTTCCCGATGTCGTCATCCGCGGCGTGACCATCCGGGGATCGGGCCGCGATCTCGAAGCGATGGATTCCGGCGTGTTCCTGCAGAAATCAGCGCAACGCGCGCTGGTCGAGAACAACCGTTTCGAAGGCAATCTGTATGGCATCTACGTCCACGGCGCGACGGGGTCGCGCGTGCTGAACAACATCGTCGACGGCATCCAGGGCGGGCGCCGCAACGAGGCCGGCAACGGCGTCTCGGTCTGGAATGCGCCCGACGTCACCATCGCCGGGAACAGCTTCCGCTACGGACGCGACGGTATCTTCACGATTTCCAGCCGCAAGGACCGCTTCCTCGACAACCGCTTCGAGCAGGTGCGGTTCGCGGTGCATTACATGTACACCAATGACAGCGAAGTCAGCGGCAATGTTTCCATCGGCAATCACGTCGGCTACGCCATCATGTTTTCGAACCGGCTGACCATCCGCAACAATATCAGCGATCGCGACCGCGACTACGGCATGCTGTTCAATTACGCCAATTACGCCGAGATCGACGGCAATTGGGTGAACGGCGGCTCGCTCGACAACATCGTCAGCAGCCGCGATGAAGGTCCGGACAATGAGCGCGGCATGCTGCCGGAATCGAAGCCGGAACTTGGCCTGCGCTCGGGACCCGGCAAATGTGTCTTCATCTACAACACCAACCACAACAAGTTTCGCAACAACTGGTTCGAGCGCTGCGGCATCGGCGTGCATTTTACCGCCGGTTCCGAAGGCAACGAGATCACCGGCAACGCCTTTGTCGGCAACCGCAACCAGGTGAAATATGTCGGCACCCGCGACCTCGACTGGTCGAAGGGCGGCCGCGGCAATTACTGGAGCGACAATCCGGCATTCGATCTAAACGGCGACGGCATTGCCGACACCGCCTACCGTCCCAACGATCTGGTCGACCGCGTGTTGTGGACCGCCCCGTCGGCGAAGGTGCTGATCAACAGTCCCGCGGTGCAGGTGCTGCGCTGGGCGCAGGCGCAATTTCCGGCGCTCTATCCCGGCGGCGTCGTCGATACCCGTCCCCTGATCGCGCCGCCGCCGAAACCGTCAGCCAGCCGGAGCCTGCGATGAGCGTCACCGTCAGCGTCAATGGCGTGGAGAAGAGCTACGGCGCGGTCAAGGCGCTGCGCAATGTCTCGTTCGACCTCGGCCCCGGACGTCTCAGCGCGCTGGTCGGGCACAACGGCGCCGGCAAGACCACGCTGATCAAGCTGATGCTCGGCCTCATTCATGCCGAGCGCGGCACGGTCCGCGTCTTGGACGAGGATCCGGCGGCCGGCGAATTCTCGGCGCGCCGGCAGCTCGGCTATCTCCCGGAGAATGTCGCTTTCAACGCTGCCTTGACCGGCCGCGAAACGCTGGCGTTCTACGCGCGGCTGAAACAAATCAAGCCCGCCTCGGCCTGGCCGCTGCTGGAGCGCGTCGGTCTGATGCATGCCGCCGATCGCAGGGTAGGGACCTATTCCAAGGGCATGCGGCAGCGTCTAGGCCTCGCCCAGGCGCTGCTGGGACGGCCGCGCGTGCTGCTGCTGGACGAGCCGACCACGGGGCTGGACCCGGCGCTGCGCCAGACCTTCTACGAAATCCTCAACGAATTGCGCGACGACGGCGCCACGGTGCTGATCTCCTCGCACGCATTGAACGAGCTCGAGGATCGCGCCGAGCATGTCCTGATCATGAACCGCGGCCAACTGGTCGCGCAGGGCTCGCTTTCGGAACTGCGTTCGATCTCGCAACTGCCGATCCGGATCTCGCTCGATCTGGCGCCGGGAGCCAGCGTGCCGCCGGCATGGATGAACGGGGCGAGTGTCGCAGCCCCGCACGGCCGCATCCTGCTTGTGCCCGATAAGGCCGCCAAGATGGAACTGCTGCGTGTCGCGGCCGTCCATCCCGGCGTCACCAATATCGAGATCGCAGCGCCGACGCTGGACGATTTGTATGCGCATTTTCTGCGGGAGAACGCCGCGTGAGGAACATCGTCATCATCGCCGCCAAGGAAATCAAGGAAGGGTTGCGCAACCGCTGGGTTCTCGCGACCACGCTGCTTTTGGCCGCATTGTCGCTGTCGCTGACCTTTCTCGGCAGTGCGCCGACCGGCAATGTCGGCGCCGGTGCGCTCGACGTCGTGGTCGTGAGTCTTTCCAGCCTCACCATCTTTCTGCTGCCGCTGATCGCGCTGCTGATTTCGCATGACGCTGTCGTTGGCGAGATGGAGCGCGGCACCATGATCCTGCTGCTCAGCTATCCCGTCGGCCGCTACCAGGTCCTGCTCGGCAAGTTCTGCGGCCACGTGCTGATCCTCGCCTTCGCCACCGTGATCGGCTATGGCGCCGCGGCAGCGGCGCTCGCCATCACAGGCGCCTCGGTGCTGGCGGCGAGCTGGTACGCCTTCGCTTCCATGCTCGGGACCTCGATCCTGCTCGGCGCGGTGTTCGTCGCGATCGGATATCTGATCTCCAGCCTGGTGCGCGATCGCGGTACCGCTGCGGGCATTTCGGTCGGCATCTGGCTGTTGATGGTGCTGGTATTCGACATGGCGCTGCTCGGCATCCTCGTGGTCGATCAGGGGCGCGTCGTCACGGCACCGGTGCTGGAGGCGCTGCTGTTTCTCAATCCAACCGATCTTTATCGGCTGACCAACCTGACCGGCTTCAACGTCAGCCAGTTCTCCGGCATGGCCGGGCTGGCGGGGACCGCGAGCACCGGCATCGGCGCGCTGCTGCTGGGCCTTTTGGTCTGGATCGTCGCCCCGCTCGGACTGGCGACCGCATTCTTTGCGCGGAGGGAATTATGAGTCTTCGAATAGTCATCTTGCGAATTCTGGGCGCGCTTGTCGCCGCGATCTTTCTTGCCGGATGCAATCAGGATGCAGCGAATTCGGTCGCGCCGCCGCCGGTGGCGCTCAACAGCGACGCCATGGGCGTGTTCTGCGGCATGAACCTGCTCGAACATCCCGGACCGAAAGGCCAGATCATCACCGCGGGCCGGATCGATCCGTTCTGGTTCTCCTCGGCGCGCGACACCGTGGCCTTTACCCTGATGCCCGACCAGCCCCGCGACATCAGGGCGATCTATGTGTCGGACATGGCGCGGGCGCCGAGCTGGGAGGATCCCGGCGCGACCAATTGGGTCGACGCGCGCAAGGCCTTCTTCGTGATCGAGAGCCGCAAGCAGGGCGGCATGGGCGCGGCCGAGGTCGTGCCATTCGGCAATCGCGAGGCCGCCACCGCCTTTGCCGCCGCCAATGGCGGCCGGGTGGTGACGTTCACGGAGATTCCGCGCGACTATGTGCTCGGCAGCGATACGCCCGGCGACCAGAGCCAGCATGAACGTCCTGATATCAGGACCAATTGACGAGGGACCAGCCGATGCTTCGACATCTCACCCGGCGGCGCATGATCGTCATTGCTGCGAGCGCAGCCGGATCGGCATTGCTCGCCTCTGGCCGTTTCGCGCAAGCCAATGGTCCGGTGCGCTGGCAGGGCTCGGCGCTCGGCGCGCAGGTCTCGATCGAGATCCATCACCCCGACAGGGCCGAGGCCGAACGGCTGGTCGAACGCTGTGTGCTGGAGGTGCGGCGGCTGGAGCAGCAGTTCAGCCTGTACCGCGCGGACTCCGCGATCTCGATTCTCAACCGCACCGGCATTCTCCTTGCGCCCGACGCCGATATGGTGGCGCTGCTGAAAACCTCGCAGCACTTTGCCGCAATCACCGGCGGCGCGTTCGATCCGACGGTGCAGCCGTTGTGGCAGCTTCATGCCGATCATTTCTCGTCGGGGGCACCGCGCAACGACGGGCCTTCGCCGCAGCATCTCATTGAGGCGCTGGCGAAGGTCGGCCACGCCGGCCTGCTGGTCGGCGAGCACAGGATCGCTCTGCTGAAGCGCGGCGCGGCCATCACGCTGAACGGCATCGCGCAGGGGTTTGCCACCGACCGCGTCGTCGAGCGGCTGCGGAGAGCGGGCCTGTCGACGACATTGGTCAACATGGGCGAGATCAGGGCGATCGGCGCGCGGCCCGACGGCACGCCGTGGCGCGTCGGTCTCGGCGATCCCGATCGGCCGGGCGTGCTCACCGAAACCGTCGACCTGGTCGACCGCGCGGTCGCGACCTCGGCGGGCGCCGGCTTCCGGTTTGACTCCAAAGGCCGCTTTACCCATTTGTTCGATCCGGCGACCGGACGCAGTCCGCAGCGCTACCAAAGCGTAAGCGTGATGGCGCCGACGGCCACCGAAGCGGACGCGTTGTCGACCGCGTTCAGCCTGATGCCTTTGCCTGATATCGCTGGCATCGTGGCGATCAGGCCGAACCTGCAGGCCCGCATCACCGATTCCACTGGAACTTTGATCGTGTATGGTGCTTGAAAGATGCCATCTGTCGGCCATCCGACAGTCGGGACCGCTGGATGCCGATCAGCCAGAAATTCCCGGCCCCAACGGGCTGCTAAAACAGGAGAACAGGATGCGAGGCTTTGTTATTGTTGCGCTTTTGGCGGTTGCCGGGTCAGGTGAAGTCAGAGCCCAGGATGCCGCGGCCGGCGAAAAGGTGTTCGGCGTCTGCAAGGCCTGCCACCAGGTCGGCGAGACCGCGAAGAACAACGTCGGGCCGCAGCTCAACGGCCTGTTCGGCCGCAAGTCGGGCACCATCGCCGGCTATAACTATACCGCCGCCAACAAGGACTCCGGACTGACCTGGGACGAGGCCACCTTCCGCGAATACATCAAGGACCCCAAGGCGAAGATCCCCGGCACCAAGATGATCTATGCCGGCCTGAAGGACGAGCAGAGGACCAACGACCTGATCGCCTACCTCAAGCAGTTCGATGCCGAGGGGAAGAAGAAGTAGCCCTCGCTTCGGGGAGACAGCCCATCCTTCGAGACGCCCGCCAAGCGGCGGGCTCCTCAGGATGAGGTCTCACTTGTTGAAGCACAATAAACCTCATGCTGAGGAGCGAGCGACGCGAGCGTCTCGAAGCATGGGCAGCAAGTGACTAATCGATCTTGCATGGTCAGTAGTCAGGCCGGCCCCGTGCGACATTGCACTTGCTTCACACTCACTTCGCGAACGGGTTCTGCCAGCCGCCGCGCGCGGCTGGCGCTCGCGGCGGATACGTCGCCTCGAGATAGTTCAGCACCACCGCGCGGTCCTTGTCGTCGGGCGGCGGCATGTTGTGGCGGCGGATCATTAAATTGATCGAATCATCCCATTGCGCGCGCGTCATGCCCTGCTGCGCCACCAGTTTGAATCCGTGGCAGGCGGTGCAGGCGTAGAAGGTTTCGTCGCGGCCGGCGCCGGCGGGAAGGTCCTCCGGGCTTTCGTCCGATGGCGTGAAGGTCGATTGCGCCATGGCGGGCGCCATCCAGAGCAGTCCCGCCATCACAGCCCAGGCGATGCGCCGCATCAGCCGACCAGCACCGCGATGCGGTGCATGGCGTTGCCGCCGTAGCCTTGCGGATTCCAGAAGCCGGCCAGATGCGGCTGCATCGCGCCCTTGGAATCGGTGGCGCGGGTCCAGATCTCGAAATAGCCGTCGGTCGGCAGTTTCAAGGTCGCGGTCCAGCGCTGCCAGTCATACTTGTTCTTCGGCTTTTCCAGATTGGCGCGCAGCCAGTTCGCGCCGAAATCGGTGGAGACGTCGACCTGCTTGACGGTGAGATCGCCGGCCCATGACGCGCCGCGCAGTTTCAATTCCTTGGTGCCGGCAGCGAATTTGGCGCCGTTCGCCGGATTGGTGATGATCGAGCGCACCGGCATCGATTCCATGATGCGGAAGTTCTTTGGATCGCCCTTGTCGCCGGGCACCATCGGCTTGATGGCGGTGCGATAGGAAAACTCGGTCATGCCGGGACCGTCGTGCTCCTTGTCGCGGATGGTGATTTTGGTCAGCCATTTCTGCGATGCCGAGCCCGGCCAGCCCGGCACGATCAGGCGCACCGGCCCGCCATGGATGTTCGGCAGCGGCTGGCCGTTCATCGCCCACACGATCATGGTGTGGGGATCCATCGCCTTCGCGAGGCGCACGCCGCGCGACAGCGTCGGCTTGCTGGCGTCGCCCGACAAATGCAGATCGGCGGCATAATGCGCGGTGTAGACGGCGCTCTTCTTCAGCCCGGCTGCCTTCAGCACTTCGGCCAGCGGCACTCCGGTCCATTCGGCGCAGCCGGCGCCGCCATTGGTCCACTGGTTGCCGCGCGCCGGCGGCGAGAACGCGGCGCGGCCGTTGCCGCCGCATTCCAGCACCATGCGCCGTGTCACCGCCTTGTATTTCGATTTCAGCTCGCCGACCGTGATCTCGATCTTCTTGTCGACCTCGCCGTCAATGGTGATCTTCCAGGCGTCGGGGTTTTTGGTCTCGTCGGGCAACTGGCCGTTGTTGCGGATGAAGAACTTCTCGATCGGCGTGGTGTCGTCGTCGAGCAGGCTTTCCGGCGTCTCGGCGACCAGCGGCTTTTCGCCGAGCAGCACGAGCTTGTCGTTCTTGCCCGGGAATTTCAGATATTGCGGGCTGTTGGGTGCTGCGGGCGCGGCGGCTTGCGCATGCGCGGCCGGAATTCCGCCGCCGCTGGGCGACAGCGGCATCACGCCGCCGACGACCGCGCCCATCGCGGCGAGCCCCGTTGAGCCCAGAAATCCGCGCCGGCTGGTAGTGAGGTGGCTGCCGCCCTTGGCGGCATTGTCGGCCTGTTGCGCCATGACGTTTCTCCCCTTGGTACTGTCTCGGGTTGTTGCCAGGGGTTGCCCCGGGACTCCCGTTTGGCACGAGTATTTGCGTTTTGCGGGTCTGCCGCAAGACCGGCGCGGGCGCGCCCGATCAAATCGGCATGCATTCAGCCATGGCTGCCATCCTGCTCGATCCCCCTTCGACCCTTGCGCTTGGCAGCCGCTGGCTGCACATTTGCGCCGCGGCGCGAAGTGCCCGCCAAGAACGAATTTCAGGAAACGCGCATGGCCGCCACGCGGATCGACTGCGATATCCATCCCGCCGTCGGTGGAACTCGCACCACGCTGCTGCCCTATCTGAGCGATCACTGGAAAGAGCAGGTGGTCAGCCGTGCCATCGACGGGCTCGATCTCAACTCCTATCCGCCCAACATGCCGCTGTCTGGCCGGGCCGACTGGCGGCCCGCCAATGGCGACAAGCCAGGCAGCGATCTCAAGATGGTGCAGCGCGGTGCGTTCGACCAGCTTGGCGCCAGCCACGCCATCTGCAACGTGCTGTACGGCGCCCAGGCGGTGTTCGATCCCTATATGGCGGCCGACTTCTGCAAGGCGATCAACGACTGGATCGCGACCGAATGGCTGTCGAAGGATTCACGGTTGCGCGCCTCGATCGTGGTGCCGATGCAGGCGCCTGATCTCGCCATCGAGGAAATCGAGCGCCGCGCTTCCGACAACCGCTTCGTCTCGGTACTGGTGCTGGCGCAGGGCGAAAGCCTGCTCGGCCGCCGGCACTATTGGCCGGTGTGGCAGGTGGCGGAAAAATACAAACTGCCGATCGCGATCCATGCCGGCAGCCAGTACCGCCAGGCGCCGAGCTCGGTCGGCTGGCCGGCTTACCGCAAAGAATATTACATGGCCGAAGCGCAGGCGTTCCAGGCCCAGGTGCTCAGCCTGATCTATGAAGGCGTGTTCGGCAAATTCCCCGGCCTCAAGGTGGTGCTGATGGAATCCGGCATCAGCTGGCTTCCGGCCTTCATGTGGCGCGCCAACAAGACCTGGCGCGGCGTCCGGGTCGAGGTGCCGTGGGTGGAGCGCGAGCCGGCCGCGATCATCCGCGACCACTTCCGCTTCACCACCCAGCCGTTCGATAGCCCGCCCGATGCGGCGGGGGTCGCCGACATCATCGACATGATCGGCTCCGACAAGATGTTCCTGTTCTCGTCGGACTATCCGCACTGGCAATTCGACGGCGACGACGCCATCCCGCCGCATCTGCCGGCCAGTCTGGTGCAGCGCATGTGCGCCGACAATCCGCTTGAAACCTTTCCGCGACTGTCTCTGGCCGCATAGGAGGATCGCATGAGCGACGTCATCGACCGCCCGCTATCAGGGCAGGAAGCGCCCGCGAACAGCCGGCTGCGCATCATCGATTGCGACATCCATCCGAGCATCTATGCCCATTCCGACCTGTATCCGTTCCTGCCCAAGCGCTGGCAGCAGCACCTGAAAACCTATGGCAGCCATCTGCGCACGCCCTATATCGGCACCACGCCCTATCCGCGCTCCTCGCCGCTGATCGCGCGGCGCGACGCCTGGCCGCCGACCGGCGGCGTGCCCGGCTCCGATCTCGCTTTCATGCAAAAGCAGCACCTCGATCCGTTCGATGTCGAGTTCGGCATCCTGCAGGTGCTGGATCTCTTCATCTTCTCGCAGCAGAATCTCGAATTCGGCGCCGCGATCCAGCGCGCCGTCAACGACTGGCAATTGGCATTCTGGTCGCACCGCGATCCCAGGCTGAAGGCCTCGATCCTGGTCGGGCAGGACGACACCGCGCTGGCGATCGCCGAGATCGACCGCTGCGCCAAAACAGGCGAATACGTCCAGGTCAACGTATCGCCGCGCGCCAACGAGCCGCTCGGCCGCCGCCGCTATTGGCCGATCTATGCGCGGGCGCAGGAACTCGGCCTTCCCGTCGGCATCCATGTCGGCGGCTACGGCGGCCATGCGCCGACCGGCGGCGGCTGGCCGTCCTATTACGCCGAAGAGCACCAGAGCAACGCGTATACGATGGCAGCGATGCTCACCAGCCTCGTGCTGGAAGGCATTCCGGAGCGTTTCCCGAAACTCAAAATCGTTTTCATCGAAGGCGGTTTTGGCTGGATTCCCTCGACGATGTGGCGGATGGACCAGCATTTCGAGAAATTCCGCGATGAAGTTCCGCATCTCAAGCGCCGCCCTTCGGAATACGTCAAGGAGCATTTCTGGTTCACCACCCAGCCGATCGACGAGCCGGACGAAGCCAAACATCTGCGCTCGCTGATCGAATGGGTCGGCGTCGACCGCTTGCTGTTCTCGTCGGATTATCCGCATTGGGACTTTGATGACCCGCGCTATGCCTTCAAGACGCCGCTGACGGAGACCGAACGGAGAAAGATTTTCAACAGCAATGCCCGTGCCGTCTACAAGCTCTGATCGCAAGTCAAAGTGACAAGTTCAGCATGACCCGTCATATCGTTGCCCGCACCAGTGAGATACCGCCCGGCGGCAACAAGGTGGTCGACGTTGACGGCCGCGACGTCGTTGTGTTCCACGTCAACGGCGAATTCTTCGCGCTGCTCAACCGCTGCCCGCATGCCGGCGCGCCGCTCGACAAGGCGGCCTGCGTCGCAAGGTTGACTTCGCCTGAGCCCGGGGTCTATCAGCGCTCGCGGGTCGGCGAGCTCTTGCGCTGCGGCTGGCACGGCTGGGAATTCGACATGCGCAACGGCCAGTCCTGGTTCGATCCGAAGCGGGTCAAGGTTCGCACCTATCCCGTCGTGATCGAGGATGGCGAGACGCTCGCGAAAGGCCCCTATGTCGCCGAGACTTTCCCTGTCCATATCGAGGACAGTTACGTCATTATCGAAACCTGAGAGGGCCAAGGTCTGATTGATGAGGTAGTCGTTCGGGTGTGAGCCAAATCGCTGCGTTCAATTTCTGGCAGGCTTTAGCAGTAAGCTTGTGCTGAGGCTCGGGGGTTGGTTAAACAATGGGTTGCGGGTATAGAATATTACCACCATTTGCAGCAGATCGGTCTCGAACCCTCATGGCGGACAAGAATGAGCACAATCGACCCAGAACTTCCTTTGATGGACGATAAAGTTGAGGGCCTAGAAGACGGAGCGAGCGATGGCTGGGGGGATTACGCGCTAGATGCTGTTTTTGTCAGAAGGGAAACCCGATCTGTTTCCGAGGTCGTGAAGCGCATCGAAAACAAGCGGTACATTCTGGACCCCGACTTTCAACGCGACTTTGTGTGGCCCAATCCGAAACAATCCAAATTGATTGAGAGTTGCGTTATGCGCATCCCTCTTCCGGTTTTCTACGTAGCTGAAGCCAAGGATGGACGAATTGTTGTGGTTGACGGATTGCAGCGACTCACGACTTTTGCTCGGTTCTTGGGAAATAAATTCAAGTTAACAGGCCTAGCGAGCGGTGAAGACGGCACAGGGTCGCATGCGCTCGAAGGCAAGTTCTTCAGCGATCTCCCGTTGAATCTGCAAGAGCGCATTCAGGATACCCAGTTGACGATGTACATCTTGGACGCAAAAGCTCCTGAACGTGCTCGTTTGGATATTTTCGAGCGGGTGAACAGCGGAGAGCCCCTTACCCGCCAGCAGATGCGCAACGCGCTTTATAATGGGGATGCAACAAATTGGTTGAAGGATGCGGCTGAAGGAGATGCTTTCCGTTCTGCGACTGGCCAATCCTTAAACCCAAAAACTATGCGGGATCGAGAGGCGATCAATAGATTTTGTGCATTCGAGTTGCTTGGGCGTCAAAGATATAGAACTGGCGACATGGATGGATTTCTTGCTGATGGACTGACTAGGCTCGCTTCATTGCATCCTGATGAGAGAGTTCAGCTCCGTAAGAGATTTGATGGCGCAATGATTTTAAATAGAAAGCTCTTTGGGGAGCACGCGTTTCGTAAGTCGCTAGCTTCAAAGGGCGTGTCGACGTATCGGAGCGTGATTAATATCTCTTTGTTCGAAGTCTGCGCTGTCATGATGAGTGACCTGCCCTCTAAGTTAGAGACTGCTACCGAAGAGAAACTCAAGGACGCAATCATCGATCTCGTCGATGATGATGAGTTCGCTAGGGCAATTACCTATTCGACGAATAGCACCGTCGCAGTGCAAAGGCGCTTTGCAGCCATGGAGGAGGTCGTGAGAGGAGTAATTCCGACATGATTGCGGCTTTTCAAATCAAGAACTTCAAGTGCTTTGACGATCTAAAACTTAATCTAGGACGGCTCACTTTGCTGACAGGATTTAATGGCGGTGGCAAATCGACGGCCATCCAGCCGCTCCTGCTTTTGTCTCAGAATATGCGCTTGTCCCAACGTGTTCCGAACTATGCCCTGAACGGGTCATTGGTTCAGTTGGGAACGGTTGGAGATGTGCTCCCGTCTGATGCGAATGTATCACCCGTCCAGTTCGTTCTCCAGGGATTGAGATCGAAGCTTTCGTGGACGTTTACGGCGCGAGCTGGAGACCGGTTTCTTAGGATGAGCGACAGGGAAGTCTCCAGTGTGGGGTTGTCAGCGAAAGAGAAACATTCAGATGAACGAGAAATCGAACAGACGGTATCGAAGCTGATCTATTTAAGTGCAGTACGCGAGGGAACCGCTGATGCCTATCCGTCACCCAACGTGGGGGACGACGAATTTTCCACCATTGGAGTCGATGGTCGTTTTGCACCTTATTGGTATGATCAATTAGTCGACGAAGAGGTCCCCCTCGCGCGTCGTCATCCGAACGAGCCAGCAGAGACATTTCGCAAACAACTTGATGCCTGGATTGGTGAGTTGTTTCCGGGAGCGCAAGCGAACGTGCAGTCACTTCCTCAGGTCTCGCTACAAAGTTTACAATTTCGTCTTTCTGGGATTGGTCCATGGAGGCGCCCTGCCAATATCGGATATGGACTTACCTATGCGTTCCCTATCTTGGTGGCATTGTTGGCGGCTGAGAAAGGTCAGGTGGTGGTTGTTGACAGTCCTGAAGCTCACTTGCATCCGTCCGCTCAATCGGGAATGGGGCGCATTCTCGCTCATTTTGCCGGAGCTGGCGTGCAGATTATTGTCGAGACGCACAGTGACCATTTGTTAAACGGGGCGCGGCTAGCTGTTAAGGAAGGGTATTTGCCTCATTCATTGATTCAAATTCATTTTTTTACTGGTGCGAATTCAGACGGTCATGGGATTGTATCGCCGGCTGTCGATTCTGAGGGGCGAATATACGAATGGCCCACGGGATTTTTTGATCAATCCGAGAAGGATTTATCCTTACTTACTAACTGGCAATAACTAATGCGCTGGTATGTAAACGATCTGTCATTGCAGGGGCAGTTTAACGATGGACAAGTCTTCGAAGGTTTGATTCGCCAAATCTTGGCGGCTCGATCACGCGTTACAAACCTCCGTCTAAATCTTAGAACGACACGTACACTTCGTGATCGTCAGGTGTCACCTATATTATCTTTACGAGAAAATATCCAACGATCTAAAGATGTGGATTTCCGGCGCGCAGTATTGGGGTGGCTTGATAGAAACGGGCCATTTTTGGAAGATGATCGGCTGGATGACCTAGAAGACTATTTTGAATACGAGAATGTCGACGTTACCGATATGGGGCTAGGGGAGGCGACGCGTCGTGCCAAGGCGAACGAAGCCGTTGCGACATTTAGTTTTTCAGGTGGCCCGATCCCGTTTGAAATGACGCCCCTGCACGTTGACCATGGCTTGGATGGTGATCGGTTAGGGCGATATGCCATCGACAACTTTTGGGAGGTTGATCAGCTTGTTGCTTCAGCGATTGACGCCGGGGTGCCGCTTACATCATGGAAGCTCTTGATCGAATCTGCGAGGCAGCGATTTCCGCGGCTAAAGCTTCCAGATGCGATCTATCAAGACGTCCGACTTGCACGTGAACCGTTTGATGCTGCAATTCGAGACCGAGTTCTTGCCCTTCTACGATATCTCGATTTATACATGTCGGATCGAGAGCCGAACGGTGCCGAGGGATCCATTGCACGGAGCGTCGTGAAGGATTACTTTACCGGCGATCGTGCTCTTTTCAGTGGCGAGTCCCCGAGCAACCAACGTGAATTCGTGAAAGAACTCACTTTTCCTGACCCTATCAGCGCTGGACACACAGTTTTTGCTCACTGGCACGGGAAGATCAGCCACCGATACTTCCGTTTGCATTTCGAGTGGCCAGTGCCCAATGGAACAGATATTCTCAAGGTTGTGTACTTGGGGCCGAAAATAACTAAATCGTGAAGCGATCGACTTTTGTCGGCGAACTCGTGCGCTGCGGCTGGCACGGCTGGGAATTCGACATGCGCAACGGCCAATCCTGGTTCGATCCGAAGCGGGTCAAGGTACGCACCTATCCGGTCGTGATCGAGGACGGCGAGACCCTGGCAAAAGGCCCCTATGTGGCCGAGACCTTTCCCGTCCATATCGAGGACAGCTACGTCATTATCGAGACCTGAACCGCCCGCATCATTTCCTCCCACTTCTCATCTCACCCCCAAGGAGCCATTCCATGACGCATGCCATTCGCTTTCACAAAACCGGCGGTCCCGAAGTCCTTGTTTGGGAAGAGGTCGAGGTCGGCAAGCCCGGTCCCGGCGAGGCGCGCATCCGGCACACCGCGGTCGGACTGAACTTCGTCGACATCTATAACCGCT
>JBKJUA010000248.1:0-6071 GCA_046590305.1 Bradyrhizobium sp.
GGCGCGTTGCCGGCCGGTCGTGGTGACAGACCGCGAGGGGTTGCGGCGGACCCAATATGCCGAGCCCGGTTGCGACCTTTCGCGCGTCAAGACGGCCGGGGGCGCATAAGTCCGTTAATTCGGCATCGGCATGCTGCACCTAGCTCCTGCGCAGCAGCGTATCCAGATCGACATCGATCTGGCCCGGCGCCCTGACGTGACGGACCTCAAAGGCGCCGGGCTGAAAACGGTATTCCACCAGCCCGACTTCCTTGGTGCCGATCACTTCCTGCTTATGGTCCGGAATGATGAAGCCGGCCGACGGCGCCCAGACATGCCTCGTGTGGCGAAACGTAAAATCACGGCGCTGATGCACGTGGCCGCTGGCGACCAGCCGCAGGTCGACGGTGTCAAGCATCTCCACCAGCCGGCTGCGCGCCGGCATCGGAACATAGCGTATCGCCGTCGCTGCAAGTTCCGCATCGTCGGGTGAATTCAGAAACAACGGCTTGTGCAGGAACAGCGCCACCGGCCTGCCGTCGGCGCTTGCGAGTTGCTGACCCAGCCAGTCGATCTGTTCGGCCTCGCTCGCAAGACCCGTGTTCATCACAATCGAATTGAGGCCGATGAAACACCAGCCGGCGGCCTCGAAGCGCCAGCGGTCTTCGCCAAAGGACGCGCGAAAAGCCTGCACGCCTGGCTCGGTGACGGGAGAGGCCGGGGTGGGACCGAGACTGGTCGGATTGTCGCCGACATCATGATTGCCGGGAAGATAGCGGCAGGGTGTCGGAAGCGCTGCATGCAGCTCGCGGGCGAATTCGAAATCGTCCGGACTGCTCGGCGCGTCCCAGGCGAGGTCCCCGCTGTTGACGACGAGATCGGGCCGCGTCGCGTCGATGTAGTCGCTCACCCGGTGAAAATTGTCGGTGAGTTTCGGATGGCGGCGGGTGAGGTGGGTATCGGAAATCTGGGTCAGGCGAAATTCGGGCATGCAACGTTCCTTGCGCACTTTTTATTCGTCGACGGCGACAGCATGATGAACCACGAGATGTGCCTGTGCCTAAGCATTGGGCAGTACTGCGGTGGGGATTCAATACGTTTTTAACTAGTTTGTAACAATGTCCCGTAGCATCGTCAGGTTGTAGCCCCTCGGAACCTTAGCCATGAAATTTCACATTACGATTTCGCGGGCGATACTTGCATTCGGGGCGCTGACGGTCGTCGGTCTCATGGCGGTGATCTTGGCCAGCAATTACGCGCTCTCGGAGCTCAAGGTCGGGGGGCCGCTCTACAGCAAGATCAAGCTCGGCAATGACCTGATCGCGGACATTCTGCCGCCGCCCGAATATATCATCGAGGCTTACCTCGAAGCCACCCTTGCGCGACAGGATCCGTCGACGGTAGCGGCGCGGCGTGACCGGCTCTCGCAGCTCAAGAAGGAGTATGACGAGCGTCACGAGTTCTGGATCAAGTCCGACCTCGAGCCGGTGAACAAGACCAGGCTGGTCGAGAAATCGCACAAGGAAGTTCAGCGGTTCTGGACGCTGGTGGAGCAGTCGTTCCTGCCGGCGCTGGCGAAGGCCGACACGGCGCAGGCTACCAAATCATACGCGGAGATCGCCGCGGCCTATACCGCGCACCGCGCGGTGATCGATGAGATCGTCAAGAAAGCCACTGACGACAACGCCGCTGCGGAGGCCGAAGCCACCAGCCGGGTTCAGTGGTTCTCGATTCTGCTCTGGAGCATTTCTGCGTTCGTCTTTCTCGTCGTCGGCGCCGGGATTGCCGGTGTGGCAACGGGCGTGATCCGGCCGATCACCCGGATGACCGGTGCGATGCAGCGGCTCGCCAATGGCGAACTCGACAGCGAAATTCCCTCGCTGGGCCGCAACGACGAGGTCGGCGCCATGGCGAGCGCGCTGCAGGTCTTCAAGGAAAATTCTCTGCGCGTTCAGGCCATGGAAGCCGCCCATGCGACAGCGGCGAGGCAGGCCGAGGCGGACCGAAAGGCCGGAATGTTGCAGGTGGCCGACGGTTTCGAAAAGGCGGTGGGCCGGATCATCCGGACGGTATCGTCCGCTTCTTCCGATATTGAAGCGGCGGCCGGCAGCCTGACGAAGACAGCGGAAACCACCCAGAAATTATCGGCGACGGTCGCGGTGGTATCGGAACAATCGTCATCGAATGTGCGCTCCGCGGCTGCAGCCTCCGAGGAAATGGCCTCCTCGGTCGCCGAAATCGGCCGGCAGGTCCAGCAATCCCAGGAGATTGCGCAGGCCGCGGTGGCGCAGGCCGAGCAGACCAATGTCCGGATCGCGGAGCTGTCGCTGTCGGCCAGCCGGATCGGCGAGGTCATCAAGATGATCACCGCGGTCGCCGAGCAGACCAATCTGCTGGCGCTCAATGCGACGATCGAGGCCGCGCGTGCCGGTGACGCCGGGCGAGGTTTCGCGGTGGTAGCCTCCGAGGTCAAGGCGCTATCCGCGCAAACGGCGAAGGCGACCGAAGAGATCGCGGCGCAGGTCACGCAAATGCAGGCCGCCACCGAACATTCGGTGGCCGCGATCAAGGAAATCGGTGCGACGATCGGCCATATTTCGGAGATTTCCACCGCGATCGCCGCTGCCGTCGACCAGCAGGGCGAATCGACGCAGGAAATCGCCCGCAATGTTCAGCAGGCCGCCCAGGGCGCGACGCAGGTGACCGGGCGGATCGCCGACGTCAACCGCGGCGCGGCAGATACCGGCGCCGCCGCGGGCCAGGTTCACGGCCTCGCCGTCTCCCTGCTGTCGGAAAGCAATCACCTCAGCACCGAAGTCGAGAACTTCCTGCAGACCATCCGGGTGGCCTGACGCGGGGCCGCGCCGAATAGCTAAAGCACGCGATAGCGGATCGCGAAGGCGTCATTGAGTTCGCGCGAAGGTTCGCGGCCGGGCGAGGTGACGCGATCGACCAGATGCCACGGGCCGAACTGATCGGAATGGCCAGGGTTCGCCGCGAGCCGCAGCTTGAACAGCCGCTGCGGCTGTCCCGGCAAATGCAGCACCACGACGCGGTTGGTGGTCCGGTAATCCAGCGTCACCGAACCCCGGATCACGGCGCGGCCATGGTGGTCGGATCCCCGCACGGCCTGCATCCGGGCCAGCTTCTGGTTTCGGTCGGTCACCAGTTCGACCTGGGTTTCGGATACCGCCGCAAGTGCTGCCTTGGGCAGCCGGATCTCGAATTCGACCGCGGGTTTTGCCGGATTGATGCCGAGATAGGCCTGGGCGGCGTGCCGCATGTCGTAAGCCACGAAGGCGAGCAGCGCGAGCACCACGGTGGCGGCAAGGCCGTGCTTCAACACATCGCGTGAGATGCGATAGCCGGGGCGGAAATAGACGGTCAGGACGATCGCTACCGCCAGCGCGGCGGCGACGCCCGCCAGCCCCGACATCACCATGCCGAGCACGCCATCCGGGGTATCGTCGGCCATTTTAAGCAGCGAGGCCACGGCGCTGCCGGGCGCTTCGGCAATTTGAGTGGCACCTTTCAGGGCGGGAGAGGTCAGGTTCATCGCAGGTCTCGCCGTATTGGGTGCCGGTTCGGACCGAAATCGGTGAAACCGCCTGCAGTTGGTCACGTCCTCGGCGATTGTGGTTCAAGGGCTGGAACCGGGATTGATTGTCAGGGGGAGGCGCGGTCGCTATAGCGGGGGCCTGCGCTCCAACAGGGGGATTTTGATGTCGGTTCAAATGGTTTTGCTGCCGGTCTTCGTGCTGGTGGGGCTTGCCTTCGCGCTGCTGCTGGGGATGGCGGCGGCGCGGACCCGGGCGGTGACGGGACGTCAGGTCAGCCTCAAGGATGTCGCGCTGCGCCAGCCGGCATGGCCGACGCGGGTCACCCAGATCGGCAATGCCTTCAGTAACCAGTTCGAGCTCCCGGTGCTTTTCTACCTGCTGATCGCGCTGGCGCTGCCCTTGCGCAAGGCGGACCTCGTCATCGTGCTGCTGTCCTGGGTGTTCGTCGTCACCCGCTTCGCCCATGCCGGCATTTTCGTCACCTCCAACGATGTCCGGACGCGCTCGCTGGTCTGGTTCGCCGGCGTGCTGGTGTTGTTTGCGATGTGGCTGTACTTCGCCCTGAGTATGCTCTTGCTGATCTAACCCCTTCTCGAACCTGAAAGTTTTGAATGACCCCCGCCGCGCGGCTCTCGGCCGCCATCGAACTGATCGGCACCATCGACGCAGAGCGCGTTCCCGCGGCGAAGGCGCTGAAGGAGTGGGGCACCGCGCATCGTTATGCCGGCTCCGGCGACCGCGCGGCGATCGCCGGCCTGATCTGGGACGTGCTGCGCCGGCGCGCCTCCAGCGCCTGGCTGATGGAGGCCGATACGCCGCGGGCGCGCGTGCTGGGCATGCTGAAGCTGGAACGCGGCATGGATATCGAGGCGATATCCAATCTATGCCACGGCGAACGGTTTGCGCCGGAGCCGCTGAGCGCGGCGGAACGCATGGCGCTGACCTCGCGCACGCTGGACGGCGCGCCCGCGTACGTTGCCGGCGATTATCCGGAATGGCTCGACGGCCATCTGGCGCAGGCCTTCGGCGATGACCGTGTCGCCGAAGCGACCGCGATGGCGAGCCGGGCGCCGCTCGATTTGCGCGTCAACACGCTGAAGGCCACGCGCGAGAAAATGCTGCCGTCGCTGGCCCATCTCGGCGTGGCGCCGACTCCATGGTCGCCGATCGGCCTGCGCATCGAACTCGGCGCCGACGCGCGCAACCCCGGCATTCATGCCGAGGAGGATTTCATCAAGGGTGCGATCGAGGTGCAGGACGAGGGCTCGCAACTGGCAGCGCTGTTGTCCGCCGCCAAGCCCGGCGAACAGGTGATTGATCTGTGCGCCGGCGCCGGCGGCAAGACGCTGGCACTGGCGGCGATGATGCAGGGCAAGGGCCGCCTGATCGCGACCGACCACGACAAGCGCCAGCTGGCGCCGATCTACGAGCGGCTGTCGCGCGCCGGCGTGCACAATTGCGACGTCCGCACCCCGAAGGGCCCGAACGACACGCTAAGCGATATCCATGCCTCCGCCGACCTCGTGCTGATCGACGCGCCCTGTACCGGCACCGGCACATGGCGGCGCAACCCCGACGCCAAATGGCGTATGCGACCCGGCGCGCTGGAGGTGCGGCTGAAGGACCAGGTCACCGTGCTCGACCGCGCCGCCGCGCTGGCAAAACCGGGCGGCCGGATCGCCTACATCACCTGCTCGGTGCTGCCGCAGGAGAACGGCGAACAGATCAAGGCCTTCCTGGCCCGTCATCCCGGGTTTTCGGTGGTGCCGCCGGAGCAGACCGCCGCGGCACTCTGGGACAAGGCCGAGGACTTTGCAGCGGCCGCGCTGAAGTCAGATGAAGGTTGGCTGATGACGCCGCGCCGGACCGGAACCGACGGGTTTTTCGTGTCGGTGTTGAAGCGGGCCGTGGCTTAAAAGCTGGCTCCGTCATTCCGGGATGGTGCGGTAGCACCAGACCTCAGGTGCGCAATTGCGCACCGTAGTTCGATGTTTCGCATCGCCCCGGAATGACGGCGTCGTGTGGCGGCCCACCAGGGGCCTCAACAAAAAAATCGAAAACAACCCCATGTACAGTAGAAGCCATGCCCAAATCAGGTCAATAATACTTACCTGATTCCATCCGTCCAGACCCTCATAAGCATGTGCACCATCGCTTCTGCGCGGTTGCGAGCGCCGCCCCCGTCGCGTATTTGCTGTCCATGACAGCCCCACAGCCAGCAGCCAAGTCGACGCCTTCGGCGGCCTCGGCGCATGACAAGATTCTGATCGTCGATTTCGGCAGTCAGGTGACGCAACTGATCGCGCGCCGGGTGCGCGAGGAGGGCGTCTATTCGGAAATCGTCCCGTTCCAGAAGGCGGAAGCGGCCTTCAAGGAGATGAAGCCGAAGGCGGTGATCCTCTCCGGGGGCCCGGAATCGGTGCATGAGGCAGGCTCGCCGCGCGCGCCGCAGGCGATCTTCGATTCCGGCGTGCCGGTGCTTGGCATCTGCTACGGCCAGATGACCATGGCGGCCCAGCTCGGCGGCGAGGT
>JBKJUA010000283.1:0-4346 GCA_046590305.1 Bradyrhizobium sp.
ATCAGCGCGGTGAAGCCGCCGATCATGAAAATATCGCCATGGGCGAAATTGATCATGCCGACGATGCCATAGACCATGGTGTAGCCGATGGCGATCAGGCCATAGATCGAGCCGAGCGCGATGCCGTTGATGAGTTGCTGGGAGAAATAATCCATGCGCTGCCGTTGTGTGGAGACGCGGCGGTGGCCCCGGCAGCCGGTACGCCGCGTCGTGTCATTTTCTAACAGTGGGAAACCGGTGCGGCAACAGCGCGGGCAACGGCTGAAGGGGCTTGTACATGGGTCATTTTGAAGCCGGGGTTCCGGCTCCGCCACGCATGATCCCGGCGGAATCGGGTTTCCCGCGCAGCCGAATTGAGCATCGCAAGTGAGCAGAGCTTGAACAAGGGAGATGCCGCCGAAAGGCGGGACTTTTCTCGTTTGTGGAACGCGTTGCTCGCCCCAGACTAAAAGTATCGAAAACAAGCCCATGCCAAGTTGCCATCGCAACGGCGTGCCTAGGCGGGCGAGGTCACCGGGATCTTGCATTTGGTAGCACTCAGTGCTACATTATGCGATGCCCGATCCCGTTCAACCACGTGCCTTCAAGTCAGCATGGTTTGCCAAGGCAGCGAAGAAGGCGAAGGTTTCGGACGCCATGCTGTGCAAGGCGATTGCGCAAGTGGTGGCGGGTCAGGCTGATGATCTGGGCGGCGGCGTGTTCAAGAAGCGCTTGTCGGGCACCCGGTATCGCTCGATTATTCTGGCGCGCGGGCGCAACTATTGGGTCTATCAGTATCTGCGCCAAGCAGGATCGCGCCAACATCGAGGATGATGAGCTGAAGGCGTTCCGGGAACTGGCCAAGTGCTACGCGGCGCTGACCGAAGAACAGGTCACGGCGCTTGTGGCGGGCAAGGACTGGATTGAGATTTGCAAGAACGAGGATTTCGGTAAGCCGGGGGATCGATGATGAGCAAGCAAGCTTACAAGAGCGACGCCTTCGAGGCGGTCCACACATCGGCCAAGGCGCTGCGCAAGGTGGGTGCGATCGACAAGGCGACCATGCGCGATTTTGATGCGACATGTCTTTCCGTCACCCCGGCGTTTGCGCCAAAGGATATCCAGCGGCTGCGCGAGGCCAACCGCGTCAGCCAACCTGTATTCGCTCGCTATCTCAACACCAGCGAGTCTACCGTCGAGAAGTGGGAGACCGGGGCCAAGCGTCCCAGCGGCATGGCATTGAAGTTGCTCGCCATCGTCCAGAAACATGGGTTGCAGATGCTGGCTTGATCTTCTTCCCGGCATCACCACAATCGGAAAAGTCCCGCCGCAAGCACGGGGAGGAGGGTCGCCGGTACTCTGCTCCGCCAGCCCCCGCCGTTAAGGTAAACAAAGGGTTTAAATTGCCCGCCGCAATTTAAGCAGGTTACCTCGCCGCAAGCCGCCGCTCCGTCCCGGGTGCTGCGGAAAAGCGGGAAGCGGCATGTCGACAAACTGGCGGATCAGTTCATTCAACGGCGCGCTGCTGGCGGCCTATTTCATCCCGACCTGGACCATCGTCGCCTTCAAGATCATGGTTTCGCCGATTCACGGCCTCTATGAACGGCCGAACATATCGGTGGCGCTGTTCATCAGCGATCATCTGCAACTGGCGGCGCTGAACACGGTTCGCTTCGCCTGGCTGCTGGCGTTCGGCAAACTCACCGTCGTCGCATTCTTCGCGCTCTTCGTGGTTCTCCTCACCCGCGCCTCGATCCGCAAGACCGGCGGCTGCGACGAAGCGCTCGGCATTGCGCTCGGGCTCGGCAGCCTGATCAGTTTCGCCAGCATGGTCCTGGCCTCGCAGGTCGGCGAGAGCGCAGCGCTGCGGCTGCATGCGACCGAATTGTTGCTGCTGCTCGGCACGGCGATCGTGCTGGTGATCGAACGCCCGGCTGTGCCGCAGGCCGAACGGAGCATGACATCGCCGGATCTGTCGCTAAGGCATCCCCGAATGCTGGATAATGCCTGATGCTGTCTTCACGGGCCTGTCTTCACGGGCCTTGCCTAGCTAGGCCGTGAACCCATAAATTCGCGGGCGGAGGGCTTGCGAGGTCCGCTATGCCCCGATAGCCGACGTATTGTTGCACGGCAGCGAAACGACGCTATGTGCCAACAACCGACATCGTTGCCGATTGTTGTATATCCTTTGGTGGCAATGAAAGAGCTTCGATGTCACTGTGGCGGTTACCGCCTTATTCCTGACCTGTTCCATTCAGGCGGCATTCAGTTCGAGTTTCTTAGTGGATTCTACCAGGTCCTCACCGTGGGTTCTTCATGAAGCATCAACGCAATCTCATACTTGCCTTACTGTCGGTGCTTCTTTTCGGAGGGGCGGCCCTGGCTAGCGCCCAGGCGGCGGAGACTCGTCTCGCATTGGTCATCGGCAATGCGAGTTATCCATCCGGAGCCCTTCCGACCCCCGCCAATGATGCTGGCTTGATCGCGCAAACTCTTCAGGCCGCGGGCTTCGATGTCACCGGGGTTCGCGACCTTGATCAGGATTCGTTGCGGAAGACGTTCCGGGATTTCATCGCCAAGGTATCTGCGGCCGGTCCCGATACAGTGTCATTCGTCTACCTCAGCGGCTACGGATTGCAGTTGGAAGGCGAAAACTATTTTGTGCCAACGGACGCCAACATCGCACGTGATGTGAATGTCTCGTCCGAGGCTTTACGCCTGTCAGACTATACCAAGCCGCTTGCAGCTCTCGGCATCAAAGCCAGCATCATCGTCCTTGATGGGGCTCGCGCCAACCCGTTTGCCAAGTCCGGCCCCCCGCTTGCAGGCGGTTTGACGCTGGTCGAGCCGGACCCTGGAACCTTGATCGCTTTCAACGCCGCGCCAGGAACGGTCGCGCAGAACGAGGCGGGTCCGTATTCGTCTTACGCCCAGGCGCTTGCGGAGATGATGCGAGAGGGCGGCCTTCCGGTGACAGACCTGTTCAACCGGGTTCGGCTTCGGGTGAACGACATTACCAAGGGCGCGCAGGTGCCATGGAATGCTTCAAAACTGCAGGCGCCGTTTTACTTTTTTGAGCGGGCGCCAAATGCCCCGCCGCCCCAGATTACGCTTGAACAGACGTTATCAATCCGATCGAAGCCGATCCGGGATTTTGACGCACGGGATGCCTATCTCGCAGCTCTCGATCGCGACAATTTGCAGGACTATGAGAATTTCCTGCGCGCTTATCCCAACGATCCGATGGCGCGACGGGTGCAAGCAATTATTGCGGCCCGGCGCGAGGCCGTAACTTGGCGGCGCAGTAGGAGTGTCGATACGCCACCCGCTTACTGGTCATATTTGCGGCGTTATCCCCGGGGCTCCCACGCTAACGATGCGCGTCGCAGGCTAGCCTATCTGACGGCCGCTTTCGAGCCGCCGCCGAGATTCGAAATCATTAGCTATGATGTACCGCCGCCGCCGCCGGAAGAGGTCATTTACGTCGAACGGCAGGTATTGATTTTCGACGATCCGTATTTCGGATTCGAACCGCCGCCGCCGCCGCCGGTATTTTTTCTGCCGCCGCGGCCGGTCTACTTTATCGATCTGGCTCCGCCACCACCGGCGATTTATGCCTACGTTCTTCCCGTTCCCGCGTATGTGCCGGTGCCGGTCTATATCAACACGCCAGACTACGTTGCTCCGCCGCCCAATAATGTCATCTACAACAACATCCACAACTCGGTTGTCGTTAACAACACGACAAATACCGTCGTAATCACCAATCCGAGTGGGCAGAGCCAGACTTTCTCGCCGCAGGCTCAGTCTCCTGCCACTGAGACGCAGCCGGCCGCCGCAACCAAGTCATCGCCTTCCAACGCCGGCATTGTCGGAGCCGGCATCGTCGGTGCCGGCATTGCGGGGGCCGGGGCGGCTGCTTTGCTGGCGCCCTCGGTTCCGCCGTCGCTCGCTCAAAAGGCGGTACCGGTTCAGAACACGGCTCCCGGTCAGACCCAGCCCACCGGAACGCCACCCGTAAATGGCAAGGCGCCGATCATCGGCCAGCCGTCGCCTACCTCCACGCCGACAGCGTTGCCTGCGGCTGGGCAGAAGCAGATCGTCCCCGAGACCAAAGCGGGTCAGCCACTGCCGACGCCTTCGCCGACAGCATCGCCTGCGGCTGGGCAGAAGCAACTCCTCCCCGACACCAAAGCGGGTCAACCACTGCCTGCGCCAACACAGCCGGTACCATCAGCTAATCCGGGTCCAGCACCGAAGACGACGTTACCGGAAACTAAAGGTGGACAGCCGTTATCTCCGCCTAATCAACCGAAGGCTCCGGCTGTCGCACCCCTGACCGCGCCGCTACCACCGGCTGCCGCGCG
>JBKJUA010000059.1:0-4653 GCA_046590305.1 Bradyrhizobium sp.
TGAACTTGAGCATCGAAAGTCAGCGCAATGAATCAGGACGCTGCGCAAGCCAGATCGCGCATTTCACCGAAGGTGATTTTCTGTTGGCGGACCATGTTCATATCCGGCGGCGACAGCTTGACGATTCCGAGGCCCGCCGGTTCATGCTAGCCGGCTTTGCCGTTTATTAACTGAGGCCGACTACCCTTCGCTCGTTGTGGGCCTCGTATCTCACAGCCAAGAAGCCGTCGCTGGGGACGTCAGCGGCGGATTTTTCGTGCCCGCTTTTCACTGGCGGGCCTCTTTCTTACAACTTTCCGTACAACACTACGCGAAAACCCGTTGTTTTACGCAACGTACGTCCAGTCCATCATCGGGGCGACGCTGAAGCGGTGATCTAAGGCGTTCATATCGCTAGTCTTTTCTATATCAAATCGATCCTATAAGGGATTTGACCGACTAGCAAATCTGGCGTTAGCGAGCCTGTTTACGCCCGTTTTTCCAGGATATTGATCGCTCCATCGTGAGAGGCTCCCGCTACCATTTCTCGCCGAACGGGCGGATCTCGAGCTCGAAGGTCCATGCGCTGCGCGGCTGCTGATAAAGCAGCCAATAGGATTCTGCGACCGAGGACGGCGGCATCAGGAGATCGGGATCATCCAGCGCACTGGGTCCGAGCGCCTCGATCCGCCGCTGACGCACCCATTCTGTATCGACACCGGAATCAATGATGAGATGCGCTACGTGAATGTTCTTTGGACCCAATTCGCGCGCCGTCGCCTGTGCAACCGCCCGCAAGCCGAACTTGGCGCTGGCAAAGGCCGCATAGCCCGTCCCGCCGCGGAGGCTCGCTGTCGCGCCGGTGAAGAAGATATTGCCTTTGCCTCGCGGCAGCATCAGGCGAGCTGCCTCGCGGCCGGCGAGAAAGCCGGAATAACACGCCATTTCCCAGACCTTGCGGAATACCCGTTCGGTCGTATCCAGGATCGGAAAGTTGACGTTGGCGCCGATGTTGAAGATGCAGACCTCCAGCGGCGCGTGCTTGTCCGCATCACCAAGGAAGGAAATGATCTCCTCCTCGTTGCGTGCATCGAGCGAGCGCGCGTGAATTTCGCCTCCGTCTTTCTCGATTTCCTTGACCAGCGGTTCGAGCTTGGCGCCGTTGCGACGCCCGGCAAACACCGTGAAGCCCTCTGAGGCGAACTTCCTGGCGATCTCGCCGCCGATATAGTCGCCGGCGCCGATCACGGCCACGGTTGCGTTTCTCTTCTGCAAGGGTGTTCTCCCGGTCGGGTTGGATGCGTTGTCAGCGAAGTTCGGCCGGCTGCGCCGGTGGGCTTTCGACACCTTCGACCCGCAAGGACTCCGCGAGCTTGTGCTTGAGTATCTTGCCGGTTGAGGTGGCCGGCAAAGCATCGAGAATGACTATTTCGGACGGCCGCTTGTATGAGGTGAGCTGAGATCGCATGAAACTCATCAAATCCTCCGACGTCGCCTGCGATCCCGGCAGCAGTTGCACAAAGGCGACAACCTCCTCATTGCCATCTGCGGCACGGCCGACCACGGCGGACTGAACAACGTCCTTGTGCGAACTGAGGACCGCTTCGACCTCGGCGGGATAGACATTGAAGCCCGACCGGATGATCATTTCCTTGGTGCGGCCGACAATGTACAGGCAATCGCCGTCGAAGCGCGCCAGATCGCCGGTATTGAACCAGCCCTCGCTGTCGATCACCTTGGCGGTCAGCTCGGGAGCACGATAGTAGCCGAGCATCACGTTGCGCCCACGGACGTGCAGCTCCCCGACTTCACCGCCTGCCGCCGGAATGCCGTCGAGCGTCCTGACCCGCGCCTCTACTCCCGGCAGCAGCGTGCCGACCGCCTGGTCGGAACGCGGCGCATCAAAGCGCACGCCCGATATCCCCGGCGAGCATTCGGTGATCCCATAGCCGTTGAGCAGCGGAAGGCCGAACTCCTTCTCCACACGCGACTTCAGACTCAAATCGAGCGGAGCGCCGGCGACGGCGATCAATCGTAACGAGCCCCGGGCGAGCTGCTCCACACCTGATACGCTCTTATACTCCAGCAGGCGCTGATAGGTCGCGGGCACGCCATTGAGGATGGTAACGCCCTCCTCCGCGATCGCCGTGGCGGTTGCGGCAGGATCGTATTTGCTGACCATCCGCACCGTGCCGCCGACCATCAATGTCATGATCAGGAGCGAGATGCCGACGATATGCGAGATCGGCAAGACGAGATAGATCCTGTCGTCTTCGTTCATTTTGCGGATATGCGCAGTGGTCCTTGCGCTGACCAGCAGGTTGTCATGCGAGAGCATCACGCCCTTCGGGGTCCCCGTCGTTCCCGAGGTGTAGATCAGCACCGCGACTTGTTTTGCGGGATCCGCCTCTACTGGCTCGACGATCGCGCTCTCGTTGAGCGGACCAACACCAGTCTCCAGCAGTGGGCCTACTCGCCGGCTCTCGGCGCCATAGCGCGTCGCGTGAGCCGCAGCCTCCTTCGAAATGCCCGATGTGAAAAACATCCGGCGGGCGCCGCTATGGTCGCGGATCTGGTCCAGTTCGCGTGCGGACAATCGCGGGTTGGCGACGATCGCCCAAGCGTCGAGCCGGCTTGCCGCCAGCAGCAAGGCCGCGAGCGCAATACAGTTTTCGCTGACAACGATCATCCGGTCGCCCGGCCTGATCCCCAGCGACGAGAGGACAGTGGCGATCTCGCCGAAGCGCTGATCCAGATCGCGGTAGCTCCAGGAAGCCCCGTCTTCGACCAGCGCGATCCGGTCGGGGGCTCTGGCAACCTGTGTTACCGTCACTTCATGGATGCGGCGGGGCAAGCCGACGGCAACCTCATCGAGATAGGTCGCCTCTGAAAGCTCCACCACGACTGACCTCCCGACCAACCCATGCCTGCTTTTGCCACCCGGCATATTCGCCCATATCTACCGTTCTTTTTTGGAACTAGTCAATCGCTAAAATCATTATCATTTGTTCCAGAAGTCCGAAGGGACAACTTGGCTGCCTTCCCTTTATCCGCAAGGTGTTGAAAAGTCTGGTTTACAATGTATCGTGCCGTCGCTACGATTGTAGTATCAAATTAGAACTGAATGGGGGGAGCGGAATGGCGGAGAGCCGCGGCGTGGCGATACTTGTAGGCGCAGGCGACGCCATCGGGGCGGCGGTCGCGCGGCGATTTGCGAGGGGCGGCTATGCGGTTTGCATCTGCAGGCGTGATGCCGCCAAATCCCAGGGGCTATTGGATGAACTCACGGCGGCGGGTCATCAAGTTCACGCGTTCAGCGTCGATGCCCGTCAGGAAGCCGAGGTCCAGAAGCTGTTTGCCGATATCGAAAGCAACATCGGGCCGATCGAGGTCTGCCTCTTCAACGCGGGTTCGAACGTCAACAAGCCATTGCTGGAGACAACCGAGAAGCTGTTCTTCAAGGCCTGGGAACTGGCCTGCTACGGCGGCTTTCTGGTCGGACGTGAGGCTGCCCGCGTCATGCTGCCCCGCGGACGCGGCACCATCTTCTTTACGGGAGCGACGGCCAGTGTGCGCGGCGGCCAGGGGTTTGCGGCATTTTCATCGGCGAAGTTCGGACTTCGCGCAGTAGCCCAGGCGATGGCGCGCGAGCTCGGGCCCAGGAATATTCATGTCGTGCATCTGTTGATCGATGCAGGCGTCGATAGCGAAGCCATTCACCGGCGCATGAAAGCGGCGAAGGGGATCGAGGCAAGCGAAATTCCCCCTGACAGCCTGACCAAGACGTCTTCCATTGCCGACGCCTATTGGTTCACCCACCAGCAAAGCAGGGATGGCTGGACCCACGAGCTCGATCTCCGCCCCTCCGTGGAGAAGTGGTGACATGAACGCGACACCAAACCTGACCCTGTGGGGCGTTGGGACAAGGCGCACCATTCGTCCGCATTGGGCCATGCACGAACTCGGCCTGGCCTACGAGACAAGACCGATCGGACCGCGAACGGGCGAAACCAAGACCGCAGAATACACCAAGCTCAATCCGCGCCAGAAGATCCCCCTGCTTCAGGACGGCGACTTCTGCATCGGCGAGAGCGCCGCAATCGTTGCCTACCTGTCGCGAATGTATTCCACGCCGGAACGCTCGCTGATTCCGGAAACCTCCCGCGACTACGCCGCGTGGCTGGAATGGTGTTTCTTTATCGTCGCCGAGCTGGATTCAACTAGCCTTTACGTGATGCGCCGCCATCGGGCCGATGCGCTCGGTCCGATCTACGGTATTGCGCCCGAGGTGGTTGCGCAGGCCGGCGAGTATTTCCGCCAGCAGTTGCGCCATGTCGAAGTCGCACTTGCAGACGGACGGCAATTCCTGATGGGCGACCGGTTTACCGGCGCAGACATCCTGCTCACGAGCTGCCTTGAGTGGGCCGTCGCCTATGGCGTGGGCATTTGCGACAACGCGCAGCCCTATCTCGAAAGCATCAAGAAACGGGACGCCTATCAGCGAGCCGTCGCGGCGAACATCCCGATGTCACCAATCACGCCGGTGCCGGCGAAAGCCTAGAAGCTGCCTTCCACTCGCGCGAGAACGGCTGTTAGACCGCCACTCGCACGCTGCGCTCGGCGACCATCCGGTCGATGGCGCTATCGTCGTAACCCAGTTCCCGCAACACGTCG
>JBKJUA010000335.1:0-2621 GCA_046590305.1 Bradyrhizobium sp.
TCGGCGGCGAACGGCCAGCGGCTGATCAGCACCTGGCCATAGTCGCCATCCTCGGTGACGATCGAGCGGGCCGCGACGCGGTGTTCGCCGACAACGTCCGCCAGCATGCCGAACACATCGTCCTTGCGCCCGCGCGAGTCGACCTCCTGCAGCGCGACCACGTCGGGCGACCATTTTCGGATGATCGAGGAGACGCCTTCGAGGTCGAAGTCCGGATTGAGATTGAACGTGCCGTGCACGTTCCAGGTCATAATGCGGATGGTTTCCGTCACGCGCGGCGTCCGCTCCACCACGTCACCACGAACTGCACCGCGAGACAGACCGCGATCCACAGCAGGATTGTCAAGCCAAGCGGCACCGCGTTCGACCACGAGGCGTTCCTTGCAAAATCCGCGATCTGGGCGCCGACCGCTGCCATGGCGATGATGCCGGGCGCCATGCCGATCGCCGTGCCGATCAGGAAATCAGTAAGGCGCAGCTGGCTGGCGCCGGCCAGCACGTTGACCAGCGAGAATGGGGCTACCGGCACCATCCGGATCATCGCCACCGCAACCACGCCCTTGCCGACGATGCGGCGCTGCACCCGCAAGGCGCGCGCGCCGAGCAGCGATTGCAACCGCTTGTGGCCGAGAAAGCGGCCGATCATGAACAGCAGCAGCGAACTTGCGAGCACACCGGCGATGGCGCTGAGGGCGCCGATCCAGGGCCCCAGCGCCGCCGCCGTGGCAGCGATCAGCACCACCACCGGGAACACCACCAGCCCGCCGAGCACGAACGCCATCACCGCGAACACGGGAGCGAAGGCCGACTGCGCGTAACGCGAAATCACCGAGGCGACATAGCCGATATCGGTAAAGTCCCGCAGCAAGGTGGTGTGCCAGGCCAGCGCCAGCCCGGCGAGCGCCGCCGCAGTGCCGGCCACCGCCAGCACGGTACGCGGGGTCCACATCCGCCGCGCGGTGCGCTGCAGGTTGAGCGGCGTCTTTGGATCAGCGATCGGCTGGATGATGCCGGTCACCGCGCCGAGCGGCGTGGGCTGGCAATCGATCGGCAGCAGCGCCCTGCCGGTGCCTGACGCCGCATGGCGATCGAGGAATGCGAGCAGGTCGTCCTCGTTTTCAGCGATGGTGTCTTCGTCGACTCCGCAAAAATGTCCGATCAGCCGGCGCCGCTGGCCGCGGATGAACTCAAAATGCTCATCGCAGCCTGCCTCGAACGCCAGATCGCATTCGGTGTCGGCTCCCATCGACCGGTTGTTGATGTTGGCAGAGCCGACCCGCAGGAATCCGTCGTCGATCATCATGACTTTGCTGTGAATCATCACTGCGGCCGAGGACTCTCCGTCTTCCACAGCGGGATAGAGAATGCGCAGCCGGTCCACGACCCGGGCCGCGACGAACGGATCCATGAACCCGCCACGGCCGCCCTGCATCGCGTGCGATTCCAGCCACGACGAATGCGCCTTCGGCGTCACGATGAGCACGCACAGCGCCGGCACGTCGGCCATCCGCCGCGCCAGCATCTCGGCGATCTCGGTGGCACTCGTGAACTGGTTTTCGATATAGATGAATCGAACAGCGGTATTGATCGAGGCCTCGAACAGCCGCGCCACCTCGTCGACCCCCGCTTGCGAGGAGGTTCGCAACTCGGTGCGCGCGATCGCGGCCTGGATCCGTCGCGCTCCAGCCGGCACCGATGCGGGCCAGCGATCCCCCTCGACGGTTTCGCAAGCTTCCACCGGGCAACCCGCAGCGCGCCATCGCGCGAGCGCGATCTCGCCGAGCGCGGCCGCGGCCTCGCCCTCGACCATGCATTGGACGTCGTGGAATGGCGGATAAGGCTTGCCGTCGGGATCGCGGCGAAGCGGATGGTCGGCGAGATGCTCGCTGGTGTCCCAGCGCCGGATCGTCAGGTCCAGCCCGCCGGAAAAGGCAATCGCATTGTCGATCACGACGATCTTCTGATGCTGGGACGATCCCACGGGAAGGCTGGAGTCCAGGCAAAACCGGATTCGGCCATCACATCCCGCGGTGAACTTGTCAGCGGAATTCCACTCCCGCTCGACCGCATACAGCGTGGCGAAATCCCAGACCAGAATGTTGATCCGCAACTCCGGCTTGATCTTCAGCAACCCGGCCAGAAAGGGACCGAGCGCGAGCGGCAATCCGTCATCGACGCTGCCGGACGGCCCGACCAGCGGCGTTTCGGAGTGAATGTCCCAACCGAGGATATGCACCTGCCGTTCGGCCAGCAGCAGCGCGTCCCGCAACGCGCCGAAATACGCGGCGGCGTCGTTGAGGACAGCTACCCGGCTCGCTTCACATCGCTTCCAGACGGTCCGGCCGGGGATGAGGATCGATGAACTCTGGAGCAGGCGTCACCTCTGCGAAATCGGTGTCTGAGGTGTACCCAACGCGCGGGAACCCGCTGTGTTCCCCCTTAAACCTTCAGGCTTGCTCCCCGTTCAGCAGCTCGACATACCGCGCCGCCGATCGCTCCACCGCCTGCGCGCCACCGCTCATCACCTGGCGTCCCGGAAACGCACCGTAGATCCGGTCGAACTTCCATGCCGCCAGCGTGTCGGCGATGCGGCGCACCGTCGTGCCTGACAACGGCATCAT
>JBKJUA010000110.1:0-6241 GCA_046590305.1 Bradyrhizobium sp.
GACCAAGAAATTCGACGAGGCGGACTTCGGCAAGTTTCTGGAATTGCTGCCGCGAAAACTCGAGGGTCGCGCGCTGCGCCATGTGGTGGAGGTGCGGCACGACAGTTTTGCCGCGCCTGACTTCATCGCGCTGCTGCGGCAATTCGAAACCCCCGTGGTGTTCGCCGAACACGGCAAGTACCCGGCGATATCAGACATCACCGGCGATTTCGTCTATGCGCGGCTGCAGAAGGGCAATGACGAGCTCAAGACCTGCTATCCGCCGAAGCAACTCGACGCCTGGGCGAAGCGGTTACAAGTCTGGGCCGCCGGCAGCGAGCCGGACGATCTGCCGCGCGCCGATGCGACAAGCGCGAAGAAAGTCCCGCGCGACGTGTTCGCCTATGTGATCCACGAGGGCAAGGTGCGCGCGCCCGCCGGCGCGATGGAGTTGATCGAACGGGTGAAGTAGCCCGCTCCTCAATCCAGCTTGATACCGGCCTCGCGGATCAGTTTGGTCCAGCTCTCATATTCGGACGCGACGAAGCCATTCACCTTGTCGTCCGGCAGATCCCACACTTCGCCGCCGCTCTTCTCGAAGCGCTCCTTCAGATCAGGCAACGAGGCGCGGATGTCGGAGCGCAATTTGGCGATCACCGCCGGCGGGGTTTTGGCCGGGGCGAAGATGCCAAGCCAGGAATCGACGTCGAGGCCCGACACGCCGGCCTCCGACATCGTCGGCACGTCCGGCGCCAGTGCGCTGCGCTTCGAGGCCAGCACGGCGATGCCCCGCGCCTGCCCCGACTTGACGTGAGGCAGGCCCGCAGCAGCGGAATCGAAAAACAGGTCGATGCGGCCGGCGAGCAGGTCGGTGAAGGCCGGCGGCGAAGCCTTGTAGGGCACCTCCTGCAGCTTGATCCCGGCGGCCTTCATGAACGCCGCCGCCACCAGATGCTGGCCGGTGCCGACGCCCGCGGTCGCCACCGTGATCGAGCCCGGGCTCGCCTTCGCCGCCGCGATGATGTCCGCAAGACTCGCCTGCGGCAGGTCCTTGCGGCCGACCATCACGTAGCCAAACTTGTAGATCAGCGCGACCGGTACGAAATCTTTCTGCGGGTCGTAGGCCAGCTTGGAATACAGCGCCGAATTGAACGCCATGTTGGAGAGACCGCCGACCACCAGCGTATAGCCGTCGGGATCGCTGGTCGCCGCGGCCTGGGTGCCGACGACGGTGCCGGCGCCGGGCTTGTTCTCGACGACAAAGCTCTGGCCGGTTCGTTTTGCGAGGACGTCGGCGACGAGCCGTCCGACCAGATCGTAGCTGCCGCCCGGCCCGATCGGGACGATGATCTTGACGGTTCGTTCGGGATAGGCGCTCTGCGCCTGCGCCGTTGTCAGGCCAAGCACGAATGCGGCAGCGATCCACGCTAGCGCGCGGCCAAATCCAGTCATCGTATTTCCCCCTGCAGAAACGGCCATCCAGCGGCTCTTTTTCGCGGCGGAGTATGCGACATGCCGCTCCCGGCGGCAACGGATGCGGTTGATATCCGGGGCATAACGGTTATGGCAATCCATCAAGACGTGCCGTAGTTTGAATCTCTGAAATCCGAGGCCAGGGCGTTGATATGGCGCGCAAGACCAAAAAACTCTTCACCATCGGCTACGAGCAGACGCCATCCAAAGCCGTGCTCGACGAACTCGAACAGGCCGGCGTCAAGCTGCTGGTGGACGTGCGCGCGGTGGCGGCCTCGCGCCGTCCCGGCTTTTCCAAGAATCAGCTCGCCGCCGGGCTCGATGCGCGCGGCATTTCCTACCTACATCTGCGCGGGCTCGGCACGCCGAAGGATGGCCGCGAGGCCGCGCGCAGCGGCCAGTTCGGCGCGCTGCACAAGATCTATACCAAGCACCTGAAGACGCCGCAGGCGCGGGAAGAACTCGACGAGCTTTCCGCGCTGGTCAGGCAGGCGGGCCCGGTCTGCATCCTGTGCTACGAGCGCGATCACCGCGAATGCCACCGGCAGTGGATCGCCGAGATCATCGAAGAGCGCGACGGGGTCAAGGTGGACAATCTGGCGGCCAAGCAGGTTTGATTGAACGTCGCCCGGATGGAGCGCAGCGCAATCCGGGGCGATACGCGACGTGACCCCCGGATTACGCTGCGCTCCATCCGGGCTACGGGACTGCGCTCGAAATAACGGATATATTGCCGCTGCATGTGTGCCCCGTCATCCCAATTGCCATACCGCCATTTTCCCAGTCATTCCAGGATGGTCCGAAGGACCGGACCCGGAATCTCGAGATTCCCCGATAAGCAATTGCGCATCTGTGGCTCGATGCTACGCATCGCCCCGGAATGACAATAAGCATCCTGCCTCAATCCAGCGTGCGACGGAAGCGCATCACCGCGATGGTCATTGCCAGCAGCATCAGGGCCAGCAGGGCGATCGCATCATATTGAATATTCGGCAACGTCGCGCCTTTCAACATGATGGCGCGGACGATCCGCAGATAATGCGTCAGCGGCAGGCCTTCGCCGATATACTGCGCCCATACCGGCATGCCCGCGAACGGAAACATGAAGCCGGACAACAGGATGCTCGGCAGGAAGAACATGATCGACATCTGCATCGCCTGCAGCTGGTTCTGCGCGATGGTCGAGAAAGTGTAGCCGATCGCGAGATTAGTGGTGATGAACAGCGTCGAGAGCAGCGCCAGCAGGGTCAGGCTGCCATAGACGGGCACCCCGAACAGCAAGACGCCGATACCGATAATCAGGATGGCCTGGATGAAGCCGACCAGCACATAGGGCAAAATCTTGCCGAGCATCACTTCGACCGGCGTGATCGGCATCGACAGCAGGCTTTCCATGGTGCCGCGCTCGATCTCGCGCGTCACCGACAATGCGGTAAAAATCAGCATGGTCATGGTCAGGATGGTGCCGACCAGCCCGGGCACGATGTTCAGCCGCGACGACGCCGCCGGATTGTAGCGGGCATGGGTGCGGATTTCGAACGGCGGCAACGAGGGATCGCCGATGTGCAAATCGTGCTGCAGCGCCGTCTGCACCACGGTCCCGAGCGACGACATCGCCGAGCCGGCGGCGACGGGATCGGTGGCGTCGGCGGCGACCAGCAGCGCCGGACGGTCGCCGCGCCGCACCGCGCGCTCGAAGCCGCGCGGGATTTCGACGCCGAACAGCACCTTGCCCGACAGCAGGAGGTCGTCGAATTCCTGCACGCTGTGCACTTCCCGGGTGAAGCGGAAATAGGCGGTATTCTCCATCGCCTTCAGAATCGAGCGCGCGAGGTCGCTGTCCTCCTGCAGCAATACCGCGGTGGGCAGGTGGCGCGGCGTGGTGTTGATGGCAAAGCCGAACAGCAACAGCTGCATGACCGGGATCATCACGATCATCGCGAACGAGACGCGGTCGCGCCGCAGCTGGATGAATTCCTTGACTACCATGGCGTAGCTGCGCCGCCAGAAGCCGAATGGCGGATCCTTGCTGTCGCGGCCATGGTCGGGAGTGCTGCTCACTGGAAATTATCCGTCGCGCGGGTCATCAGTTCGATGAACACGTCTTCCAGCGACGGCTCGCCGTGCTGCCAGCGCATCCCCTCGCGATCACGGTACGGCGCGATGGTGGTTTCCATCGCCGCCTTGTCGCGGCCGGAGACATGCAGAGAAGTGCCGAACGGCGCCACCATGTCGATGCCGGGCTTGCCGGCGAGTTCGGCCGCCAGCGCATTGAGGCCGTCGCCCGACACGGTCCAGGTCGACAGATCGGATGTGGCAATCACTTCGTCGACGGTGCCGTGCGCCAGCAGATGGCCGTAGGCGATGTAGGCGATCTCGTGACAGCGTTCCGCCTCGTCCATGTAGTGGGTGGAGACCAGCACGGTCAGCCCGTCGGCGGCCAGCGCATGGATCTCGTTCCAGAAATCGCGCCGCGCCTTTGGGTCCACGCCGGCGGTCGGCTCGTCCAGCAGCAACAGTTGCGGGCTGGGCAGCGTGCAGGCGCCGAGCGCGAGGCGCTGCTTCCAGCCGCCAGAGAGCGCGCCCGCGAGCTGCTCCTCGCGGCCGTTGAGGCCGAGCCGGCTGATCATGTCGCGCGCCGCGCCCCGCGCGTCGGGCACGCCGTACAGCCGTGCGACAAATTCCAGGTTCTCGCGCACCGACAGGTCCTGGTACAGCGAAAAGCGCTGCGTCATGTAGCCGACCTGGCGCTTGATCTTGTCGGCGTCGCGGCGGATGTCGTAGCCTAGGCAAGTGCCCTCGCCGCTATCGGGCGTCAGCAGGCCGCAGAGCATGCGGATGGTGGTGGTCTTGCCGCTGCCGTTGGGGCCGAGGAAGCCGTAGATGGTGCCGCGCTTCACCTGCATGCTGAGGTCATGCACCACCTCGCGGCCGCCAAAGGATTTCGACAGGCCGTGAACGTCGATCGCGATATCAGCGGCGGGGGCGGCGGCGGCTGTCATCGCTTGTCCACTGCCGGGGTCTTGGCGCCTGGAAACACCGCGATCGGCTGGCCGACCCGCAAGGAGGCCGGCCGGTTTGGCCGCGCCTGGATCAGGTAAACCAGCTTGCTGCGCTCCTCGAGGCTGTAGATCACAGGCGGGGTGTATTCGGCCGCGGTGGCGATAAAATAGATTTTTGCCGTGAGATCGGCGGCGCAATTGTCGCAGGTGACGCGGACCTCGTCGCCAACGGCAAGTTTTGGCAGATCCGTCTCCGGCACGAAGAAGCGCAGCTTCATGTTGCCGGGCGGCATGATCGAGAGCACCGGCCGCTGTGCCGGCACCATCTCACCCTCGCGAAAATAGATCTGCTGGATGATGCCGCCGACCGGGGCAAGGCCGCTGCGCCGCGTCAGTCTGGTTTGCGAGGTATTGACCCGCGCCTCCGCGATCCGCAGCGCCGACACCGCGGCGTCGAAACTCGCCTGTGTGCCGGAGCCGGTCCTGCTCAGGGACGCCGCGCGGTCGTAGGTCTGCTGCGCGTTGGCGAGCGTGGCGATTTGCTGATTGAGGTCGGCCTTCTGCAGATCGTCATCGACCTCGTAAATCGGCACGCCTCGCTTGACCTCATCGCCCTCGTGCACGCTAAGCCTGGTCACGCGACCGGATTCATCGGGGCTGACGAAGATCATGTCGGCCTCGACCCAGCCCTGATAGCCCGGGTCCTTGACTTCCTTGCAGCCGGCCAGCGCGATGGCGAGCGCGAGCGCCGCGACAACAGGCAAATTCATTCGCGAGGAAGTCATGCTGTCCTCCGTTCGCCGAAAATCAGATCGAGATGGACGCGAAACATCTCGGTCGAATCCAGCGGCGCGTGCTTGCCGAACAGGCTCTGCCAGATCACCGCGATCAGCGCCGGCGCCACCATGATCTGGGGAAAGCGCGCGAGATTGCTGTGCCGGATTTCGCCGCGCGCAATGCCGAGCTCGATCAGCGCGCGCATACCGGCGAGACCCCGCGACACCACTTCGCGGTAATAGAAGTCGGCGATGGCCGGAAAGCGCGGCCCTTCCGCCACGATCAGCCGCACGATGTCGCCGCGCCGCGTGCTCGCGACCTCGCGGATGAAGTTCTCGGCAAAGCCCTCGATGATGTCGCGCACCGAACCGCCTGATGGAGGCGGCGCATGGAGCCGGTTGATCATCGGCACCAATGCGGTGCGGATCAGTTCCTCGAACATCGACTCCTTGTCCTTGAAGTGCAGGTAGATGGTGCCTTTGGCGACCCCGGCCCTTTTGGCGACGTCGTCGAGCCGGGTGGCGGCAAATCCGCGCGCGATGAACTCGTCCAGCGCCGCCTCGATAATGGCCGCGCGCCGCTTCGCCGTGCGCTCGGCACGGTTGGCCGGGGTTTTAGCTGCGGCCGTCTTCGGCGTGACCGCGGCGGCGGTTGTGCCCGCAATCCGACGGCTCCTGGCCGGCTTCGCCGGGACTTTGGTGCTGGGGGTCCTAATCATACTTTCAATATATGACTGACTAGTCAGTCATTGTCAATTTCGGCCCGCGAGACCTGCTTCACATGGGTGTGACTGGAAAGGCGATTGGGATCGCGGACACCGTTCTATTATCGTGGTGAGTTGTGATTCAAATCTCAAACATTGGATACGCGTCCGCGTTCTCGCGGCATGATTTGCCCGAGGTTTGCATATCGTTCTCCCTCAACGAGGGAGCAGGGAATGCCGGATGCGCGCTGCACCCGCGGTCCCGTGTGCGAAGTCGTACGAAAAAACTGCACACGAGCATACAGGG
>JBKJUA010000446.1:0-17898 GCA_046590305.1 Bradyrhizobium sp.
CGGCGACAAATTGCCCGGCCGTCTGGCCAAGAAGATCGACGAGGATCTCGGCGGGCTGGAGAAATTCAAGACCGATTTCGCCGCCGCCGGCGTCGGCCAGTTCGGCTCGGGCTGGGCCTGGCTGTCGGTCAAGAACGGCAAGCTGGAAATCTTCAAGACCGCCAACGGCGAAAGCCCGCTGGTGCACGGCGCCACCCCGATCCTCGGCGTCGATGTCTGGGAGCACTCCTACTACATCGATTATCGCAACCGCCGCCCCGACTATCTGAAGGCGTTCGTCGATCATCTGGTGAACTGGGAGTATGTCGACGAGCAGTTCTCGAAGGCCGGAAGCTAGTCTCCGTCATTCCGGGGCGGCCGAAGGCCGAACCTCAGGTGCGCAATTGCGCACCTGAGGTTCGATGCTTCGCATCGCCCCGGAATGACGAAAAAAATCCAGCTGGTTTTTTCGGGGGCGGCAGCATCTCACTGCCGCCCTTTCGTTTGGGTTAGCCGCGCCGCATACTGAAGTCTGCGGCTACAACTGGAGTGTGGTAGGGCAGATGAAAAGCTATCTTCTGGTGTTCGTCGGCGGCGGGATCGGCGCGTCGCTGCGCCATGCCGTCAACATGCTCACCGCGCGTGGCCTTGGCACCGCGTTTCCCTGGGGCACCTTCATCATCAATATCTCCGGCTCGCTCGTCATGGGCCTGATCGCCGGCTATCTCGCCTTCAGGGGCGGGGCCTCGCAGCCCTGGCGGCTGTTCCTGATGACCGGCATTCTCGGCGGCTACACCACCTTC
The DNA here is from genome assembly GCA_046590305.1 of Bradyrhizobium sp. Classification (GTDB taxonomy): domain Bacteria; phylum Pseudomonadota; class Alphaproteobacteria; order Rhizobiales; family Xanthobacteraceae; genus Bradyrhizobium. Next base: position 783 of record JBKJUA010000446.1, read on the forward strand.
TCGGCATTTTCGCTCGACGCCGCGCTGCTTTACGAGCGGGGCGAGATCGCCTCCGCGCTATTCTACGTGCTGGGATCGGTGGTGCTGTCGATCGCCGGCCTGTTCGCCGGCCTCGCGCTGGTGCGCCATCTGACGTGAACCTGCGCCCGCGCATGGCCGCCCATGGGCCGTGCATGGGTTGCGCCGTCGTTCCGTTTGCTTCGCTGTGTCCGCAAGACTAAGCAGTTTAAGACACTAAGCAGGTTAACAGCCTTTTCACCTCCCAGACCGATTGCCTTGGCAGAGCTCCCCCTGAAAGACCCGGCGCCGGCCGACGACGCCGCGGACACCGCGCCGCGGCCCGGACGCATCCGCAAGCCGATCGGCTGGTCGATGATATCAATCGCCGTGCTGGTCGCGGTCTGCGTGGTGCTGGTATGGCGCCGCGACGGCATCGACGGCGTCACGAAAATCCTCTTCAGCGATCTGGAGCTGTTCGGCGACATCCTGCCGCGCGTGCTGGCGGGCTGCCTGCTCGGCGCCTTCATCGCGGAAATCCTGCCGCATGAGAAGGTGTCGCGCGCGCTCGGGCCGAATTCCGGCCTTAAGGGATTGCTGATCGGTACCGCGTTCGGCGCCATCCTGCCGGGCGGACCGTTTACGGTCTATCCGGTGGCGGCGGCCCTGCTCACGGTCGGCGCCGATTTCGGTGCTGCCATCGCCATGGTGGTGAGCTGGACCCTGATCGGCTATGGCCGCGCCATTGTCTGGGAATTGCCGATCATGGGCACCGACTTCACGCTGTGGCGCATCCTGATCTCGCTGCCGCTGCCGATCCTGGCCGGCGCGCTTGGCCGCTTCGTCTATATCAGGCTCTATCCGAAGGGCGCGCCGCCATGAGCGCGCTGATCGTCGACATCATCCTTTGGGGTTCGGTCGCCGTGCTTGGGGTCATGGCCTTCCAGCGTGGCCGCCCCGTGCTGGTCTCGTCGGTGCGCGAAGGCACGCTGGATTTCATCAATATCGTGCCGCGCATCGCGCTCGGCGTGATCGGCGCGGGCTATATCGCCGCCGTGATCCCGTCCGAAGTGATCACCGGCTGGCTCGGGCCCGATTCGGGCTGGCTCGGCGTGCTGATGGCCACGGTCGCCGGCGCCGCCACGCCGGGCGGCCCGGTGATCGGCTTTTCGCTGGGCGCGGTCGCCATGAAGGCCGGCGCCGGCCCGCCGCAGGTCATCGCCTATGTCACCGCCTGGGCGCTGTTCGCCTTCCAGCGGCTGATTCTGTGGGAAATCCCGTTCATGCCGGCCCGCTTCGTCTGGTTCCGCGCCGCGGTGTCGCTGCCGTTCCCGTTCGTGGCGGCGGCGATCGCGATGGCGATCGGGAGGCCTTAATTCCTGTTTTCGCCAATCAGCCTTCCTAAAAAGTGCGGAGGGCACTATATCTCTGATATGACCCGCTTGCTTAAACAGGCCGTTGAAACGGTGTCCACTTTGCCCGCAGACCGGCAGGACGAGCTTGCGCGGGTTCTCCTGCAACTCGCGGGCGTGGAGCAGCCGCCCTATGTGCTCACACCTGAAGAAGAAGCTGACATCGATGCTTCGCTGGCCGAAGCCGAGCGCGGCGAGTTCGCGACGGACGAAGAAGTCCGCGCCATGTGGGCAAAGCATGGCCTGTGACAGTCCGCTACACGCGCCGGGCGCTACGGCAGATGACCGAGGTGTTGAACTACATTGGAGCCCGGTCGCCGGTCGGCGCGGAGAACGTCAAGAGACGTTTACAAGACGTAGTTGATGTACTCGCTGATCATCCCAATAGTGGAAATGCCACCAACAAGGACAAGCTTCGCCGCTTTGTGGTAGGTCCGTACCCTTATGTGATCTTCTTCCGAACGGAAGCGACGGCGATCGTTATTCACGCGGTACGCCATTCTTCCCGCCGTCCTTTTTGAAAGCAGACTTGGGTAAGCCCCCCGTAGACACCCGTTATGTTATATTATAACGTTTCTTTATGGTTCCTCCCCATTCCCACAGCCATGACCATGGCCACCACACCCACAGCCACGGCCCGTCGTCGCCGCATCCGGCGCAGGCGGCGCCATGGTCGATCCTGCGCATGACGGTTTTGGCCCGGCTTGGTGCGGCGCTCGCGGTCAGTGCCGGCCTGTGGGCCGTCGTATGGATGGCGATGAGGTGAGCATGGCCGCGCAACTTCAATTCCGCGACGTCACGCTGGGCTATGACCGGCATCCGGCCGTGCACCATCTCGATGGCGAGGTCGCCACCGGTGCGCTGCTTGCGGTGGTCGGTCCCAACGGCGCCGGCAAGTCGACGCTGTTTCGAGGATTAGTCGGCATCCTGAAGCCGCTGGCGGGCTCAATCTCGCTCGGCGAACTCAACGTCCGCGATATCGCCTATCTGCCGCAGACCGCCGATATCGACCGCAGCTTTCCGATCTCGGTGTACGATTTCGTCGGCACCGGGCTGTGGCGCTCGGTCGGCTTTTTCGGCGGCATGGGCAAATCTGCGCGCGAGAAGATCGCGCAGGCGCTTGCCGCCGTCGGCCTCAACGGTTTCGAAAATCGCCCGATCGGGACGCTGTCCGGCGGCCAGATGCAGCGCATGCTGTTCGCGCGGGTGCTGCTGCAGGATGCGCGGCTGATCGTGCTGGACGAGCCCTTCAACGCCATCGACGTCAAAACCTCGGCCGACCTGGTGGCGCTGGTGCGCCACTGGCATGCCGAGAAGCGCACGGTGCTGGCGGCGCTGCACGATATGGATCTGGTGCGCTCCCATTTTCCGGAAACATTGCTGCTGGCGCGCGGGCCGGTGGCGTGGGGCCCGACCGCTGAGGTCCTGACAGCGGACAATCTCGCCGAAGCGCGCCGGATGTGCGAAGCGTTCGATGACAGCGCGCCGGCCTGCGCGGTCGACGAACTGCCGTCGCGGGCGGCGTGAGCGATGATTTATGACGCGCTGATCGCGCCCTTCACCGAATTCGAATTCATGCGCCGGGCGCTCGCCGCCGTGATCGCGTTGTCGCTGGGCGGCGCGCCGATCGGCGTGTTCCTCATGCTGCGGCGGATGTCACTGGTCGGCGACGCCATGGCGCATGCCATCCTGCCGGGGGCGGCGATCGGCTTTCTGCTGTCCGGCCTCAGCCTGTTCGCGATGACCTTGGGCGGACTGATCGCGGGCTTTACCGTCGCTATCCTCGCAGGGTTAGTCGCGCGCAATACCGAGCTGAAGGAAGACGCCTCGCTGGCGACGTTCTATCTGGTATCGCTGGCGCTCGGCGTCACCATCGTCTCGATCAAGGGCACCAATATCGATCTCCTGCACGTGCTGTTCGGCAATATCCTCGCGATGGACGACCAGACCCTGCTGGTGATCGCCTTCAACGCCACCATCACGCTATTGGTGCTGGCGGTGATCTTTCGCCCGCTGGTGATCGAATGCGTCGATCCGGTGTTTTTGCGTACCGTCAGCCGCGCCGGCGCGCCGGCGCATCTGGCGTTCCTCGCACTTGTGGTCATCAACCTGGTCAACGGCTTTCACGCGCTCGGCACGCTGCTCGCGGTCGGGCTGATGATCCTGCCCGCCGGCATCGCCCGGTTCTGGTCGCGCGATATCACCGGCATGATCTGCATCGCGGTCGCGAGCGCGATCGTGTCGGGCTATGCGGGGCTGGTGCTGTCGTTCCAGACCAAGGTGCCGTCGGGCCCCGCGATCATCCTGGTGGCGGCGGTGCTGTATGTCGGCTCGGTCTTGTTCGGCACCGTCAGCGGGCTGTTCCGGCAGATGTTCCCCCGCCGGCATCTGGAGGCGTAAATCCATGCGACGACTATTCTGGCTCGGCTATCTCGTGCTGATCACGGCAGTAAGTCCCGCCCACGCGCAGGATCGCCTCAACGTGGTCGCGAGCTTTTCAATCCTCGGCGACTTCGTGCGCAATGTCGGCGGCGACCGGGTCAGCGTCACGACGCTGGTAGGCCCCGATGGCGACGCGCACGTCTATACGCCGACGCCGGCTGACGCGAAGAAGATTGCCGACGCAAAACTCGTCATCGTCAACGGTCTCGACTTCGAAGGCTGGCTGTCGCGGCTGGTAAAATCTTCCGGCAAGAAGCCAACCATCGCCACTGCGACCACGGGCATCGCGCCGCGCAAGCTCGGCTCCCACGCCGATCCGCACGCCTGGCAATCGGCCGCCAATGCGAAAATATATGTGACCAACATCCGCGACGCGCTGGCCGCCGCTGACCCCGCCGGAGCCGAGACCTATCGCGCCAACGCGCAAACCTATCTGGAAAAGCTCGATGCGCTCGACCGCGAAATGCAGGCGGCGGTGGCGCAGATCCCGCAAGACCGCCGCAAGGTGATCTCGACCCATGATGCGTTCGGCTATCTGGCGTCAGCCTATGGCATCGAATTCGTGGCGCCGCTGGGCGTTTCCACCGAATCCGAGGCCAGCGCGCGCGATATAGCCCGCATTATCACCCAGATCAGGACCCAGAAAATCCCGGCGGTTTTCCTCGAAAATATCAGCGATAGCCGGCTGATCCGGCGGATAGCGGCCGAGACCGGCGCCAGGGTCGGCGGAACGCTGTATTCCGACAGTTTGACGGGCGAAAAGGGCGATGCCCCCACTTACATTGATATGGTCAGGCACAATATAAAGGCCTTGACCAGCGCGCTCGCCAATTAGGGCAGGGGCCCTCCCTGCCGCCGGCCTTAGCAGCGCGAAATACCGCCCTTCCGGAGTGATTATGGCTGAACCTTCGTCCCAAAAAATTCCCGTGACCGTGCTGACGGGCTATCTCGGCGCCGGCAAGACCACCCTGCTCAACCGCATCCTTTCGGAAAACCACGGCAAGAAGTACGCCGTCATCGTCAACGAATTCGGCGAGATCGGCATCGACAACGACCTGATCATCGGCGCCGACGAAGAAGTGTTCGAGATGAACAATGGCTGCGTCTGCTGCACCGTGCGCGGCGATCTCGTTCGCATCCTCGACGGCCTGATGAAGCGCAAGGGCAAATTCGACGCCATCATCGTCGAGACGACCGGTTTGGCGGATCCGGCGCCGGTGGCGCAGACCTTCTTCGTCGACGAGGACGTGCAGAAGCACGCCCGGCTCGACGCCGTGGTGACGGTGGCCGATGCCAAATGGCTGAACGACCGGCTCAAGGATGCGCCCGAGGCCAAGAACCAGATCGCTTTCGCCGACGTCATCGTGCTGAACAAGACCGATCTCGTCTCCAAGGCGGAACTGGCCGAGGTCGAGGCCCGGATCCGCGCCATCAACCCCTACGCCAATCTGCACCGCACCGAGCGCTGCCAGGTGGCGCTGTCGGACGTGCTGGAGCGCGGCGCATTCGATCTCGACCGCATCCTCGAGATCGAGCCGGAATTTCTCGATGCCGGTGATGGTCACGACCATCATCATCACGGACACGATCATGCTCACGATCATGGCCACAGCCATGGTGGCCTGAAGCACTATCACGACGAAGATATGCAATCGTTGTCGCTGCGCACCGACAAGCCGCTCGATGCGACTAAATTCATGCCGTGGCTGCAGAACCTGGTCGCCAGCGAGGGCCAGAAGATTCTGCGCTCGAAGGGCATTCTCGCCTTCACCGACGATGACGACCGCTACGTGTTTCAGGGCGTCCACATGATGCTGGAGGGTGACCACCAGCGCGCCTGGAAGAAGGGCGAAGCGCGCGAAAGCCGCCTCGTCTTCATCGGCCGGGAACTTCCCGAGCAGATGATCCGTGACGGCTTCGAAGGCTGTATCACCACGTGATGAAAGAGTTCGATCCCGGCCAGAATGCCGCCTCCATCGTCTCGGTCACCGACCGCGTGCGCCCGCTCGCGATCGGCATGCCCGTCACCTCGGTGCATTTTCTCGGCGACATCGCAGCCTTCATTGGTGCCGAGGAAAGCGTGGCGCTGGTAAGCGCCGACGGCGAGATAGCGCTCGCTCCGGTCCACAGCGGCGGCATTCTCTGCGCCGCGACCGACGGCGCCCGCATCGTGATGGGCGGCGACGACGGCAAGGTCGTTGCGCTCGACAAGAAGGGCGAGGTCACGCTGATCGCGACCGACGCCAAACGGCGCTGGATCGACAATGTCGCTGTTCATCTTGACGGCGCCATCGCTTGGTCGGCAGGCAAGACCGCTTATGTCCGCGGCCGCAAAAGCGAGGAAAAATCGTTTGAGGTGCCGTCGACCGTCGGCGGCCTGGCGTTCGCGCCGAAGGGGCTTCGGCTCGCGATCGCGCATTACAACGGCGTGACGCTGTGGTTTCCCAACATGGCCGCCAATGCGGAAGTGCTGGAATGGGCCGGCTCGCATCTCGGCGTCATGTTCAGCCCCGACAACAAGTTTTTGGTCACCGCGATGCACGAGCCCGCGCTGCATGGCTGGCGGCTCGCCGATACCAGGCACATGCGCATGACCGGCTATCCCGGCCGCGTGCGGTCGCTGTCATGGAGCGCCGGCGGCAAGGGCCTGGCGACATCCGGCGCGGACACCGTGATCATCTGGCCGTTCGGCAGCAAGGACGGCCCGATGGGCAAGGAGCCCGCGATGCTGGCGCCGCTGAAGGCGCGGGTCTCCGCGGTCGCCTGCCATCCGAAGCAGGATATCCTGGCGGCCGGCTACAGCGACGGCACCGTGCTGATGGTGCGGCTCAATGACGGCGCCGAGATTTTGGTGCGCAAGAACGGCGGCGCGCAGGTCGTAGGCCTGGCCTGGAACGGCAAGGGCACGCAGCTTGCGTTCGCCGCGGAGGATGGCGAAGCGGGGCTGCTGGCGCTTTAGCGCTGTGTACTATGCGTGAACGATGCGTGGATTCGCCCTCCAGCCAGCATCGTGGCGGTGCCCGGCGTTAACCGCTGTGGAACCCTGCCGCCGGTCAAACGTTGACCCTCGCGAACCAATTCGCGGTGAAACAACGGTGAACCCAATGCCTCCGGACGACAGGAAACGCGCCTACAGGATGGATGTGTTGCTGGCGGGCGCCATGGTGGTGGCCGGGCTCGGGATGACCGGTCTTTCGCTGGCAAAGCTCAGCGCCGGCAATCCGCATCCGCAGATGGCGCAGGCGACGCAGCCGCTGCAATCGACGCCGGGCGCCGAAAACAAGCCGTCAGCCCCTTCCGAGCCGACGACGACCGGCGCGCGGCCGACCGCCGTACCGCCTGAGCCCGCGCGGCCCGACGCCGAGGCGCAGAAGGCCGGCGCGCAGCCGGCCTTGCCGCCCGCTCCCGCCGAAAAGATCGCACCGCCCATAAAGGACCGCTAACCGCTTTCACACGTCAGCCGCCTCACGCCGCCGGTCAGCGCGCGCCCCTGAGCGTGCAGGATGTGGAGCAGGTGGTGGTCACGCCGCGATCGCAGGAGATGCAGGCGGCCACGCACTGCTTCATGTCCCTGGGGTTGTACGGGCTAAAAAGCCTGTTGGCGCAGCTCCCGATCGAGCCGGTCACATCAGTGTCAGGCGAGCAGGCAGCCAGGGTCGTCGCGGCCAGGACGATAGCGATGATGGCGCGCATGGTCAGCGCTCCCCTGAAGGAGCCTTCGGGCGCAACGGAGTTGCGGCGACGGCTCCAAGCCTCGCAAAAAAGACCCCTCAGCATGCCACGTCATCGTTAACGCCTGGTTATGACAGGTCATATCCGCCGCAGCCTCACCTAACCAGCACGTTCCTGAACTGCCACGGATCCGACGTGTCGATATCCTCGGGGAACAGTCCCGGCCGGTCGGCGAGCGGCGTCCAGTCGGTGTAAAAACCCTTCACCGGACCGAGATACGGCATCTGGATTTCCAACAGACGATCAAAGTCCATCTCGTCGGCTTCGACGATGCCTTCGTTTGGGTTTTCCAGCGCCCACACCATGCCGCCGAGCACGGCGGAGGTCACTTGCAGGCCGGTGGCGTTCTGATATGGCGCGAGTTTGCGGGTCTCTTCGATGGAGAGCTGCGAGCCGTACCAGTAGGCATTGTTGTCATGGCCGAACAGCAGCACGCCGAGCTCGTCGATGCCATCGACGATCTCGTTTTCATCGAGGATGTGGTGCTTTTCCTGCATCTTCGCTGCGCGGCCGAACATTTCATGCAGCGACAGCACGGCATCGTCGGCCGGATGATAGGCATAGTGGCAGGTCGGCCGATAGACCGCCGTGCCCGATGCGTCCCGCACGGTGAAGTAATCGGCGATCGAGATCGACTCGTTGTGGGTGACAAGGAAACCATACTGCGCGCCGCGGGTCGGGCACCAGGTGCGCACGCGCGTGTTGGCGCCGGGCTGCATCAGGTAGATGGCGGCGCCGCAGCCAGCGTCGTGGGTCCGCGCATTCTCGGGCATCCATTTTTCATGAGTGCCCCAACCAAGTTCGGACGGCTGCACGCCTTCCGACAGGAATCCTTCCACCGACCAGGTGTTGACGAAGACGTCCGGCTCCTTCGGCGACCTGGAGCGCTGTGTGTCACGTTCAGCGATGTGGATGCCCTTGATACCAGCCTGCCGCATCAAGTCCGCCCATTCGGCTTTGGTCTTCGGCTTTGGGGCATTGAGTTTCAGATCGGCGGCGACATTGAGCAGCGCCTGCTTGACGAAAAAAGACACCATGCCTGGATTGGCGCCACAGCAGGAGACTGCGGTTGTCGAGCCCGCGGGTCGTGCCGCCTTGGCGGCCAGCGTCGCTTCGCGAAGGGCGTAGTTGGAGCGCGCTTCCGGGCCCTTCGACGAATCGAAATAGAAGCCGAGCCAGGGCTCATTGACGGTGTCGATATAGAGAGCGCCAAGTTCGTTGCAGAGCTCCATGATGTCGGTGGAGCCGGTATCGACCGAGAGATTGACGCAAAAACCCTGGCCGCCGCCTTCCGTGAGCAACGGGGTCAGCAATTCGCGATAATTGTCCTTGGTCACGCCCTTCTGAATAAAGCGTACATTGTGTTTTTCGCAGTGCGCCTTGCGACCCTCGTCCTTGGGATCGATCACGGTAATGCGGGACTTGTCGTAATCGAGATGCCGTTCGATCAGCGGCAGCGTGCCTTTGCCGATCGAGCCGAACCCGATCATGACGATGGGACCGGAAATTTTCGCGTGGATGAGCGAGGACATTGGCTTCGACTCCGAGGGACGATGGGGAACGCGCGAGGTCGGCGCGATCAGATGAGAATTGGCGGCGGATCAGGCAATCGCCCGGCAATGGCGGTTGCATCTTGCCGATGATTGTCAGGCGGTCAATTCGGTTGGCGAACTTCCAGGACGGTAAGGGATTTCAGTTCGCCCGAGGGCGTGGCGAAGCTGATGGATTGTCCGGGGGACAGGCCGATCAACGCGGCGCCGATCGGGGTCAGCACCGAGATGCGGCCGGACTCGATGTCAGCAGATTTCGGATACACCAGTGTGACCTGCTTTTGCAGGCCGGTGGCGTCGTCCCGGAAGATCACTTCGGAGTCCATGCCGACGATGCCGGACAGCGGCGCCGTATCGGGAACCAGCGTCGCGCGTTCGATTTCATCAGCCAGGAATTCGGCCGTGGCCGGCGCCGTCGCGGCGGCGGCTTCGGCCAGCTGGGCGAGCCGTTCAAAGTCGGCCTGCCGGATACGGATCGGCGGAAGCTGGGTTCGGGCTGGGTTGATCATGTTTTTCACAGTCATTCGGACGCGGCATGCCGACGGCATCACGCGATCAATACTTCTGGAGAGGAGATGTAGGGGTTTTTAATCGCAGGCAATCGAACCCGGACGGTTCACTTATATCCGTCCGGGCTACCTTGCTGCGTGAAGGTGACCGACGCGCAGCAACATGCGTTTGCAATGCAGGCTCATCATGATTCACTTCTACCTAGGTACGCTGCCGGCAAAGTCAACCGGCGAGCCCGTGATATTCGGCCGCGTGACGCGCCGGGATCAACCGGAACGCAGTTTCGCGGTGACTTCGATCTCGACCTTCATCTCGGGCTTGTAGAGCCCGGCGACGACGAGCAGCGTCGAGGCGGGACGGATATTGCCGAGGACTTCGCCGCAGACCGCGATCAGGGCCTCGGCGTCCGCGGCGTTGGTGATGTAATAGGTTGCCCGCACGATGTCGGTCATCGCAAAGCCGCCTTCCGCGAGGGCGGCCTCGATCGTCCCAAAGCAATTGCGTGCCTGGCTCGTGATATCGGCCGGCATGGTCATGGTGGCGTAGTCGTAGCCGGTGGTGCCGGCGACGAAGGCGAACTCGCCGTCAAGCACGGCGCGGCTGTAGCCGGCGGCCTTCTCGAACGGTGAGCCGCTGGAAATCAGGCGGCGAGACATGTCATGCACCTCCGTGAGGATTTAGCGTCGGCTCAAGCGGCGTGGGTGGCCAGTCTACGGGCTTTTCCGGCCGGTCGCAGCCTGGTTTGCGGCGCGGCCTCGCCCGAGGGTGCGATCATGCCCCAGGCGCCATCCAGCGCGCCGTCGCGCAGTTCAATGCCCAGCAGCCTGTCGCGTTCGAAAGGGCCGGGCAGCGACAGCTCGCCGGTCCCGAGCGCCGAGAAACCGAAGCGGGCATAGTACGTCGCGTCGCCGAGCAGGATCACGGCGCCATGGCCGCGCGCCTTCGCCGCCGCCAGCGCGTGGGTCATAAGCGCCGCGCCGATGCCGAGTTCGCGGCAGGACGCGTCGACCGCGAGCGGGCCGAGCACCAGCGCGGGCTTGCCCCCGGCGCTGACGTGCCACAACCGCACGGTCCCGACCAGTCGGCCCTGACGCACCACCGAGAAGGCGAGGCCTTCGGCGGGCGCGCGTCCGTCGCGCAGGCGCTGGCAGGTGCGCGTATGGCGGTTTGCGCCAAAGCAGGCATCCAGCAGCGCTTCGCGCGCAACGATATCAGAGGCACGCTCCGCACGGATCGCGAACGGGGCGGCATCGGAAATGAGGGCAACAGAGGGTTTCCGCAAAGCAGGCATGGCACGTCAGTCCCCGCGTCCGGCGGACGTCAAGTCCGCGGCGCTTTGTCTTCAAACCGGCAGATGGAGGGGAGGGAGCCGGCGCACCGGCTCCCGATTCTCTCGCTCCCTCTCCCGCTTGCGGGGGAGGGCCGGGGTGGGGGTCTCACAGCGGGCACGGAGCCAGCGGAGAGAATTCCCCCACCCGGCGCTTCGCGCCGACCTCCCCCGCAAGCGGGAGAGGTGAAGTGGAGCGCCTCGCTATCGCCTCAGATGTGATACGTCCGCAGCGGCGGGAAGCCGTTGAACGCCACCGACGAGTAGGTCGACGTATACGCGCCGGTGCCTTCGATCAGCAGCTTGTCGCCGATCTCGAGCGTCACCGGAAGCGGGTACGGCAGCTTCTCGTACATCACGTCGGCGGAATCGCAGGTCGGACCCGCGAGCACGCACGGCGTCATCTCGGCGCCGTCATGCGGCGTCTTGATGGCGTAGCGGATCGACTCGTCCATCGTCTCGGCGAGACCGCCGAACTTGCCGATGTCGAGATACACCCAGCGCACCTCGTCCTCGTCGCTCTTCTTGGAGATCAGAACGACTTCGGTCTCGATGATGCCGGCATTACCGACCATGCCGCGGCCCGGCTCGATGATGGTCTCCGGGATCGCGTTGCCGAAATGCTTGCGCAGCGCACGGAAGATCGACCGGCCGTACTGCACGACCGCCGGAACTTCCTTCAGGTACTTGGTCGGGAATCCGCCGCCCATGTTGACCATCGACAGGTTGATGCCACGCTCCGCGCAGTCGCGGAACACCGACGACGCCATCGACAGCGCGCGGTCCCACGCCTTCACCTTGCGCTGCTGCGAGCCGACATGGAACGAGATGCCATAGGGCTCCAGGCCAAGGCGCTTGGCGAGGTCGAGCACGTCGACCGCCATTTCCGGATCGCAGCCGAACTTGCGCGACAGCGGCCATTCGGCGCCGGCGCAGTCATAGAGGATGCGGCAGAACACCTTGGCGCCGGGGGCGGCGCGGGCGATCTTCTCGACCTCGGCGGTGCAGTCGACCGAGAACAGGCGAATGCCGAGCGCGAAGGCACGCGCGATGTCGCGCTCCTTCTTGATCGTGTTGCCAAAGGAGACACGCTCCGGGGTCGCCCCCGCGTCCAGCGCCATCTGGATCTCCTGCACCGATGCGCAGTCGAAGCACGAGCCCATCGAGGCCAGCAGCGACAGCACTTCCGGCGCCGGGTTGGCCTTGACAGCATAGAACACGCGGCTGTCGGGCAGCGCCTTGGCGAAGGTCTGATAATTGTCGCGCACCACCTCAAGGTCGACGACGAGGCACGGCTCGACGTCCTGGCCCTCTTTACGGCGGCTGCGCAGGAATTCCTGGATACGTTCAGTCATGGTAGCACCCTCCAAACGGTCCCAGCGACGGAGACACGTTCAAAAAAAAGATCTCGGATCAGAGCGCTCCGGCCACGTTGCGCGATGGAGGCGCGACGCAGCCAAAAACTCAGACCGAACTGTGCTGCCGTGGATTGGTTGGGAAGGATCCCGCCCGCACACCTGGCAATGAAGGACAAGCCTCTTCGGTATTCGCGCCGGCTGATGGAAAGCCGGCAGAGACCAAAAAAGCCCGATCCGTCGTTGCTTTAAGTCGCGTCCCCCGTTGAGAACGAGGTGCGCCGGTTCGCCTCCGGCTGCCAGTCACGGTTGCAAGGATCGAAGAGACCTTCAACGGCATCTCTTGAGAGAGATGCTGGACTCTCAGGTCAGATGACCTGAGCGACCCTCGGTTCTTCGTCCCTTGGCGGCTGTCCGGCCTCTTGTCCGGATACCTACCGACTGACACACGACCACAGGCACGTGCGAAATTGGGCAAGAGTGCAAATAGGTGTTTTGACTCTGCTTCGCAATAGTTTTTTTAGGCTGGGGACAAATTTACCTAACATCTGCTTGCAGTGTTGCCTCGGCGCACGCGCGCAGCGCCAAAGGTGAACAGACGTTAAGTTTTCTGAAGGGAGTGCGAGGGCTGCGCAGGTATTTTCACGGTCCGTAGCGCGGCTTCTCGAGCGCTGACTTCAGCCGCGGCGCGTGAACGGCTCGATGCGCTGGGCGTTGCGGACGAACGCCACCATGATCAGGACGCCGATCGCGAACAGCACCGCCTGCAGGATGTGCGAGTTGGTATTGTCGAGCCCCAGCAGGATCCCGAGCGCCCAGCCGCCGGCGAAAGCGGCGCCGAACACCTCGGCGCCGATCAGGATCGCGGCGCTGATGACGGTGACGACGCTTTGCCAGATGATCCGGCGGGGAGCGGTCGGGGAGGGCTGCGCGTTCATGGGGCCAAGGTCCTGTTGCGGGCGCAATCTCTATCAAAAGGCCCCTGCTATCAAGCGCAAAAGGGCCCAAAAAAGCCCCATCGCGTGATATAGATCGCTCGATTCATTCGCGACCAAAACGGGAAATCTAGATGTCGGAAAGCTCGGAAATGGCGGCCGCTGCGCAGGCCCAGGCAAACCCGCTCCTGAAGGCCTGGCAGACGCCGTTTGAGACCCCGCCATTCCCCGAGATCGCGCCGGAACACTTCCTGCCGGCCTTCGAGCAGGCCTTCGCCGATCACGCCGCCGAGATCGTCGCGATCGAGCATGATCCCGCCGCGCCCGATTTCGCCAACACCATCACGGCGCTGGAGCGCTCCGGCAAGCTGCTCTCCCGGGTGGCCGCGGTGTTCTACGACCTGGTGTCGGCGCACTCCAACCCCGAACTGCTGGAGATCGACAAGGAAGTTTCGCTGCGGATGGCGCGGCACTGGAATCCGATCATGATGAACGCGGTGCTGTTCGGCCGCATCGCGCTGTTGCACGACAACCGCGCCAATCTCGATCTATCGGGTGAGCAGCTGCGGCTGCTGGAGCGCACCTATACCCGCTTCCACCGCGCCGGCGCCGGGCTCGACCAATCCGCCAAGAAGCGGATGGCCGAGATCAACGAGCGGCTGGCCCATCTCGGCACCGCCTTCAGCCATCATCTGCTCGGCGACGAGCAGGACTGGTTCATGGAACTAGGCGAGGCCGATCGTGACGGCCTTGCTGACGGCTTTGTCGCGGCCGCCAGGGCCGCGGCCGGGGAGCGCGGCATGGCCGGCAAGGCGGTCATGACATTGTCGCGCTCCTTCGTGGAGCCGTTCCTGAAGAGTTCCACCCGCCGCGATTTGCGCGAAAAGGTGTTCAAGGCTTTCACCGCGCGCGGCGACAATGGCAACGCCAACGACAACAACGAAACCATCCTCGAGATCCTGAAGCTGCGCGAGGAGACCGCCCGGCTGCTGGGCTTCCCGACGTTCGCCGCCTACCGGCTGGAGGACTCGATGGCCAAGACACCCGAGGCGGTGCGCGGCCTGCTGGAGCGGGTATGGAAGCCGGCCCGTGCCCGGGTACTCGCCGACCGCGATGCCCTGCAGGCGCTGGTGGCCGAAGAAGGCGGCAATTTCGCGCTGGCGCCGTGGGACTGGCGCTACTACGCCGAGAAGCTGCGGCAGATCAGGGCCAATTTCGACGACGCTGCCATCAAGCCCTATCTCTCGCTCGACCACATGATCGACGCTTCCTTTGACTGCGCCAGCCGGCTGTTCGGCCTCTCCTTCACCGAGCGCAAGGATATCCCGGCCTGGCACCCGGACGTCCGGGTCTGGGAGGTCAAGGACGCCGCGGGCAAGCACAAGGCGCTGTTCTATGGCGACTACTTCGCCCGGCCGTCGAAGCGTTCCGGCGCCTGGATGACCTCGCTGCGCGACCAGCAGAAGCTCGACGGCGAGGTTGCGCCGCTGATTCTCAATGTCTGCAATTTCTCCAGGGGCGCCGACGGCCAGCCGTCGCTGCTGTCGCCGGACGACGCCCGCACCCTGTTCCACGAGTTCGGCCACGCCTTGCACGGCATGTTGTCGGATGTGACCTACCCCTCGCTGTCGGGCACGTCCGTATTCACCGACTTCGTCGAGTTGCCCTCGCAGCTCTACGAGCACTGGCAGGAGCAGCCGCAGGTACTCAGGCAATTTGCCCGTCACTACCAGACCGGCGAGCCGCTGCCGGACGATCTGTTGAAGCGCTTCATCGCCGCGCGCAAATTCAACCAGGGTTTTGCCACCGTGGAGTTTGTCTCCTCGGCGCTGATCGACCTCGAATTCCACACCCAGCCCGCACAGGCGATATCGGACGTGCGGGCGTTCGAACGCGCCGAACTGGACAAAATCGGGATGCCCGCGGAAATCTCGCTGCGGCACCGGCCGACCCAGTTCGGCCATATCTTTTCCGGCGATCATTATGCCTCGGGCTATTACAGCTACATGTGGTCCGAGGTGATGGACGCCGACGCGTTCGGCGCCTTCGAGGAAGCTGGCGACATCTTCGATGCCAAGGTCGCAAAACGGCTGCATGACGACATCTATTCCTCCGGCGGCTCGCGCGATCCGGAAGATGCCTATATCGCGTTCCGCGGCCGCGAGCCGGAGCCCGACGCGCTGCTGCGCCGCCGTGGCCTGCTTGAAGAACCAAAGGCGGCTTGAGGTGAAGAAAGTGAAAAGAAGTTTGCCGGGCCTGTTGCTGGCCGTCGTACTCGCCTTCGGCGCCACGTCGGCGCAGGCCCATCCGCATGTCTGGATCACTGCTTCCAGCCAGGTGATCTATGCCCCCGACGGCTCGATGTCGGGCGTGCGCCACGCCTGGACGTTCGACGACATGTTCTCGACCTACGCGCTGCAGGGCATCGAGACCAAGGTCAAGGGCGTCTACAGCCGCGAGGAGCTGGCGCCGCTGGCCCAGACCAACGTCGAATCGCTGAAGGAGTTCGACTTCTTCACCTTCGCCAGGGCCGACGGCAAGAAGGAGAAATTTCTCGAGCCGGTCGACTATTTTCTGGAGCACAAGGATGGCGCCCTGACGCTGCATTTCACGCTGCCGCTGAAGGTGCCGGTGAAGCCGAAGGCGCTGGCGCTGGAAGTGTTCGATCCGGCGTTCTTCATCGACTTCAAATTCGACGACAAGGACCCCATCAAGCTGGTCGGCGCGCCCGCCGCCTGCCAGATGAAATTCCAGCGGCCCAACGACGGCACCGCCACCGCGCAGAAGCTCACCGAGGACAATTTCGCCAGCGGCGATAACTCGAACTACGGCGCGATGTTCGCCAACAAGATCACGGTGCAGTGCCCGTGATCCCGGAGCCCGGCCCGAGGCTCGCGCGCGGCCTCCTGATCTGCGCCGTGGCGGTGGCCGGCGTGATGTTGCTAGATGGGCTGGTGCATGTGGTGTTGGCGCAGACGCCGTTCGGCGCCCCGAAGCGTGCCCCCGAACCGCAGGCCGGCGGCATCGTCGGGTGGATTCTCGCCAAGCAATCGGAATTCTACCGCGAGATGTCCGCGACCATCCGCGCCGCCAGGTCGGACGGCTCGGCGGTGTGGACGCTGCTGGCGATCTCCTTTGCCTACGGCATCTTCCACGCCGCAGGTCCCGGCCACGGCAAGGCGGTGATCTCGTCCTATTTGGTCGCCAACCAGGAGACGGCGCGGCGCGGCATCGTGCTGTCGTTCGCCTCGGCGCTGATGCAGTCGCTGGTCGCCGTCCTGATCGTCGGGATTTGCGCCTGGCTGCTCAACGCCACCGCCAAAACCATGTGCAGTGCTGAAAGGGCCATCGAGATCGCCAGCTATGCGTTGATCGCGGCATTCGGCGCCCGGCTGGTCTGGACCAAGGGCGGCGGATTTATGCGCGCGCTGCAGACCCGCGCGCCGGTACCTGCGATCGCGGGCGCCGCGCATCATCACGACCACGGCCATGCCCACGATCATCATGATCACGGGCACCACCATCATCATCACGACCCCCACCACGTCCATGACGAGCATTGCGGCCACTCCCATGGTCCGGCCCCGAGCGAGCTCGCCGGCCCCGGCGGCTGGATGCGCGGTTTTGGCGCGATCCTGGCCGTCGGCATCCGCCCCTGCTCAGGCGCCATCCTCGTGCTGGTGTTCTCGCTGGCGCAGGGTCTGTTCTGGGCCGGCATCGCCGCGACCTTCGTCATGGGCCTCGGCACCGCCATCACGGTCGCCACCATCGCCGTCATCGCGGTGTCCGCAAAAGACCTCGCCCGCCGCCTGAGCGCCGGCAGCGAGGGCGGCGGCGCGCTGGTCATGCGCGGCAT
>JBKJUA010000179.1:0-19540 GCA_046590305.1 Bradyrhizobium sp.
CGATTTGTCGAGGACGCCTCATTTGTTGTTCGACGACCTCTCATTCACGCCCTGACGAGGCGGTTGCCTTGCAGGATGTTGTTGGTGAGCGCGTACCAGAGCGCGACGGCGCGGACCTTGTCGATACCGCGCACGGGCAACTGCCGAAGGCCCCAGTTGCGCCAGCGGGCATGGATGCATTCGCATATCGAGCGGGGCTTGTACGTGGCCTTGCCGGATTCGCTCGCCATTCGGGCGCGCCAGGCCAACACCCCCGGGTGGTCGCCACGCCTGGGTAAATACGGGTCGGTGCCATGCTTGGATTGGGTGGGCGGACAATACACTTCCACGCCCTCGGCATGGGCCCAGTCGATATCCTCTGCGCTGCCATAACCGCCATCGGCGAGATGGCGTTTGGGCAGGCCGCCACGGCGCGTGCGCAGCCGCTCCAGCATCGGCCGCATCAGGCCGCGATCGGACCCGTTGTTGGATACCTCGACGTCAACGACGATCTGCTCGCCGGCCGCACTCGTCACCTGCACGTTGTAGCCCGGGCGGAAGCCGCCGTCGGCCATCTTCATTACCCGTGCATCGGCGTCCGTCGTGGAGGCCCTCGGCTCCCTCGGCTTCTTGCCGTTGCCACGCTTTGCTTCGCGCTCTTGGCGCTGCCGCTTGATCTCGGCGAGCGCCGTCTGCGCCTTTTGCACGCGCTCGCTGCGCTCGCGCGCGGCCCGTTCCCTGGCCGCCTGGATGCGTTGATTGCTGGCATCCGAATGCGCATCGACCTCGCGCTTGAGATCTTCCACCACCGCCTCAGCCAATGCCAGGTGCCGGTCGAGCGTCGCCTCGCGCCGGAACGAGGCCGCCCCCGCGCTGGCCCGCACCCGCACGCCGTCCTGCGCCAGCGTCTCCAGATTGACCAGGCCGGCCTTCGACAGCGCCGCCAAATGCTCGCCAAGCAGCCGGTCGAGCAGATCGGCACAGCCCACCCGGAAGTCCGCCAGCGTGTGATAGTTCACCGACACGCCGCCACACAGCCAGCGATAGGCGTCGTGGTTCTCGCTCAGCCGCGCCAAAGCGCGCGCACTGCCGACGCCCTCGCTGGTGGCATAGAGCCACAGCGCCAGCAGAAGCCGCGGCGATGTCGCAGGGTGACCGGGCCGGTCGCCCCGGGCCTTGATCCGGTTCTCCAGTTCACCCAGATCAAGCCCTTCGACATAGAACCAGATCACCCGCACCGGATGGTCTTCTCCGATCAGGCTCTCGATATCCACCGCCCGCAGCTCGATCTGGGTGCGTTGCGGTTCACGCAGGCGCGGCGCTCCGGACGGCGTCGCAGCCGCAGGCGGCTTGCCCTGCTCCGGCAGTTCCCCAAACAGACGATCGCTCGCCATCTCTGCCTCCCGCGAATCCATTAATCGCAGGGAATCACATTGCACCAGGTTTCCGCTAGACTTGCGTGGCGAACGGCGCCAAAAGATTCACACCCTCTGAGGAGCATCGCGAAGCGATGCGTCTCGAAGGATGGTGGCAAATTGGATTTGATGGACCGAACCATGGACAAGACCACGCCGCATCCGCTGTTCAAGCTTGCGACCGAACTCGGGCCGCTGATGGTTTTCTTCGTCGCCAACGCCAAGTTCAACCTGTTCGTCGCCACCGGCGCGTTCATGGTGGCCATCGTGGTGGCGATCGTCGCGTCCTATGTGGTGACGCGGCACGTACCGATGATGGCGCTGGTGACCGGCGTCATCGTCATCGTGTTCGGAACGTTGACGCTGGTGCTGCATGACGAGACCTTCATCAAGGTCAAGCCGACCATCATCTACGGTCTGTTCGCGGCGATCCTCGGTGGCGGGCTGCTGTTCGGCCGCTCCTTCATCGCCGTCATGTTCGACCAGATGTTCAACCTCACGCCGCACGGCTGGCGCATCCTCACGATACGCTGGGCGGTGTTCTTCTTCGCGATGGCGATCCTGAACGAAATTATCTGGCGCACCCAGAGCACGGATTTCTGGGTCGCGTTCAAGGCGTTCGGCGTGCTTCCGCTGACGATGGGTTTTGCGCTCACGCAAATGCCGCTGATCAAGCGCTATCATTTGGAGCCGGCATCGCTGGAAGCGAGCGAAGCCGAAGCGGGTGATGTCACGAAGGGGTGAGGTCTCGCGCCGTTCTGCTCCCTCGCCCCGCTCTTGCGGGGAGAGGGTTGGGGTGAGGGGCTGTCTCCATGCATTCTGACTCGCGGAGAGTCCCCCCTCACCCGAAGCCTTTGGCTTCGACCTCTCCCCGCAAGCGGGGAGAGGTAAGAAAGATCAGCTCTTCTGCTTGGCGATGATCTTGTCCTTGATGCCGTCATAGGTCTTCTCGGGCACGATCTTCTTGTTAACCAGATCGTCCTTGCCCTTGTAGGGGCGGCCCTTGATGATCGCGGCCGAATAGGCCTTGCCGATTCCCGGGAGCGCGTCGAGCTGTTCGGCGGTGGCCGAATTGATGTCGAGCAGTTCGACTTTGGGAGCCGGGGCCATCTTCGATTCAGCGGCCGGGGCCTTCGGCGCGGGAGCCATCTTGCTGTCGGATTTGGCGGCCGGTTGAGTGGCCTGGGCCATCAACGGCGTCGCCGTCAGCAGACCGAGGGTAAGCGCGGTGGCAGCAAGTGAAGCAAGCGTGAAATGACGCATCTGGGTGCCCCTCCAAGGACGGTTTAAGTAACACGATCAAGCTAGCTTCGAATTCGTGGCGGCGCTATGGCCGTCAAATGAACGGCAGATAAAAGCGAAAATTTATTTGGGCTTGTCATTCCGGGATGCGCCTCCTGGCGCAGGCCTCAGATGTGCAATTGCACATCTGGGAATCCATATTCCAGATCGTGGTTATGGATTCCGGGTTCGCTCACTTCGTTCGCGCCCCGGAATGACGTTGAGAGATCAACTTCCGGCTTTCAGCGCCTTCTCGATCTCAACCTTGAGCACGGTCTCGAAATTCGCCTTCGTCACCGGGCCGACCATCTTGTAGAGAATCGTGCCGGCGCGCCCGACCACGAAAGTCTCGGGCACGCCGTAGACGCCCCACTCGATCGAGCCGCGGCCGTTGGCGTCGACGCCGACGAAGCCGAACGGATTGCCGTAGCGGCCGAGGAAGCGCCGGGCGTTGTCGGGCGCGTCCTTGTAGTTGATGCCGACGAGCTGCAGCCGCTTGTCCTTGCCGAGTTCGGTTAACAGCGGCGCCTCATCGTGGCAGGGTACGCACCAGGACGCCCAGACATTGACGACGCTGACCTTGCCCTTGAACACGGCCGGATCGAGCCCGGGTACCTGGGCCGCGTTGCTGACGAGGTTTTCCAGCGCCGGCAGTGCGGTTTGCGGCGCGGGGCGGCCGATCAGGGCGGAAGGGATTTTGGAAGGATCGCCGCCGTGCAGCCGCAGCAGGAACAGCCCGGCGACGGCGATGAAGCCGAGCAGCGGCAGCGCCACCAGCCAGCGCCGGCTGCGCGGCGGCGCGCCCGGGATTGGGGGCTCGGCCATCAGCTGTCCGCCACGCCGCGGCCGGAGCGCCTGATCACGCCGCTGGCTTCGAGCTCGCGCAGCCGCGCCTTCTGGCGGCGATAATCGATCGCGATCCAGACGATCAGGATCAGCACCACGGCCGTTGCCAGCGCGTAGGAGGTCACGACGAAGGAAGCGTGGGGACCGAGCGGCATCGCGGTCACGCCGAACGCTGGCTGGATTGCGCGGCCTGCATGATTTGCAAGCTGCGTACCCGGCGGCGCAGGATCTCGTTGCGCATCGCCGCCAGATGCAGCGTGACGAACAGCAGTGAGAACGCCACCGCCATCACTAGCAGCGGAATCAGGAAGCTGCGGTCGAGCGAAGATCCGCCCATCCGCAGCACCGACGCCGGCTGGTGCAGCGTATTCCACCAGTCCACCGAGAATTTGATGATCGGCAGATTGAGGGCGCCGACCAGCGTCAGGATCGCGGCGGCGCGCGCCGCGCGCGACGGGTCTTCCACCGCGCGCCACAGCGCGATCAGGCCGAGATACATCAGGAACAGGATCAGCACCGAGGTCAGCCGCGCATCCCATTCCCAGTAGGTGCCCCACATCGGCCGTCCCCACAGCGAGCCCGTGACGAGGGCCAGAAAGGTGAAGGCTGCGCCGATCGGAGCGGCGGCCTTGGCGGCGACATCCGCCAGCGGATGCCGCCACACCAGCGTGCCCAGGGCGGCAACGCTCATCACGCCCCAGACGAACATCGCGAGCCAGGCATTCGGCACATGGACGAACATGATCTTGACGGTAGCGCCCTGCTGGTAATCGTCGGGCGCCATGGCGGCCTGGTAGAGGCCGACCAGCAGCAGGATGGCTGTCGCGGCAGCAAGCCACGGCAGGATCCGCGCGGTCAGGTTGAGGAACCGGGTCGGGTTGGCGAGATCGATCAGCGTCATGGCATCCCTGATAGTCGCCGCACTCGCGGCAGGCAATCTGACTTCGTTTGTTTCATTTCGGCTCCGCGAGAGTTGATCGGTATCAATCCAGTCCGTGCCGCAGGCTTGCGGCGGCTGCGAACGGTCCGATCACGAGGCTGACGAGGGATAGCGCGCACAGGATCGAAAACGGCGTTCCGAACGCCAGCGGCCCTGATATCGCGGCCTGCGAGGCGGCGACGCCGAAAATCAGCACCGGGATCGACAGCGGCAGCACCAGCACGGCCAGCAATAATCCGCCACGATGCAGCGTCACCGCCAGCGCGGCGCCGATCATGCCGGTGAAGGTCAGCGCCGGTGTGCCCGCCAGCAGGGTCAGCGCCACCGCCGCCGTTGCGGTCGCATCGAGGTTCAAGAGCAGGCCGAGCACCGGGGTGGCGAGAATCAGTGGCACTCCCGCGGCCAGCCAGTGCGCCAGCGCCTTCGCCGCGCAGGTCAGTTCCAGTGGCGTGCGGCTCATCACGATCAGGTCGAGCGAGCCATCCTCATGGTCGGCCATGAACAGCCGGTCGAGGGTGAGCAGGCTGGCCAGCAGCGCGCCGAGCCAGAGAATCGCAGGACCGAGCCGCGTCAGCAATGCGAGGTCGGGGCCGACCGCGAACGGCATCAGCACCACCACGGTGAGGAAGAACAGGACGCCGATCAGCGCGCCGCCGCCGACCCGCAGCGCGATTCGGATGTCCCGTCGAATCAGGGCGGCCAGCGCCGTCATGCGGCATCCCCGATCCGCAACTCGCGCGCGGCGATTCCCAGCGGCGCATGGGTCGCGGCGATGATGAGGCCGCCGCGGGCCAGATGATCGCCCATCAGCGCTGCGAACATCGCCTGCCCGGAGGTATCGAGCGCATTGGTGGGTTCGTCCAGCAGCCAGATCGGCCGCCGTGCGGCGAGCAGGCGGGCGATCGAGAGCCGCCGCCGCTGCCCGGCCGACAGAAATGCCGCCGGCAGCGCAGCGGCATGGTCGAGCCCCACCGCGGCCAGGCACTCCGCCAGATCGAAGGCCTCGCCGCCGAGAAATTCCCGCCAGAAGGCGAGATTTTCCGTGACGCTGAGGGCAGGTTTGAGCGCGTCGCGGTGGCCGAGCAAGTGGGCCTGTTCGGGCAGGGTCAGTTCCCCGGCGCCGCCCTCGAGACCGATCGATCCGCCCTCCGGCGTCAGCAGGCCGGCGATCAACCGCAGCAGCGAGGTCTTGCCGGAACCGTTGCGGCCGGTCACGGCCAGCGTCTCGCCCGCGGACGCCGAGAAATCGAGGCCGGAAAACACCTCCCGGCCGCCCCGCACACATCTGACGCTGCTTCCCGAGAGCCGCATTCTGGCCTTTCAAAGCCCTTTGGAAACTATCGGTACCGCATCAGAAATTGTGGGTACCGCAGCACTGCAGCACGCTTGCCGGTGTGGCGGTGCTCCTAGAAAGATTCTATAAGCCGGAACTTGATGCAGCACACAATCGGCCGCTGCAAGCCACCAGGCCAAGCCTCTCCTGCGGTGCCTGAATACCCTTCTACGTACCCTTGCCGGGTATAACTGGAAATCGGGATTGCCACACATGACCTCGCTCGACAGTTTCAAATGCCAAAAGACCCTCAAGGTTGGTGGCAAGACCTACGTCTATTACAGCCTGCCCGCCGCCGAGAAGAACGGTCTGAAGGGAATTTCCAGGCTTCCTTATTCCATGAAGGTGCTGCTGGAAAACCTGCTGCGCAATGAAGACGACCGCTCGGTCAAGAAGGCGGACATCGTCGCGTTCTCGAAATGGTTGAAGAAGCGCAAGCTCGAGCATGAAATCTCGTTCCGCCCGGCGCGGGTGCTGATGCAGGATTTCACCGGCGTGCCGGCGGTGGTCGATCTCGCGGCGATGCGCAATGCCATGCAGGCGCTCGGCGGCGACGCCGAGAAGATCAATCCGCTGGTGCCGGTCGATCTCGTCATCGACCACAGCGTGATCGTGAACTTCTTCGGCGACAACAAGGCGTTCGGCAAGAACGTGGTCGAGGAATACAAGCAGAACCAGGAACGCTATGAATTCCTTAAATGGGGCCAGAAGGCGTTTTCGAACTTCTCGGTGGTGCCGCCCGGCACCGGCATCTGCCATCAGGTTAATCTGGAATATCTCGCGCAGACGGTCTGGACCCGCAAGGAGAAGATGACGGTCGGCAAGAAGAAGGGCACCTTCGAGGTGGCCTATCCCGACACCCTGGTCGGCACCGATTCGCACACCACCATGGTCAACGGCCTCGCAGTGCTGGGCTGGGGCGTCGGCGGTATCGAGGCGGAAGCCGCGATGCTCGGCCAGCCGCAGTCGATGCTGCTGCCGGAAGTGATCGGCTTCAAGCTCAAGGGCGCGCTGAAGGAAGGCGTCACCGCCACCGACCTGGTGCTGACCGTGACCCAGATGCTGCGCAAGCAGGGCGTGGTCGGAAAGTTCGTCGAATTCTTCGGCCCCGGTCTCGATCATCTCTCCGTCGCCGACAAGGCGACCATCGGCAACATGGCGCCGGAATATGGCGCGACCTGCGGCTTCTTCCCGGTCGATGCCGCGACCATCGATTATCTCAAGACCTCAGGCCGTAAGGCTGACCGCGTCGCGCTGGTGACCGCCTACGCCAAGGCGCAGGGCATGTTCCGCACCGTCAAGTCGCCCGATCCGGTGTTCACCGAAACCCTGACGCTCGATCTCGCCGACGTGGTGCCGTCGATGGCCGGCCCGAAGCGACCGGAGGGCCGCGTCGCGCTGCCCGCGGTCGCCGCCGGCTTTGCCGCGGCGATGGCCAGCGAATACAAGAAGGCCATCGAGGCCTCGAAGCGCTATGCGGTGGAAAACCGCAATTTCGATCTCGGCCATGGCGACGTGGTGATCGCGGCGATCACCTCGTGCACCAACACCTCGAATCCGAGCGTGCTGATCGGCGCCGGCCTCTTGGCGCGCAACGCCGCCGCCAGGGGCCTCACGTCCAAGCCCTGGGTGAAGACTTCGCTGGCGCCGGGCAGCCAGGTGGTCGCGGAATATCTCTCCAATTCCGGCCTGCAACTCGCTCTCGACAAGGTCGGCTTCAACCTGATCGGCTTCGGCTGCACCACTTGCATTGGCAATTCCGGTCCGCTGGCGGAAGAGATTTCGAAGTCGATCAATGACAACGGCATCATTGCCGCTGCCGTGCTGTCGGGTAACCGCAATTTCGAGGGTCGCGTCAGCCCCGACGTGCAGGCCAATTACCTCGCCTCGCCGCCGCTGGTGGTGGCCTATGCGCTGGCAGGCACCGTGACCAAGGATCTCTCGGTCGAGCCGATCGGCATCGGCAAGGACGGCAAGCCGGTGTACCTGCGGGACATCTGGCCGACCACCAAGGAGATCAACGCCCTCCTGAAGAAATACGTCACCGCGGCGATCTTCAAGAAGCGCTACGCCGACGTGTTCAAGGGCGACACCAACTGGCGCAAGATCAAGACCGTCGAGAGCGAGACCTATCGCTGGAACATGAGTTCGACCTACGTGCAGAACCCGCCCTATTTCGAAGGCATGAAAAAGGAGCCGGAGCCGATCATCGACGTCGTCGATGCGCGGATCCTGGCGATGTTCGGCGACAAGATCACCACCGACCACATCTCGCCGGCCGGCGCGATCAAGCTGACCTCGCCCGCCGGCAAATATCTCAGCGAGCACCAGGTGCGTCCGGCCGATTTCAATCAATACGGCACGCGGCGCGGCAACCATGAGATCATGATGCGCGGCACCTTCGCCAACATCCGCATCAAGAATTTCATGCTGAAGGGCGCCGACGGCAACATTCCGGAAGGCGGCCTGACCAAGCATTGGCCAGATGGCGAGCAGATGTCGATCTACGACGCCGCGATGAAGTACCAGGCGGAGCAGGTGCCGCTGGTGGTTTTCGCCGGCGCCGAATATGGCAACGGCTCGTCGCGCGACTGGGCCGCGAAGGGAACGCGGCTGCTCGGCGTCCGCGCCGTGATCTGCGAGAGCTTCGAGCGGATCCACCGCTCCAACCTGGTCGGCATGGGAGTGCTGCCGCTGACCTTCGAGAACGGCGCATCATGGAACTCGATCGGCATGAAGGGTGACGAGACGGTCACGATCCGCGGACTACAGGGCGACCTCAAGCCGCGGCAGAAGCTGACGGCGGAAATCGTCTCCGGCGATGGTTCGCTGCAGCGCGTTTCGCTGCTGTGCCGCATCGATACCCTCGACGAGCTCGAATATTATCGCAACGGCGGCATCCTGCATTACGTGCTGCGCAAGCTGGCCGCGTAATCGTGATCGGTGCCTCACCGCTAAGTGAGTGGCGAGTGACGGGAAGGCGGCCTATGAAGGGCCGCTTTCGCGCGTTTAAGCCACAAATCTTAACGGCCAAATCTTGACGGCCTTGATGCGAATGCCCGGCGGTTCTCTGGTATGACAGTGTTGATGGCCTATAACTCTATCTCGCGATGGTCGGGGGCGCTCGGCGTCTGCGCCATTGTCGCGATCATCCGTCCCGCACATGCCGACCCGCGCGCGGTGGTCGAACTGTTCACGTCGCAGGGATGCTCGTCATGTCCGCCGGCCGACAAGATCATCGGTGATCTCGCCAGGGATCCGAACGTGATCGCGCTCAGCATGCCGATCGACTACTGGGATTATCTCGGCTGGAAGGACACGCTGGCTGATTCACGCTTCAGCGCGCGTCAGAAAGCCTATTCGGCAGCGCGCGGCGATCGCAACGTCTACACGCCGCAGGTCATCGTCAATGGATCGGCGCAGGTGATCGGCAGCGATCGCGCCAAAATCGACAGCGCGATCGGCGATACCGCGAAGGCCGAGGGCGTGATGTCGGTGCCGGTATCGATCGCGCTGGCCGGCAAGCAGGTGACGGTTTCGGTCGCCGCCTCGACCAAGGGCCCTGCCGCCTCACTCGGCGAAGTCTGGATCTGTTCGGTCACGAAGGAAGTGCCGATTTCGATCGGGAAGGGCGAGAATCGCGGGCAGAAGGTCACCTACTACAATGTGGTGCGCAATCTGCTCAAGGTCGGCGACTGGAATGGCTCGGCCGGCAGCTGGACCGTGCCGCTGGAAAATATTTCACACGAAGGCATCGATGCCGCGGTGGTGTTCGTCCAGGGCGGCAGCCGGGAAAAGCCCGGCGCGATGCTGGGGGCCGCGTACAGGTCGCTGCACTGAGATTTTTTCCTGTCATTCCGGGGCGCGCGAAGCGCGAACCCGGAATCTCATTCAGGCAACAAGCGGCTTCTGGATTCCGGGTTCGCGCTGACGCGCGCCCCGGAATGACGGCTGAGAAACCCACACCCCGCAAAAGAAAAAGGACCAACTTCCGTTGGCCCAGTATGGGGATAAACTATCCTGCGAACAGGCCCGATCCCGACTGCCCCGGGGGGCTGGGGGCTGAGGAATCCGGAGCTGAAAGGACCGGGCCAACGCAGGATTTGTTTGTCGCAACCCGAAAGGGCGGTCGCTTGGCGGAAGTGGGGCGGTATTATGATTCCGCTAACGTTCCCGTGACGTCGATTTTCGAGGGGCGCGGACGTTCCGGTGCACGCTGATTTCGCCCCCGAAGACCCATTAAAGGCCTGTTGGAGGCCTCTTGCAGCCGCGCCCGGTTGGCGCGATCATGTCGTTGAGATGACAGATACTGGAGATGCAGGAGGCGCCCCATGAGCTCAATGTCGGAGGAAGCCGATCCAAGCGAAACTCGCGCGGCGGCGCGTAATGCCGCTGCGAGTCAGCTGCCGGTGGTGACGTTCCATCGTATCGAACTCAATCGTATTCTGAATCTGTATGGGCGCATGGTCGCCGACGGCGAATGGCGCGACTACGCTATCGATTTTCTGAGGGACCGCGCGGTGTTCTCGGTGTTCCGCCGCGCCTCGGAAGTTCCTATCTACCGCATCGAAAAAGAGCCGCGGCTGGCGCGCAAGCAGGGGATCTACAGCGTGATCTCGGCAAGCGGGCTGATCCTGCGCCGCGGCCATGAACTCGATCGCGTGCTGCTGGTGATCGACCGCAAGCTGGCGGTGGTGTAGC
The DNA here is from genome assembly GCA_046590305.1 of Bradyrhizobium sp. Lineage (GTDB taxonomy): Bacteria > Pseudomonadota > Alphaproteobacteria > Rhizobiales > Xanthobacteraceae > Bradyrhizobium. The sequence continues at coordinate 10,496 of JBKJUA010000179.1, forward strand.
GCTCACGTCGATCCGGGCTACGGGATGCGTTTAGGCCGGCAATGTCGTTCCGCCATCTCCCAGCGCGCGCTGCATCATTACGGTGTCAAGCCAGCGGCCGAATTTGAAGCCGACATCGGGGTGGGTCCCGATCATCTGAAATCCGCATTTGGTGTGGACGCCGATCGATCCGGCGTTGGCGGAATCGCCGATCACCGCGATCATCTGGCGATAGCCGCGCGCTTCGCATTCGGCGATCAACCGTTGCAGCAATTGCAGGCCGACCCCGCGGCGGTGGGTTGCCGGTTGAAGATAGACCGAATTTTCTACGGTGAAGCGATAGGCCGGCCGCGGCCGATAGGCCCCGGCATAGGCATATCCGACCACCCGGCCTTCGAGCACGGCGGTGAAATAGGGAAAGCCGCCTTCCATCAGCGCGCCGTAGCGCCGGGTCATCTCGGCGAGGTCGGGCGGGATCAATTCGAAGGTTGCGGTGCCGTAGCGGACCGCGTGTTCGTAGATTTCGGTGATGGCGGGCAGGTCGGCCGCGGTAGTGGGCCGGATGTCGAGCGTGTGCATGGCGCGGAGATTATTTTACTCTCCGCAAAAGAAAAAGCCCCGGCCGTGAGGCCGGGGCTCGAATTACTCCACTTCAGCGAAGCGGTCAGTCGCGCTGACCGAGCAGCTGCAACAGCAGCGTGAACAGGTTGATGAAGTTCAGGTAGAGCGATAGGGCACCGGTAATCGCCGCACGCTCCGCCACTTCACCGCCTTCGGAGGCGTAGCCGTAGATGTAGTCGTTCTTCAGCCGCTGGGTATCCCAGGCGGTGAGGCCCGCGAACACCAGCACGCCCACCACCGACACGATGAACTGCAGCATCGAGCTGGCGAGGAAGATGTTGACCACGCTCGCGATAATGATGCCGAACAGGCCCATGATCAGGAACGAGCCCATGCCGGTCAGGTCACGCTTGGTGGTGTAACCGTAGAGGCTGAGCGCGCCAAACGTCGCCGAGGTGATAAAGAATACCCGCACGATCGAAGTGTGCGTGTACACCAGGAAGATCGACGACAGCGAGATACCCATCAGCGCCGCGAACGCCCAGAACATCAGCTGCGCCGTTGCGGGCTTGAGCCGGTTGATGCCGAACGAGATCGCGAACACCATGGCGAGCGGCGCCAGGATGAACAGCCACTTCAGCGGACTGACATACATCGCGTAGCCGAACTGCGTCAGATAGGCGTTGCCGAACTTGGCCGCGGCGCCGGCCTGATCGGTGGTCACCGCTGCCATATACACGCCGAGCGCGGCGAGGCCGGTAATGGCCAGGCCGATCGTCATGTAGTTGTAGATGCGCAGCATGTAGGAGCGCAGACCGGCGTCGACGGTCGCAGCGTCAGTGCGCCCGGCGGCCCGGCCGAAGGGAGAAGCGTAGTTGCGGTCTAGGTCCGACATGGTCGAATTCCCATTTTGTTGGCCCGGCGAAGCAAGGGTTTGCGGCGCCAGCTAGAAACTATCTCAGATACCGTCACTTGCTGACATTACATTGCGTCAACAAGCCGGCGTCTGACCCGACTGGTATGTGGGAAACTAACACATTCACTGCAAGCTTCCATGCGCGGCTGAATGTCGCTCTGCGGCATGTTATCAGGCGGCCGACGCGGCGGCTGCTGAAAATCCCGGCAAATGGCCGGTTCGCGGCGACCCGCATTAACCCTGCGACAACCTGTTCAAGTTGTCATAAATTCCGCAGCACGGTCGCCGGCTTCTGGTTCAGGGCCAGCAGCGTGCCGAGCAGCCCGAGGCCGACCGTCACGATCAGCGCCGCCGCCACCACACCCGCGGCGCTGCCGGCCTGCCAGATGAAGCTCAGGGTCATCAGCCGGGTCACGATCAGCCAAGCGGCCACGGAACCGGCGATCACCCCGAAAATCGCGGTGGCAAAGCCGATCATCAGATATTCCAGCGCGTAGGCGCCGAGCAGCCGTGCCCTGGTGGCGCCCAGGGTTTTCAGGATGACGGCGTCGTAGACCCGGTGGCGATGGCCGGCGGCCAGCGCGCCGCCCAGCACCAGAATGGCCGAGACCAGCGTCACCGTGCTGGCGCCGCGGATCGCCAGCACCAGATTGGTCACGACCGTGCCGATGGTCTCCAGCGCCTCACGGACCCGCACGCTGGTCACCATCGGGAAGGCGTCAGCTACCGCCTTGACGATCCGGGCGTCGCCCGCCGGGTCCGGCTGGGCCTCGGTCAAGGTCGCGATATGGGTATGCGGCGCGCCCTTGAAGGCGTTGGGGGAGAAGACCAGCGCGAAATTGATGCCGAGTCCCTGCCAGTCCACGGTGCGCGTGTTGCCGATGGTGGAGGGGATGTCGCGGCCGAGCACATTGACGACGATTTCGTCGCCGATCTTGAGCCCGAGCCCGTCGGCGATCTTCTTCTCGATCGAGACCAGCGGCGGGCCGGCATAATCGGCGCTCCACCACTGGCCCTCGACCACCTTCGATCCCTTGGGGATTTCGCCGGTATAGGTCAGGCCGCGGTCGCTCTGCAGCACCCAGGCGATGTCGGATGACGGCTTGAGGTCTTCCGCCTTGAGGCCACGGGCGCCGACGATACGGCCGCGCAGCATCGGCACATCCTCGACGGTGGATTGCGGCGCGGTCGCCTTCAGGAAGGCGTCGAAGCGCTCGGACTCGCCGGTGGGAATATCGATGAAATAGAACGACGGCGCGCGGTCCGGCAACGCCGCCAGGAACTGCCGCCGCAGATTGCCATCGATCTGGGTGATGGTGACCAGCACGGCGAGGCCGAGGCCGAGCGACATCACCACCGACGGCGTCAACGCGCCGGGCCGGTAGATATTGGCGATCGCCAGCCGCAGCATGGTGATGCGGGTGCGCGGCAGGCGCCGCGCCAGCGCCATCAGGCCGGCGGCGATGCCGCGCAGCAGCGCGAACACCACGATCGAGGAGGCCACGAACACCGCCGCGATCCGCTTGTCATAGGCCAGCCCGATCGCCACTGCGATCAGCAGCGAGATCACGGCCGCCATCAGCACCAGATAACCCCAGCGCGGGCGATGCCATTCGCTGCTGACCGCATCGCGGAACAGCGCCGCCACAGGGACGTCATGCACCCGGCCGAGCGGCCACAGTCCGAAGGCGAGCGCGGTCAAAAGCCCGTAGACGAACGAAAGCGCCAGCTCATCGAGATGCAGCGCCGGCACGATCGGCAGCGGTAACAGCTTGCCGAACACCCCGACGATGGCGAAAGGCAGTGCCGCTCCGGCGACAAGGCCGATCACCGAGCCGACGGTGGCGAGCATGACCACCTGGGTCAAATAGATAGTGAAGACGTCGCGGCCGGTGGCGCCCAGCGCCTTGAAGGCGGCGATGACGTCGCGGCGGCGATCGATATGGCTCTTGACGGCGTTGGCGACGCCGACACCGCCAACCAGCAGGGCGGCGAGGCCGACCAGGGTCAGGAACTGGGTAAAGCGGTTGATGGTGCGTTCGAGTTGAGGCGAGGCATTGCCGCGGCTGCGAATCTCCCAGCCGGCCTCGGGCAGGGTGCTTCGCGCGGCATCGGCGAGCGCGGTCGCGGCGCGATCACTGGCGGCATTATCGGGCAGTCTAACCCGGTAGATCCAGCGCACCAGACTGCCCGGCTGCAGCAATTCGGTCGCGCGCAGGCCGGCTTCGCTGACCAGGAACCGCGGGCCGAGGCCGACGCCGCCGGCCAATTTGTCCGGCTCGGCCGAGACCACGCTGCGAATCTGGAATGTCGCATTGCCGACGGAGATGCGGTCGCCGATCTTCAGATCGAGCCGCGCCAACAGAATCGAATCGGCGGCCGCGCCGAACGCGCCGTCCCGCTCCGCCAGCAAATCCGCCACCGGCATTTTCGGCTTCAGCGTCACCTCGCCGAGCATCGGGTAGGCGCGATCCACCGCCTTGAGTTCGACCAGTGCGAGGCGACCGTCGCCGGTGCGCGCCATGCCGCGCAGCGTCGCCGCGACCGAAACTTCGCCGCGCGACCGCAGAAACGCGATTTCGTCCGGCTTGGCCTCGCGCTGGATCAGGGAGAAGGCGACGTCGCCGCCGAGCAGCGTGCGGCCCTCGCGGGCCAGTCCATCGCCGAGGCTCGCCGCCACCGATCCGACCCCGGCAATCGCCAAAACGCCAAGCGCGATGCAGGCGATGAACACATAAAAGCCGCGCAGGCCGCTGCGCAATTCGCGCAGGGCGTAGCGCAAGGCGAGCGCCGTGGCGCGGCTGCCGGAGGCGGGTTCGGCGGCAATACGTTCGAGGGCGAGGCTCATGAAGCGGCTTCGCGATCGGCGGGTTGGGTGTCGATCCGGCCGGAGCGTAGCCGCACCACGCGATCGCAGCGCTGCGCCAGCGAGGTATCGTGTGTGACCAGTACCAGCGTCATGCCGCGCTCGGCATGCTTGGTGAACAGCAGGTCGACGATCTGCTTGCCGGTGGCTTCGTCGAGATTGCCGGTCGGCTCGTCCGCCACCAGGATCGCCGGATCGGGCGCCAGCGCACGGGCCAGTGCGACGCGCTGCTGTTCGCCGCCGGACAATTGGGTGGGGTAATGATGCAGGCGGTCGCCGAGACCGACCGATGTCAGTTCCTGCGCCGCGCGCCTGGACGCATCGGGATTGCCGGCCAGTTCCAGCGGCACAGCGACATTTTCCAGCGCCGTCATGGTCGGGATCAGATGGAACGACTGGAATACGATGCCGACCTGGCGACCGCGAAAGCGCGCCAGCGCGTCTTCGTCGAGGGCATTGAACGGGGTGCCGCTGACCACCACCTCTCCGCTGTCAGGACGCTCCAATCCCGCCATCACCATCAGCAGGGTGGATTTTCCTGAACCGGAGGGGCCGATCAGGCCGATCGCTTCACCCGAGGCGACCCGCAGGCTGATATCCTTGAGGATATGAACGCGCGCCGCCCCCGTGCCGAGCGAGAGATTGACGTTGGTGATGGCAATGGTGTCCGGCGCGAGGCCGGCCAGTGATGAGGGTTTGATGAAACTGTCCATGGTCCGCTCATATGGCACTTCCTCGGGCGAGGTCGAGGGGGCACGGCGGATGTTTGCGCACATGGTCGTGTTGAGTCTGTTGCTGCTGGCGCCGGCCACGGCCTTTGCTCAGGCGACGGCGGCCCGCGAGACCAAGCCGGTGAAAATGGTGGTTTTGGGTGATTCGCTGAGCGCCGGCCTTGGCCTTTCGGCCCCTGCCGCGTTTCCGGCGCGGTTACAAAAAGCTTTGCAGTCCAAAGGGATAGCAGTCGACATGATCAATGCCGGGGTGTCCGGCGACACCAGTTCGGGCGGCCGCGACCGGCTCGACTGGTCGGTGCCGGAGGGCACTGAGGCCGTGATTATCGAGCTCGGCGCCAATGATGCGCTGCGCGGTGTCGATCCCAAGGTGACCCGATCAGCCCTGACGGACATTCTGACGCGGCTGAAGGCGCGCAAGATCGCCGTTCTCCTGTGCGGCATGTACGCACCGCCAAATTACGGGACCGATTATGCGGCCCGCTTCAACGCCATCTATCCCGATATCGCCAAAGAGTTCGGCGTGCCGCTGTATCCGTTCTTCCTCGACGGCGTCGCCACCGAGGCCAGGCTCAATCAACCGGACGGGCTGCATCCGACCGCGGAGGGCATCGACGTCATCGTCAAGAACATCCTGCCCACGGTGGAGGCATTTCTGGGCGCGATAACAGGGCAACGCAGTTGAAAAACAGGCAGCGATAGCCTTAAGCACAGGAGTTTTCCGCGCCTCCGTGCCATGTGCTTCGCAGAGTCACATTCCTGCGCTAAAAATAGTGATCGGTGATTCGTACCGGGTTTCAGCATCGGGAGTCTTGCGATGCCGCGCTTGTTCACTGGACTGGAAATCCCGGCCGAGATCGGCCAGACGCTTTCCCATTTGCGCGGCGGACTTCCGGGCGCGCGCTGGATCGACCCCGAAAATTATCACGTCACCTTGCGCTTCATCGGCGATATCGACGGCGTCGCGGCGAATGAAATCGCCTCGCTGCTGTTTCGCATCAACCGCAAGCCGTTCGAGGTCGCGCTACAAGGCCTGTCGAGTTTCGGCGGAAAGAAACCACGCGCCGTTGTCGCCTCTGTCGTGCCGAGCCGCCCTCTGATCGAGCTACAGGCCGAGTTGGAACGCCTGATGCAGCGTATGGGTCTCGATCCCGAGGGCCGCAAATTCACCCCGCATGTGACGCTGGCGCGGCTGCGCGACGCCTCCAACCAGGATGTCGCCGACTATCTGTCGGTGCGCGGCTATTTCCCCACGCGCGTCTTCACGGCGTCGCGCTTCGTGCTGTTCTCCTCGCGCGCCTCCACCGGCGGCGGCCCCTATGTGGTCGAGGATTCCTATGCGCTGAGCGCGTGATCGATGGTGGCGTGCCCCGGACGCAGCGCAGCGCGCCGCACTTCGGCGTGATGCGCTGCAGAGCCGGGGCACATGTGGATAGAGGTAGGTCCCGGCTCTGCGGTGCATCGTGCCGGACGATGCTTCATATCGCCGGGAGAACGCTGCACCGCGTCCGGGACACGAGAAAGCGCATACCCCTCACACCATTTCATACCTTGCAATTTGCCTCCCGCTAGGGCCGTAAAGGGGCCATGCTGTCTCCGCCCGACGCCTCGTTCCGCGCCCATTATCAGAGCCTCGTGTCCTCGGGCGCGATCGAGGCCGATGCTGCGCAGGCAAGAGCCGCCGATGCGTTCACGGATCTCGAGGCGCGGCTCGCCGGCTACAAGCCGCTGCGCAAGCAGAGCCTGTTCGGCCGGCTGTTCGCCGACAAGGACGAGGAGCCGCCGAGCGGCCTCTACGTCCATGGCGAAGTCGGGCGCGGCAAGACCATGCTGATGGATCTGTTTTTCCAGCAGAGCCCGGTATTGCACAAGCGCCGCGCCCATTTTCATGAATTCATGGCCGAGGTGCATGAGCGGATCTACGGCTACCGCCAGAACATCCGGCGCGGTGAGATTTCCGACGGCGATGTGATCGGGCTTACGGCCGCTGCGATTTTCGACGAGGCCTGGCTTTTGTGTTTCGACGAATTCCATGTCACCGACATCGCCGACGCGATGATGCTCGGCCGGCTGTTCACGCGGCTGTTCGAGCTGGGTGTCGTGCTTGTGGCCACGTCGAATGTAGCTCCGCAGGATCTGTACAAGGACGGCCTCAACCGCGCGCTGTTTGTGCCGTTCATCGCGCTACTGGAGCAGAACATCGAATTGGAGCGGCTCGACGCCCGCACCGACTATCGCATGGAAAAGCTCACCGGCCTGCCGGTGTGGTACGCGCCGGCCGACGAGGATGCCGAAGTCGCACTCGACAATGCGTGGCAGAAGCTGACCGGCACGTTTAGCGGCACGCCGCACGACATCGACGTCAGCGGCCGCAAGGTGCGCGTCCCGGAAGCCGCGATGGGCGTGGCGCGGTTTACGTTTCACCAATTATGCGAGCAGCCGCTCGGCGCTGGCGACTATCTGCGCATCGGCCAGGAATTCCACACCCTGCTAATCGATCGCATTCCGGCGATGACCTACGATACCCGCAATGCCGCCAAGCGGTTCATCATCCTGATCGACACGCTGTACGATAACCGCGTGAAACTGATCGCGTCCGCGGCGACGGAGCCCGTGGATCTGTACAAGGCCGATGAAGGTTTCGAGGCCTTCGAATTCCAGCGGACCGTGTCGCGGCTGATCGAGATGCGCTCGGACGACTACCTCGCTAAGCCCCATGGCCGGGGCGCGGTCGACACCAGCGCGTCGAGCGAAGGCATCGTCGAGACCTGAGCGGTCCACGCTCAAACAAAAAAATACCGCATCGCATTCGGCCTGCGGGTCGCGTGCGCGTTTGGTGTCGCTGCTGTAAGCCGATGTCCGATCAGCGCGCCGCACAACGCTCGGCCCACAAAGGGTGTTGCACTATGAAATGGCTGGTATAACGTATACCAACTGCGCGCGAGTAAAGCATTGCAAAGTCCGCTGGTCATCGGGGTTTTGCGCGGGTGTGAGCTTGTCCGTCGTCCGGGAAAGGTCTAACCAGCGTGGCGCCGCGCTTGTGCGGCGCATCATCAATCAGGGTTGTTGACTCCATGGCGCGACAGAAGATTGCGTTGATCGGCTCGGGCCAGATCGGTGGCACGCTTGCTCACCTGGTCGGCCTCAAAGAATTGGGCGACGTCGTAATGTTCGACATCGCCGAAGGCACTCCGCAGGGCAAATCGCTGGATTTGGCCCAATCCTCGCCGGTCGATGGCTTCGACGCCAAGATGGCCGGCGCGAATTCGTATGAAGCGATCGACGGCGCCGACGTGTGCATCGTCACCGCCGGCGTGCCGCGCAAGCCCGGCATGAGCCGCGACGACCTGCTCGGCATCAATCTCAAGGTGATGGATCAGGTCGGTGCGGGCATCAAGAAATACGCCCCGAATGCCTTCGTAATCTGCATCACCAACCCGCTCGACGCGATGGTCTGGGCGCTGCAAAAGGCCTCCGGCCTACCGAAGCCGATGGTGGTCGGCATGGCGGGCGTGCTGGACTCGGCGCGCTTCCGCTATTTCCTGGCCGACGAATTCAACGTCTCGGTCAAGGACGTGACGGCCTTCGTGCTCGGCGGCCACGGCGACACCATGGTGCCGCTGGTGCGCTATTCGACGGTCGCCGGCATTCCGCTGCCTGACTTGATCAAGATGGGCTGGACCACGCAGGCCCGCGTCGACGAGATCTTCAATCGCACGCGCAACGGCGGCGCCGAAATCGTCAACCTGCTCAAGACCGGTTCGGCGTTCTACGCGCCGGCGTCGTCGGCCATCGCGATGGCCGAGAGCTATCTGCGCGACAAGAAGCGCGTGCTGCCCTGTGCGGGCTATCTCAACGGCGAATACGGCTTGAAGGACATGAATGTCGGCGTGCCGGTGGTGATCGGCTCCAAGGGCGTCGAGCGCATCGTCGAGCTCGAACTCTCGGGGCCTGAGCGCGCCGAGTTCGACAAGTCGGCTGCCGCGGTGAAG
>JBKJUA010000267.1:0-2683 GCA_046590305.1 Bradyrhizobium sp.
TAAACTGCCGCGCAGGGAAAGTCGGATGTTTCCGCTGGACCTGTATGCTCGTGTGCGCTTCTACCCACTACATTGCACACGAGACCGCGGGTGCAGCGCGCATCCGGCTTTCCCTGCCCCCTTTGATTGGAGAGGGCGTGAAGTTGAAAATCAAACCTCGGGCGAATCGCGCCGCGAGATCGCGAAGTCATGTTTTGTCGACACACTCACAACTGTCAGACGATCCTGGGGTAGCGCGGCAGCGCGCCCCACATCGCGCAAGGCCCGTCGCGTCACACAAAGGTCACGCTCACATTTCCAAGCCCAGCCAGCTCCATCACCACCTTGTCGCCGGCATTGAGCCAAATCGTCTTGACCAGACTCCCCGTCAACACGATCTGCCCGGCGTGCAGGCCTTTTCCTTCCGACGCGAGATGATTGGCGAGCCAGGCCAGCGCGTTGTGGGGGTGGCCGAGCACATCGGCGCCGGTGCCCTGCCCTGCCTGCTCGCCGTTGATGACGGCGCGGCCGGTCACGGCGAGCAGATCGGGCGCGCTGTTCCGCGACACCGCCCCGCCGAGCACGCAGCCGGCGGCGAAGAAATCATCCGCCACCAGGGTTGGCGCGCCCATCGTCTCCCATTTGACGTAGCGGTCGTCGACGATCTCGATCGCGGGGTAATAGGCCTCGATCGCCTCGGCCACCCACTCCGCCGTGAACGGCGCCTCCGACGGCGGCATGTCGCGCCCGAGTTTGACGGCGATCTCGCATTCGACACCGACCCGGACGAAGTCGGCAGCCGCGAGCTGCGCGCCGCTGTCATGGACGCCTTTCGCAAAGACGCCGCCGCCGCAGGGATGGGGAATGCCGAGATATTGCTGCATCACCGCGCTGGTGCAGCCGATCTTGTAGCCGACCATCGCGCCGAACTGCGGCAGCAGCAGATCGTGCACGGCGCGCTGAATCCGGTAGCCCCAGGCCTCGTCCCGCGGCGTGAGTTCGGCGTCGAGCGAATTCAGCGCCGTGCGGCCGCGGCGGGCGGCCGCGATGACCCTGGCGGCCGCGAGAATGTTGTCCATCGGCGGCGGCTTTCAGTTCGACTCAACAAAATGACCGCACGCGGCGGCCACATCCTACTCGTCGCGATAGACTTTCTCGCGTTTCTCGTGACGTTCCTGGGCTTCCACCGACAGCGTCGCGATCGGGCGGGCTTCGAGCCGCTTCAGCGAGATCGGCTCGCCGGTCTCCTCGCAATAGCCGTAGGTGTTGTCTTCGATGCGCTGCAGCGCGGCGTCGATCTTGGAGATCAGCTTGCGCTGGCGGTCGCGGGCGCGCAGTTCGATGGCGCGGTCGGTTTCCGACGAGGCCCGGTCGGCGAGGTCAGGGTGGTTGACGTTCTCTTCCTGCAGCGTCTGCAGCGTGACGCGGGATTCCCGCAGGATCTCGTCCTTCCATGCCAGCAGCTTGCCGCGAAAATATTCGCGCTGGCGGTCGTTCATGAAAGGCTCTTTTTCGGTCGGTCGATAGTTCTTCAACTTTTCCAAGGCCAGCCCATTTTCACGTGCAAGGCGGGCGGAAACGGTCCGTCCGCGCGCGCCTTATATAGCGGCGTGTTGTGACAAACAATATCGCTCGAACCGGGAAAGCCTGTCGGCCTAAGGGTTTCACAGGGGTTTCCCGGGGAACTCACCAGGGTTTCGCAGAGGAACCTGTGAAAAACTGTCTGGCCCGTCAAAACTGCCCGGCTTTGGCCAGTTCGACTTCGACCCGCAGCTCGATCTCGGACAAGACAGCGTCGAGCCCGGGATCGCCGGAGGAGGATTTCAGGTTGGCGGCGGCGGCGCGCAGCCGGTTGACCGTGGAAGAGTCGAAATTGCCCGACAACAGCCCGAGTTTGAGGTCATCCAGCACGTCAAGCGCGCCTCTACCGCGCTGCACCGAACGTTTGCGGCGCTCGGTGGGGTCCTCGACACCCTGCAGCGCCAGCAGCGCATCGATGTTGCCGGCCGCCTTCGGCGGCGCAGCAGAGCGGGTCTCGGCGGCCATGGCCGTATCCGGCAGCGAAAAACCGCTCGACGAGGTTCGCTTGACGACGCCCGTCGTCCCGATAGTGGTGCCGTTCGGTCCGTAGATGCGCATGATTTGGTCTCGCGGTGCAGTCGGCAGCATTGCCTCGCCGTGGTTAACGAAACGTGAATCGCCCGGCAGAATTTGCCGGGGAAGCGGCAGTTTCGTCACCGGCGCGGCCGGCCAACGCGACCACGCTTCAAGAATTATCCATCTAATTCAATAATTTAACCGCTCAAAATTCGATGGCACAGGGCTCGCATAGGGTTTGTCGGATCGCCGTCATGGGAGTGATGGACGGATCCGGATGAGAGAATTTCGCGGGGAGCAGAGGATGCCAAGCGTCCATTGGGCAAGAATGTTTCAGATGGCCTGCGCCGCGCTGCTGGCGCTGGCGCTGTCGTCGATGTCAGCCGGCGCGACCTCCCGGATCAAGGATCTCGCCAATATCGAGGGCGTCCGGCAGAACCAGCTGATCGGCTACGGCCTCGTCGTCGGCCTCAACGGCACCGGCGACACCCTGAACAACATCCCCTTCACCAAGCAGTCGCTGCAGGCGATGCTCGAACGCATGGGCGTCAACATCCGCGGCGCCACCATCCGCACCGGCAACGTCGCCGCCGTGATGGTGACCGGC
>JBKJUA010000278.1:0-6366 GCA_046590305.1 Bradyrhizobium sp.
CGTGTGCGTTCTACCACTACCAATTGCACACGTGGCTATCGGGCGCATCGGGCGCCCGGCATTCCCCGCGCCCTCTGATTGGAGGGCAAGGAGATTTCTGGCAAACCTCGGGCGAAACGCGCCGCGAGATCGTGAAGGTATGTCTATCGACGTGACTGCCAGCGGGAGTGCCGGAACTCACTCCCCCTTCACAAACCTTGCAAACGCCTCCGCATAATCGGGATGCCAGCGCGACAGCGCGGGGCGGTTTTCGACGATATCGCCGGCGGCCCACAGCATGCGGCGTTCGTCGAGGCTGCGCGGCACGTCGTTGTCGGGGCAGAGGATGTAGAAGTCGCCGGCACTGACGCGCTCGATCATGAAGTCGACGGTCTGCTCCGGCGTCCAGGCGCCGGCGGGTTTTTCGGTGCGGCCGCGGGCGGTGAGGGCGGTGAAGACATGGCCGGGAATGAAAAGATGTGCGCTGATCTTGCTGCCCGCGGTGTTGCGCAACTCGTGCTGCAGCGCCTCGGTGAAAGCCTTCACGCCGGCCTTGGAGACATTGTAGGCGGGATCGCCGGGCGGCGTGGTGATGCCCTGCTTTGAGCCGGTATTGATAATCAGCCCCGGCCGGCCACGCTCGATCATGCGGGGCGCAAAGGCCTGCGAGCCATGGATGATGCCCCACAGATTGACGCCGAGAATACGCTGCCAGTTCTCCAGCGGGCCAAACGCCTTGCTGCCTGGCTGGATGCCGGCATTGTTCATCAGGATGTCGGCGCAGCCGAACCGCCGGCGCACCGCGTTCTCCAGTTCCGACACTTCTTCGATGCGGCTGACGTCGACCGCCATGGCCATGACGTCAGCCGACGCGCCCCGCGCCACCGACGCCAGCTTCGCTTCGGCTGATGTGAGCCGGTCGCCGCCGAGATCGGCGATGCAGACTTTCATGCCGAGGCCGGCAAAGCGCATCGCGGCAGCAAGCCCGATGCCGGATGCGCCGCCGGTGATGACGGCGACATGATTGGGGGCGATGGCGGGATGGGACACGCGTTCCTCCTGAATTTTATGCGCTGCATCGCGGGTGACGGCCATGCGGTCGCCTTACCATGCACGAAACCGCATGGGAGGTCTTCATATCAGGTGATCCCGCCTGGTCAGCCTTTTGCCGGCAGCGGGAACCGGCTACACAGAAATCTCAAGAACAATCAACCGGGGCGGACATGAAATTGAAGTCGTTGTTTTCACCACTCACCATCGGACCGTATCAGCTCACGCATCGCCTCGTGATGGCGCCGTTGACGCGGATGCGGGCGGAAAAGCCCTCGCTCGCGCCCCGGCCGCTCAATGTGGAGTATTACGCGCAGCGTGCCACCAAGGGCGGCCTGATCATCGCCGAAGCCTCGCCGGTGGCGGCGACCGCGTTCGGAAGCCCCGGCGTTCCCGGCATCTACTCGGACGCCCAGATCAAGGGCTGGCGCAACGTCGTCGATGCCGTCCACGCCAAAGGCGGCGTGATCTTCCTGCAACTCTGGCATGTCGGCCGGGTCTCGCATTCCTCGTTCCAGCCCGGCGGCGTGCTGCCGGTAGCGCCTTCGGCGGTGCCGATTCCGGCGGAGCTGAAGACGGGAACAGCGGACGGCAAGTCGACGAGTTATGAGACGCCGCGCGCGCTTGAGACATCAGAGGTTGCCGGCGTGGTCGAGGCCTTCCGGCAGGCCGCGGCCAATGCCAAGGCGGCCGGTTTCGACGGCGTCGAAATCCACGGCGCCAACGGCTATCTGATCGAGCAGTTCCTGCAGTCGCACATCAATCTGCGCACCGACCGGTATGGCGGATCGATCGAGAACCGCGCGCGATTCCTGATGGAAGTGACGCAGGCCGTGATCGGCGTCTGGGGCGCCAACCGCGTCGGCATCCGGCTGTCACCCTATGGCATTGCCAATGGCAGCGGCGAGTCCGATCCGATGCCGCTCTACGGCCACGTCATTAGGGCGCTCGATCCGCTTGGCCTCGCCTATCTGCACTTCGTCGAGCCGCGCTCCAGCGGCGCCGGCCGCGCCGAGGTCAATTGGCAGAACGTGCCGTCGGCGATGGAGCTGTTCCGGCCGATGTGGAGCGGGGTCCTGATTTCGGCCGGCGGCTTCACCGGCGAGACCGCGGATGCTGCGATATCAGCCGGTCATGCCGACGCCATCGCGTTCGGCCGCATCTTCATCTCCAACCCCGATCTGCCGCGCCGGCTGCAGCACGGTTTTCCGCTGACGCCCTACAACCGCGCGACTTTTTATGGCGGCGATGTCGCGGGCTATACGGACTATCCCGTGCATGATGAACTGGAGAAGGCGTAAAGAAATACAAATGCAGCATCGTCATTGCGAGCGAGGCGAAGCAATCCATAGCCAAGCAAAGGAAGAATGGATTGTTTCGCTTCGCTCGCAATTACGTTGAGGGAGCGAGCAAAAATGGCAAAGGCCGCACAAACGGCGGAAGTAGCCAGCGGCCAATGCCTGTGCGGCAAGGTCGCCGTCGAAATCGACATCCCCGCCCGCTGGGCCTGGCACGATCATTCGGCGGCATCGCGGCAAGCGCATGGCGCGGCCTATGCGACCTATGTCGGCAGCTGGCGCAAGCGTTTCAGGATCACCAAGGGCAAAACCGCCATCACCCGCTTCGAGGACAAGGCGACAAAAACCGTCCGCAGCTTCTGCGCCCATTGCGGCACGCCCCTGGTCTATGAGCGCCCGCGCTCGCCGCACATGGTCAACATCCCGCGCGCGCTGTTTGCCGGCCGCACCGGCCGGCAGCCGCTCTATCACATCGCGATCGAGCAGTTGCAGGAGTGGACCTGGATCGGCGAGCCGCTGGTGCCGTTAAAAGGCTTTCCCGGCGTGGTCTGGCAACGCTCGAAAAGGAAGAAGCGCGTCGAGCATGAGGGCATGTTCTGAAACGCGCGGACGCGATCAGCCGGGCCGCGGGATCGCGATTAGGCGCAAAAAGCTCATCAGGCTGCCGATTGCGGCGACGCCCGCGGCCAGCGCCAGGGCCAGCACGGCGCCATCGCGGCCGACGAAGGTGAAACAGGATGCAGCCAGCGCCGCACCGATGGTTTGTCCGGAGAGACGCGCCGTCGCCACGATGCTGCTGGCGCTGCCGCTGCGGCCGGCCGGGGCGCTCGACATCAGCGCCTTGAGATTGGGCGCCTGGAAGAAGCCAAATCCGCATCCGCACAGCGCCATACGCCAGACGATATCGGCGGTCGCGGGCGCCGCCGGCAGCGTGGCCAGCAGCCCCATGCCGAAGCAGAGCAGCGCCAGACCGACGCCGCCGAGAATTCCGGCGGGATAGCGGTCGGACAGCCGGCCGGCGATCGGCGCCATGATCGCGACCACCAGCGGCCACGGCGTCAGGAACAGGCCGGTCTCGACGGCCGTGCGATGCAGTGTTTCCTGGAAGTAGAATGGCAGCGCGACGAACGCCAGCCCCTGCACCACGAACGAGCACACGGCGGTGGCCGCCGACAGGGCGAAGATCGGCAGCCGGAACAGGTCGACGGGAAGCATCGGCGCGGGATGATCGGCGTGGCGGCGGATCAGGAGCCATCCGAGCGCGATCCCGACCACCAATGCAATCGAGACCAGTCCGATGTCGGCGTGATGCGCCGCGGCGCTTACTCCGATGATGATGAGGCCAAGAGCGCCCGCCGCCATCAGGGCACCGACAAAATCGAAACGGTGAACGGCCCGTGGCGGCCGCGGCAGCGTCTTCAATCCAATCGCGATCGCGATCAGACCGATCGGGATGTTGATGGCGAACAGCCAGGGCCACGGCCCCAGCGACAGGATGCCGGCCGCCACCGTCGGCCCAAGTGTCATCGCGGTCGCGACGGTCAGCGCATTGTAGCCAAACGCCCGGCCGAGCAGGTGGGTCGGGTAGACGAAGCGCACCAAAGCGGTGTTCACGCTCATCAGGCCGCTGGCGCCCAATCCCTGCAGCGTGCGGGCCACCAGCAGGCTCTCCAGCGACCACGCGCAGGCGCTGGCCAGCGACGCCACCGTAAACAGCAGCAATCCGCCGAGGTAGATTCGCTCGTGGCCGACGATTTCGCCGAGCGCGCCGAGTGGCAACAAGGTCGCCACCAGCGCGATCTGGTAGACGTTGACGACCCAGATGACATCGGCGGGGCTGACGCGCAGGTCGGCGGCGATGGCGGGAAGGGCGATGTTCGCGATCGCGGTATCGAGCGATGCGACGGCGACCGCGATGAAGATCGCCGCCACCGCCCAGCGCCGGCGTTCGGCCGGCAGACCATCATGCGGAGATGGTCCCGTCGCCGAACCCAGTTCTTCCGACATCGCGGGGATTGCTCCAGACCTGACAATGCGGCCTGTGGCCATGCAGTTTTCAAGACCACTATGAATCAACCGACCGCCAATACAATAGCGGATCCGCGCGTGCCGGCGCAGGGCAGCCATGACTGCGCTTCCTTGCAACGGGCGGTGCGGATCAGCCATGATGGCAGGACCCGACGGTAACGGCCGCGGGGAGGAGGAGACAGTTGATGAATCGTATTACCGGGCGCTCGGCGTTCCTGGCCCTGCTCAAGGACGAGGGCATCACCCATCTGTTCGGCAACCCCGGCACCACCGAATTGCCGATCATGCACGCCCTGAAGGAACATCCCGACCTCACTTACGTGATGGCGATGCAGGAAAGTCTGGTGGTCGCCATCGCCGATGGTTATAGCCGTGCCTCGGGCAAGCTCGTCGCCTGCAACGTCCATGTCGCGCCCGGGCTCGGCAACGCGATGGGTTCGCTGTTCAACGCCAGTTTCACCGGCACGCCGATGATCCTCACGGCCGGCCAGCAGGAGCAGGGCCATGGCCTGATGGAGCCGGTGCTGTACGGGCCGATGCTGAAGATGGCGGAGCCGCTGGTGAAATGGGCGGTCGAGGTGACGCGGCTGGAAGACCTGCCGCGGATCGTGCGCCGCGCCGCCAAGATCGCGATGACGCCGCCCACCGGGCCGGTGTTCATCTCGCTGCCCGGCGATATCCTCAATGCCGAGGCCGGCATCGAACTGGGCAGCTCGACCCGCGTCGATAGCAGGGTCAGGCCATCCGACGAGTCCCTGGCTGCGCTGGCGCAGCGCATTCTGAAAGCCCAAAATCCCGTCATCATCACCGGCGATGAAATCGTCAAGAGCGACGCGCTGCGGGAAGCCGCGGATCTGGCGGAAGCTTTGGGTGCGCCCGCCTATCAATGCTCGACGCCCTACGGCGCGCATTTCCTGTCGGAGAGCCCGTGCTTCATGGGCGCGCTGTCGCGGCTGCAGAAGCAGGTGCGCGAGGTGCTGTCGCCCTACGATCTCGTGATCGTGCTCGGCGCCGATCCGCTGCGGATGTCGGTCTACAGCGAGATCGATCCGCTGCCCGAGGGCATGCCGATCGTGCAGATCGGGCTGGTCGACTGGGATCTCGCCAAGAATTACAGCGCCGAGATCGCGCTGAAGGCCGATGTGAGGGAGACGCTGCGCGTGCTGGTACCGGCGCTGAAGGCGAGCGGCGGTGCGGCGCTGGAGAGCCGTGCAAAGCAGGGCATCGCTGCGCTGGCAGCGAAGAACTGGACCGCCAAACGTAAGGTGCTGGTCGAACAGATATCGAAGAGCAAGGATCGTTCGCCGATCGATCCGGACTGGCTGGCGTTGCAGGTGGTCGAGGCAATGCCCGCAAATGCCATCATGGTCGACGAGGGACTGACATCGTCGCGCCAGATGCTGGCGCTGCGGCCGCACCGCGACCGCTACGGCTATCACGCGCTGGCTTCCGGCGGAATCGGCTGGGGCCTGCCGGCCTCGGTCGGCGTCAGTCTCGCCAATCCCGACCGTCCCGTGGTGTGCTTCTCAGGCGACGGAAGCGCGATGTATTCGATCCAGGCGCTGTGGACCGCGGCGCATCACAAGCTGCCGCTGACGGTGGTGATCGTCAACAATGGCGGCTATCGCATCATCAAGCAGCGACTGCTGGCGTTTCACGGCGACGATCATTACGTCGGGATGGATTTCGCCGATCCCAAGGTGGATTTTACGGCGTTGGCAAAATCGCTCGGGCTGGAAGCGATTCAGATCACCGAGGCGAAGGATGTCGCGGCCGCGCTGAAGTCGGCGTTCTCCAGGCCCGGTGCGAAGCTGATCGAAGTGGTGGTGGACGGCACGGTCTAACGGCATCATTGCGAGCCGTAGGGGTGGGCAAAGGCGCGCGCTTGCGCCGGGCCCATCACAGCGCGCAAATTGATAGAAGGTGGGCACGGCGCGAAGAGCGCGCCTTTGCCCACCTTACGCAGCGAAACCTATTCCGCCGCCTTCGCCGTCACGCCAGGCCGATACTG
>JBKJUA010000315.1:0-2619 GCA_046590305.1 Bradyrhizobium sp.
GAGAGAGCCCACCCTCACGCCGTCACCACCTCGTCGCTGATGACGACGAACTTTATCAAATCCATCCGGCCGAAGCTGGTGGTCAGCGCCACGTCGGCGGCGTCGCGGCCGGTGCCCATCAGGATGCGGCCGATCCGCGGATGGTTGTGGCGGGCGTCGAAGGTGTACCACTGGCCGGAGAGATAGACCTGAAACCAGCCCGAAAAGTCCATCGGCGCCGGATCGAAGGGAATGCCTATATCGCCCATATAACCGGTGCAATAGCGCGCCGGGATGTTCATGCAGCGGCAGAACGTCAGCGCCAGATGCGCGAAGTCGCGGCAGACGCCGGTGCCCTGCTCGTAGACGTCGTGCGCCGATTTCATGTGATGGGCGTGCTGATAGCCGAAGGTGACGTGGTGGTGGACGAAATCGGTGATCGCCACGACCCGGGCCCAGCCCGGCGGCGTGTTGCCGAACAGCGACCAGGCGATATCGGTCAGCTTGTCGGTCTCGCAGTAGCGGCTCGGCATCAGATAGAGCAGCAGTTCGTCCGGCAGCAGGTCGATCGGGACCTGTTGCGCGGTCGGCATCACCACGTCAGGCAATCCGGAATCGCGCACCAGCGCCGAGCCGCGCAACGTGACGCCGCCTGCCGGCGCCACCAGCCGGCCGCAGACATTGCCGAAAATATCGCGGTAGAATCCGATCGGCACGTCGGGTTCGGCGACGATGCTTTCGGTGCCGACGATATCGGAAAAACGCGAGGGGTGAATGCTGAGCATGATCACCATCGGGGTCGGCTGCACCGCCGCATAGGCAATCTCGAATCCCACCTTGATTTCCATGATCAGACCTTCTCGTCCTCACTGACCGAAACAACGTTGATGCTGACCTCCATGCCGACGAACGCGTCGGCGGAGCCGAGATAGGTGCCGTGCAGCGGAATAGCCTGGCGCGGATCGCGCGCCACTGCGACGCGGACGAGGTCGCGGGTGCCGACGATGCCATTGGTCGGATCGAACTCGATCCAGCCGGCGCTCGGCAGGTAGACCTGCACCCAGGCGTGGGTGTTGCCGCCGCCGACATAGCCATGGGCGCGGTCGCCGGGAATGAAGATGTAGCCCGACACGAAACGCGCGGCGATGCCGAGCCGCCTCAGCGCCTCGATCATGAACAGCGCATAGTCGCGGCAGGTGCCGGATCTCGTCTGCAGCGTGTCGAGCGGATGCTGGGTGCCCTGCTCATGCCGCTTGCGGTAGGTGAACTGCGCGCGGATGCCGTGGGTCATGCCGGCGAGAATGTTGTAGGTCGGCGTCGGCCCCTCGCCATCGAGAAAATTGCGCGCCCAGGCCGACAGCTCGCCATCGGGATCGCCATATTGCGGCGCGATGTACTGCACGAGGTCGGGGAACTCGTCGTTGTTGTAGAGGAACGGATAGAAATACGCCGGGTCGTCCGCGGTCGGCGCGAATTCATCGGCGGGATTGTGCTCGACCGTCGAGGTCGAGGTGAAGGTCAGGGCTTCGGCGCGCTCGTCAAAGGTGGCGATCGCGACGCTGTTGCCGAATACGTCGTGGATCCAGCGCAGCGACATCGGCGGCGGCGCGATCTCGAGTTTGCCTGTGAGCATGCGCAAATCGTGGCCGTCGCGCGGCCGCAGCATGATGCGGTGTTCGCCGAACGCCACCGGATGGGCATAGCGATATTCGGTCTTGTGATGGATCGTCAGGAGCGGCATCGTCGAGGCAATCATCGTGATTTCTGGCGATCTAATCTATAGAGATCGTTGCTCATTTCTAACTCGATATGCTGCTTCGATAGGCAACAGGCAAGATATGACTCTGGACAACGCGGGCGATACATCTTTACTCCTCGGCCAAGATGAAGTTCCGCCGGTGCTCGAACAAAATGCGCAGGGACGCTCGCCATTCCTGCTGACCGCGGACCATTACGGCCGTCTGATCCCGCGCGCGCTGGGCGATCTCGGGCTGCCGCCCGGCGAACTGACCCGGCACATCGCCTGGGACATCGGCATCGCCGGCGTCGCCGAGGCGCTGTCGAACCAGCTCGGCGCGCATCTGATCGCGCAGCGCTATTCGCGGCTGGTGATCGACTGCAACCGGCCGCACGACGCGCCGAGCTCGATCCCCGTAATGTCGGAGGCTACCGCCATTCCCGGCAACGAAGGCCTCGCCCCCGGCGCGGCCGAGGCGCGGCGGCGGCAGATTTTCGATCCCTACCATCGCCGCATCACCGAAGCGATCGACGCCCGCCTGCGCGTGGGCATGCCAACCGTGCTGGTGGCGCTGCATAGTTTTACGCCTGTTTATGCGGGCACCGCGCGGCCCTGGCATATCGGCACGCTGTATCATCGCGACACAAGGCTACCGCCGCTATTGCTAAACCTACTGCGCGCGGAGACCGATCTCGTGGTCGGCGACAACGAGCCCTATGCGGTGAGCGACGAGACCGATTACGGCATTCCCATGCATGGCGAAGCCCGCGGCCTGATGAACACCGGAATTGAAATCCGCCAGGACATGATCGCGGATCCCGCCGGGCAACAGCAATGGGCCGACCGGCTGGCGCGGATTTTTGCCGAGATCGAAACGGCGATGCGGACGCAGATGCTGTTCT
>JBKJUA010000429.1:0-7686 GCA_046590305.1 Bradyrhizobium sp.
TCTTCCAGCTGCATCAGCACGGTGATGGTGAAGCTGTCGTAGATCGAGGCGTATTTGATATCTCCAGGCGTGACGCCGGCTTCCTCGAACGCGCGCGGGCCGGACCAGACGCCGGCGGAGTAAGTGAGATCGAGATCCTTGCCGCCGCGCGGGCCCTTCATCGCCTCGCCATGGCCGATCAGTCGCACCAGCGGCTTCTTCAGGCTTTTGGCGATTTCGGGCGTGGTGACGATCAGCGCGCCGCCGCCGTCGGAGACGACGCAGCAGTCCATGCGGTGCAGGGGATCGGAGATCAGCGGCGAATTCAGCACGTCCTCGACGGTGACGACGTCCTTGAGCATGGCGTGCGGGTTGTACTGGGCGTGGTGGGAGGCCGCGACCTTGATCCAGGCCAGCTGCTCGCTGGTGGTGCCGTAGTCGTGCATGTGGCGCATGGCACACATGCCGTAGGCGTTATGGGTGGTAGCGCCGTACGCCGTTTCGAAATCGGCTTCGGCGCCCTGCGCCCGCGGCGGCATCACGCCGGTGCGCGGCTTGCCGGCCAGGGTGATCAGCGCGATCGAGCATTTGCCGGTGGCGATGGCTTCGGCGGCATGGCCGAGATGGATCAGATAGGAGCAGCCGCCGGTCTCGGTCGAATCCATGTGGCGGACGCGGAGACCGAGGTAATCCACCATGGGCCACAGCCCGCCGGGGGCGTCGCCGGCGCAGAAATAGCCGTCGATGTCGGCCTTGGTCAGCCCGGCGTCTTCAATGGCGCCCTTGGCGACTTCGGCGTGCAGCTGCGCGGTGGATTTATCGGGTGCGTGCCGGGTCGGATGCTCGTAGATCCCGGCAATGTAGGCCTTGCCCTTGATGGTCAATAAAACTCTCCGCTGGTGTTTCTTCCCAGCGAATGTCTTCGCGCGTCAGACCCGGGTTGGCAAGCGCCCGAAAGCGCAATGCCCTATTCCGCCGCGATCTGCCGCGGCGCCGGCGGCGGGTTGACCAGATCCCGGCTTAATTCCGCATAGCGGATTTTGGCCGCCTCTACCGCCTTCTCCTTGACCGGCCCGTAGCCCCGGATGCGTTCCGGCAGCGACAGAATCTCGATCGCGGTATCGAGCGTGACCGACGACAACAGGCCGAGCACGGTGGCGACGTCCTTCTCGTAAGAAACGATCAGTTCGCGTTCGAGCTTGCGGTCGGCGCTGCGGCCGAAGATGTCGAAGGCGGTGCCGCGCAGGCCCTTCATTTTCGCCAGCATGCGAAACATAGGCATCATCCAGGCGCCGAAGGCGCGTTTCTTCGGCCGGCCCAGCGCGTCCTTGCCACTGCCGAGGATCGGCGGGGCGAGATTGAAGTTGAACTTGAAGTCACCGTCGAACTGGTCGCGCAGCTGCTTTTCGAAGCGGCCGTCGCTGAACAGCCGCGCCACTTCATACTCGTCCTTGTAGGCGAGCAGCTTTGCGTAATTGATCGCGACCGCGCGCGGCAATGCTTCGCCGTAGCCGCCGTCGAACGCGGCGCTGCGCACCTTCGCCACCAGCTTGCGGTAGCGGTCGGCGAGCTTGCCGTCCTGATAGTCGGTCAAGAGCGCGCTGCGATGGGCGATGATCTCGTCCAGCGACATCGTCTCCAGCGTCTTCGGTGCCACCGTGTCGTCCTGGCCCTTCATCATCGCCGCCAGCCGCGCCGGATCGGCGGCGGCCAGACGGCCGAGCTGGAACGCCTGGGTGTTCATCTTGATGGCGACGCCGTTGACCTCGATCGCCTGCTCGATTGACTTCGCCTGCAGCGGCAGCAGTCCCTTTTGATAGGCATAGCCCATCATCATCATGTTGGTGGCGATGGAATCGCCGAGCAGCACTTCGGCGGGTTTTGTGAAGTCGAAGAACGAGGAGTCCTTGCGCAGCGCCGTTTCGAGGACGTGGTTGACCTTGCGGCTCTGGAAATTGAAATCGCGGTTGAGGATGAAATCCGCGATCGGAATGAGGTGGGTGTTGATGACGCCATAGGTGCGGCCGGATTCGCAAAGCGTCATGGTTTCCTTGGCGGCGGCGACCACTTCATCGGCGGCCAATACCAGGTCGGCGGTACCGGTGACGATGCGCGAACAGGTGACGTCGGCGGTGTGTTCGGACAGCCGGACATGGCTGAGCACCGCGCCGCCCTTTTGCGCGAGGCCGGACATGTCGAGGATCATGCTGGCCTTGCCTTCGATGTGGGCGGCCATGCCGAGCAGCGCGCCGATGGTCAGCACGCCGGTGCCGCCGACGCCGCCGACCGCGACGTTATAGGGCCGCTCCAGCGTGGGCTTCGAAGCGGGCTCCGGCAATTCGCCGATCTCGCCGACGCCAGACGATGCGCGCTTGCGCAGCTTGCCGCCATCGACGGTGACGAAGGACGGGCAAAAGCCCTTCACGCAGGAATAGTCCTTGTTGCAGGTCGACTGGTTGATGGTGCGTTTGCGACCCAACTCGGTCTCCAGCGGCTCCACCGAGATGCAGTTGGATTGCACCGAACAGTCGCCGCAGCCTTCGCAGACGGCGGGATTGATCAGGACGCGGCGTGCCGGATCCTCCAGCGTACCGCGCTTGCGGCGACGGCGTTTTTCGGCGGCGCAGGTCTGCACGAATACGATGGCGGAGGCGCCCTTGACCTGGCGCAGCGTCTTCTGGACCGCGTCGAGTTCGTCGCGATGCGCGGTTTTGGTGCCCGGCGCGATGTCGGACGCCGGATACGCATCGGGATTTTCCGACACGAGGTAGATGTCGCGGATGCCTTCGGAGTGCAGCTGGAACGTGATCTGCTGCGGGGACAGATCGCCATCGACATGCTGGCCGCCGGTCATCGCGGTCGCGTCGTTATAGAGGATCTTGTAGGTGATGTTGGCGCCGGAGGCGACCGCCTGGCGGATCGCCAGACTGCCGGAATGGAAATAGGTGCCGTCGCCGAGATTGGCGAAGACGTGCTGCTCGTCGGTAAAGGGAGCGACCCCGACCCACGGCACGCCCTCACCTCCCATATGCGTAAACGTCTCGGTGTTGCGGTCCATCCAAATCGCCATGAAGTGACAGCCGATGCCGGCAAAGGCGCGGCTGCCCTCGGGCACCTTGGTGGAGGTGTTGTGCGGACAGCCCGAGCAGAAATACGGCGTGCGGGTGATCGGCGATGCCGGCTGCATCTGGCTGGCGAGGCGGCCGTTGAACCAGTCGGCCTTGGCGCGCAGCATGGCGGCGATTTCGGGGTTGAGATTGAGGCGCAACAGCCGCTCGGTGAGCGAGCTTGCCAATGAAGCGACCGAGAGTTCTTCGGCGAACGGCAAAAAGCGCTTGTCGAGTTCGTCCATCTTGCCGACGATGCGCGGACGGACGTTGTGGTTGAACAGCTCCTGCTTGACCTGGTTCTCGACGATCTCGCGGCGCTCTTCGATGATGAAAATCTCTTCGAGACCGAGTGCAAATTCGCGCACGCCCTGCGGCTCCAGCGGCCACGGCATGCCGATCTTGTAGAGCCGCAGACCAATCTTGGCGGCGACCTCCGGCGTGATGCCGAGTTCGCGCAGCGCCTGCCTGATATCCTCGTAGCTCTTGCCCGAGGCCATGATGCCGAACCGTGCGTTCGGCGAATCCATGGTGATGCGGTTGACCTTGTTGGCGCGGGCAAACGCGATCGCAGCATAGCCCTTGTAATCCTGCAGGCGACGGTCCTGCTCGTAGCGGTCGTCGGGCCAGCGCAAATTGAGGCCGCCCGGCGGCATCTCGAAATCGGTCGGGATGATGAACTGCTTCAGTTCATCGTTGAGATCGATCTCCGCCGTGGTCTCGACGGTCTCGGTAATCACCTTCATGCCGACCCAGCAACCGCTGTAGCGCGACATCGCGATACCCAACAGGCCCATCTCGATCATTTCGTGGATGCTCGAGGGATAGAGATAGGGCATCAGCGCCGAGATGAACGCGTGGTCCGACTGATGCGGCACGGTGGAGGATTTGGCGCCGTGATCGTCGCCGGCGAGGCACAGCACGCCGCCGGTCTTGGCCGAACCCGCGGCATTGCCGTGGCGGAACACGTCGCCGCAGCGGTCGACACCGGGGCCCTTGCCGTACCAGATGCCGACCACGCCGTCGTGCCGGGCGCCCTTCGACAGATTGAGCTGCTGCGAGCCCCAGATCGCGGTGGCCGCAAGGTCCTCGTTCACGCCGGGCTGGAATTTGACGTTGTACTGTTCGAGGTGTTTGCGCGCGGCGAACAGCTGCTGGTCGTAGCCGCCGAGCGGTGAACCGCGATATCCCGTGACAAAACCCGCGGTATTGAGACCGGCGGCGCGGTCGCGGCGGATCTGCGCCATCGGCAGCCGGACCAAGGCCTGGATGCCCGTCATGAAGACGTGGCCCGAGCCTTGCGTGTATTTCTGGTCCAGACTGATCGGACCCTGATTGATTCCCATTCCACCCTCTTCGAGCCGCCGCGCCGGGGCCTTTTTAGCTAATCATTTTCCTGACTTAGAACCAGTCTATGTCGCTTTTCGCGCAACGCGCACCACAAATCTCGGTATTGGAGCCCCGCGTCGAAAGATCGCAATTTCGTGGCCGCGTACCCCGCCTGCGTATTCGGGTTGTGTCCCCAGCCAGGCCTCGCGCGAAACGACGTAACGCCAGCGCTCGGGTTTGGACGCTTTTT
Source organism: Bradyrhizobium sp. (assembly GCA_046590305.1). GTDB lineage: Bacteria > Pseudomonadota > Alphaproteobacteria > Rhizobiales > Xanthobacteraceae > Bradyrhizobium. Next base: position 4,666 of record JBKJUA010000429.1, read on the forward strand.
GTGCACTGCGTCAGTCATTGCCCCGCGCCGATGGCCATTCGGACTACCGCCGATTCTCGTCGAAGACGAATTTCGGCATTTCCCATTTGTATCGAATCGCCAGCAGGCGAAATGAGATGCCGAGGACGAAGGTCAGAGCCGTCCACAACTCGGGATGCAGCGCGAGCCCGAACCCGATCGAATAGAACAGCCCCGTGACGATCGAAACGCTGGCGTAGAGTTCGGCGCGGAACAGCAGCGGGACGTCGTTGCAGAGAATGTCGCGCAGTACCCCGCCGGCGCAGCCGGTGATCATCCCCGCCACCACCACGATGATGAGCGACGACGAAGGGTCGATTTGGCGGGCGACGTCGCAACCCGCCATGGTGAAAACCACCAGACCGATCGCGTCCAGCACCAGAAACGCAGTGGTCAGCCGATGCACCAGCCGCGCCATCAGGACGGTGGCGAGCGCAGCGCCCGCGGTGAGCAGCAGAAAGGACGGGTGTCGCACCCAGACCAGCGGATAGTGCCCGAGCAGGACGTCGCGGATCGTGCCGCCGCCGAGTGCGGTAATGCAGCCCAGCATGCATACGCCGGCCCAATCCATGCTGCGTCGTCCCGCGGCGAGGGCCGCGGTCATCGCCTGCGCCGCGAGCGCGACCAGCGTCAGCGCGTACAGGACGATATCGCTGGATGGCAGGCCCCACATTGCGAATCCCTCGAGCGGATTTCTGGAACTTACGGGGCCGGTTCCATTCTTGACAGTCCAAAATGAATGGCAGCCATGCTCTGCAATCGCACAAGAGCCGGCAATTTTCGGAACCCTCCCTGCTTCCGGAGGTTGTTACGGGACAACGGAGGAACTGATCCATGGCCATCAATCCGGACGATCCCTATCGCACCAATCCCGCCGACAGCGACATTCGCCGTCAGGCCCGCCTCGAAAGCGAGTTGCAGGCTGATGCCGAACTGGCCAAGGGCCCTGCCAGCGGCGGCAAGATTGCGATGTTCGCCATCGCCATCGCGGTAGTGCTGGGCGCGGTTTTCTATGGACTGAACAACTCGAACGTCAATGAGGCCGGCACTACGCCGTCCACGTCGACGGCCCAGAACACCGAGCGTACTTCGCCGCCGACGGCCCCGACGGGCATGCGTGACCTGACGCCGCGCTCAAATACGGAACCCGGTACGACGACCGGCGCAGCCCCGGCGCGCCCGGCCCCGCCGGCTCCGGCACCTGCGGTCAATCCGCCGGCGAGCCCCGCTCCCAGCAGGTAAAGGCTGGAGTAGCCACTTGAACCAACCACGCGGCGGGCAAGCAATGGCCCGCCGCGTTTTTTGTGTGCGGTGTATCGCAGCGACGAGTGTTGCTCCGGAAAGACTGGTCATCCTCCGCGCATGCGGAGGGCAGTACGCCGCGGCTTCTCGTTTAATCCCGACTTTATCTGGGTACTGGATCGCCCGATCAAGTCGGGCGTTAACGACTGAAATGGTTGCGCTGCCTGTGGCTCACGTCTGGGTCAACTGAACATCTTGTTCAATTCGCCGCCGGAATAGCCATTGCCGAGTTCGGTGAACGTGCCCTTCTCGGCCATCTCCTTGGCCGCCCGCATGAAGCCGCCCCACGCGGCGCGCGACAGCGATCCGCCGACGCTGATGCGGCGGATGCCGAGATCGGCGGCCTCCGCCAGGCTGAGGCCGGATGCTCCGATCAAGAGATTGACCGGCTTCGGATGCACCGCCTTCACAACCGCCGCTATCTGCTCTTTGGTCTTGATGCCGGGTGCATAAAGACAATCCGCGCCCGCTTCCAAATAGGCCTGCAGGCGGTCGATCACCATGGCGAGGTCGGGCTGCCCGACCAGAAAGCCTTCACAGCGGCCAGTCAAAAACACGCCGCTGTTGTCGGCATCGATGGCGGCCCGTGCCGCCTTGATCCGCTCGATCGCGAGCGCGCGATCGTACAGCGGCTTCGCGGCATCGCCGGTCGAATCCTCGATAGACAGACCGGCGACGCCGGTCTTAACCGCGCGCGCAACATTGGCACCGACCTTGGCCGGTTCATGCGCAAAGCCGCCCTCGAAATCAGCGTTGACCGGCAGGTCGACAGCTTCGCACAACGCGGCGAGATGCACGCAGACCTCATCGAGGGTGACACGATTGTCGGCCTTGGCGATGGTCCAGGCAAAGCCCGCGCTGGTTGATGCCAGCGCCTTGAAGCCGAGATGCTGCAACGCCTTGGCGCTGCCGATATCGTAGGGGTTAGGAATGATGAAGCATCCGCTTTCGTGCAACTTCCTGAATGCGGCGCGCTTGTCCGCTGTCGTGACCGGCATGGTCGTCTCCCTTTGATTGTTTGCTTGCTTGGCTACCAGAAGCGCCGCTAGTGCGCCTCGTGAACGTCGCGGCTGTCCTTTGGCGCCTGCGCGCGGTCGTCCATCCCATAGTCGCGGATGACGCCTGCGATGCGCAGCCGGTAATTCTCGAAAATCATGGCGCGGCCCTTGCCCTGGGTCTTGCGGTGGCCCGGCACATTGCGCCATGCCGCGACGGCCTCTTCATCGCGCCAGAAAGACAAAGAGAGGATCTTGCCCTTCTCGGTCAGGCTCTCGAACCGCTCGACCGATATAAAACCGTCTATGGTTTGCAGGACCGGCCTCAGCTCGGTCGCGAGATCGAAATATTCCTGCCTGTGCTCTGGCTTCGGCCAGACCTCAAAGATCACCGCTATCATGTCGCGCCTCCGTTGCGCATGTGAGATGGCCTACAATGCCACCTTGCGCAAGAAGGTCCGTTCCTCGCCAAGAATAAATTTGTTCTGCTCGGCGAAGGCAAAATTGGCCATGCCTTCGCTATCGGCGCGCAACCGCGCGCGGTAGCTTTCGTAAGCGGCGAGGCTTTCGAACGAAATCAGCGCGAAGGCGATGTTGTTGGTGCCCTCATGCGGCATCCAGTAACCCTGCAGGTCGCCGCCGCATTTCGGGATGATGGTCAGCCAGTTTTTCGAGTACTGCTCGAACATCGCGCGCTTGAACGGGT
>JBKJUA010000052.1:0-21869 GCA_046590305.1 Bradyrhizobium sp.
CCTCGCGGGCGTCGCCGCCGGTTTCTTCGGCGGCTGGACCGACCGCATCGTCGGGCGGATCTCGGACACCATCATGGCGTTTCCGCTGTTCGTGCTGGCGATGGGCATCGTCGCCGCCCTGGGCAACACCGTGGAGAACATCATCCTTGCCACGGCCATCGTGAACTTCCCGCTCTATGCGCGCGTTGCCCGTTCCGAGGCCAATGTACGCCGCGAGGCCGGCTTCGTGCAGGCGGCGCGGCTGTCCGGCAATGGCGAGCTTCGCATTCTGCTGACGCAGATACTGCCGAACATCATGCCGATCATGGTGGTGCAGATGTCGCTGACCATGGGCTACGCCATCCTCAACGCCGCCGGCCTGTCCTTCATCGGCCTCGGGGTGCGGCCGCCGACCGCCGAATGGGGCATCATGGTTGCGGAAGGCGCCGGCTTCATGGTCTCGGGCGAATGGTGGATCGCGCTGTTTCCGGGCCTCGCGCTGATGATCGCGGTATTTTGTTTCAACCTGCTCGGAGACGGATTGCGCGACATCGTCGATCCGCAGCGCAGGACGTGAGCAGATGAGTTCCGGATACGCCGGCGATCCCTTTCTTATCTCGCCCCGCTCGCGGGGAGAGGTCGGATCACATCGTAGGTGTGATCCGGGTGAGGGGGGCTATCCGCGAGTCGCGCTCGTTGAGAGAGCCCCTCACCCCAACCCTCTCCCCGTAAGAACGGGGCGAGGGGCGCACCGTTCGTGTGGAGATACTGAATGACCGCGCAACCGCTGCTCGACGTCAACGATCTCACGGTCGAATTCGCCACCCGCCGCGGCATCGTGAAAGCCGTGCAGCACGTCAATATCACCGTCGCCAAAGGCGAGACGCTCGGCATCGTCGGCGAGTCCGGTTCCGGCAAGTCCGTGACCTCCTATGCGGTTATGCGGATCCTCGACCGCGCCGGCAAGATCGCCGAGGGCTCCGTGATGTTCTCCGGCATCGACGTCAAGAACGCCACCGAAGACCAGATGCGCGACCTGCGCGGCCGCGAAATCTCGATGATCTTCCAGAATCCGCGCGCGGCGCTGAACCCGATCCGAAAAGTGGGCGACCAGATCGAGGATGTGTTGCGCCAGCACGTCCAGGCTGCCGCCAGCGACCGCGGCGAGAAGGCAATCGAGGCGCTGGAGGCGGTCAAGATTGCCCGGCCGCGCGAGCGCTACCACGCCTATCCGTTCGAACTGTCGGGCGGCATGTGCCAGCGCGTGGTGATAGCGCTGGCGCTGGCCTGCAATCCGCAGCTCCTGATCGCGGACGAGCCGACCACCGGCCTCGACGTCACCACGCAGAAGGCGGTGATGGATCTGATCGTCGAACTGACCCGAAGCCGGGGCATGTCGACGATCCTGATCACCCACGATCTCGGCCTGGCCGCCGCCTATTGCGACCGCGTGGTGGTGATGGAGAAGGGGCACGTGGTCGAGACCGCGCTGTCAGCCGACATCTTCGCCAATCCCCAGCACGCCTACACCAGGAAGCTGATGCGCGCGACGCCGCGGGTCGGCGTCTCCCTGCGCGATCTGCTGCCTGAGGAGGAGGCGGCGAAGCTGGCGCCTCTCGGCTCGCCTTCTATTTCCTCTCCCCGCGTGCGGGGAGAGGTCGACGCGCGAAGCGCGGCGGGTGAGGGGGACTCTCCACGCACCGTGCTCGCTGAAGCCCCCCCTCTCCCCGCACGCGGGGAGAGGGAGAAGAACGACGCTGCTTCCGCGCAACCCCTCCTCCTCGTCGAAAAACTCGTCAAGGAATACCCGCGCCAGGGCGCCACCGCGACTCTGTCAAAGCTGTTCTCGCGCAAGCCGCCGGTCGAGCTTGAACAATTCCGCGCGGTCGATGGCATCAGCTTTTCGGTCGGCCCTGGCGAGAGCGTCGGGCTGGTCGGTGAATCCGGCTGCGGCAAGTCCACGACGTCGATGATGGTGATGCGGCTATTGGACCAGACCTCGGGTCGCATCCTGTTCGACGGCGACGAGATCGGGGCGATCCTGCCTAATTCGTTCGCGCGGCTGCCGTTGCGCAAGAGCATCCAGATGGTGTTCCAGGATCCGACTGACAGCCTCAATCCGCGCTTTACCGCGGCGCGCGCCATCGTCGATCCGATCATGCAGCTTGGCGACATCAGGGGTCGCGACGCGCTGCGCGCTCGCTGCGAGGAACTGGCCGGCATGGTGGGCCTGCCAATCAACCTGCTGGATCGCTTCCCGCATCAATTGTCGGGCGGACAGAAGGCCCGCGTCGGCATCGCGCGGGCCATCGCGCTGCACCCCAAGCTGGTGATCCTCGACGAGCCGACCGCGGCACTCGATGTCTCGGTGCAGGCGGTGGTGCTGAACCTGCTGCAGGACCTGAAACATTCGATGGGCATGAGCTATCTGTTCGTCTCGCACGATCTGAACGTGGTGCGGCTATTGTGCGACCGCGTCATCGTGATGCGCTCGGGACGTATCGTCGAGCAGGGAACGGCGGAAAGCGTCTTGGGTAATCCGCAGGATGCCTATACAAAGGAATTGCTGACGGCGGTTCCACATCCGCCGCTGCCGGTATAGTTATCATGCTCCGCGAAAGCGGGGCATCCAGTAATCGCCGGCGTCTACTGGATCGCCCGATCAAGCCGGGCGATGACGAAAGGGAGAGAATGTTGACGGCCAAGACGACCGATCCGCTGGACGACTACATCGATGCTGTGGGCAAGGCGCTGGCGCTGCCGATCGAGGACGCCTGGAGGCCGGCGGTGAAGGCCAATCTCGCAGTGTCGCTGCGGCTGGCGCGGCTGGTCGATGAATTCCCGCTTCCCGATGAAACCGAGCCGGCCAGTGTCTTTGCAGCCTGATAGAGCCATGAGCGCAAATCCCGACGATCTCTCGGCATCCGACATCGCGCGGGCCGTGGCCGGCGGCATGATGTCCGCACGCAGTGTGACGGAAGCCGCACTGGCGCGAATCGCAAAGCATGATTCGATCCTGAATTCCTTCACCGACGTGACCGCCGATCGCGCCCGTGCCAGGGCGAAGGCGATCGATGCTGCCGTCGCGGCCGGCCAAAATCCGGGTCCGCTGGCCGGCGTGCCATTCGCCGTCAAGAATCTGTTCGACGTCAAGGGACTCGCCACCCGTGCGGGATCGAAGATCAACCGCGATCTCAAACCATCATCGCGCGACGCCACCCTGGTCGAGCGGATGGAGGCGGCCGGCGCGGTGCTGGTCGGCGCGCTCAACATGGGCGAGTACGCCTATGATTTCACGGGCGAGAACGTGCATGACGGGCCGTCGCGCAATCCGCACGACGTGACGCGAATGACCGGCGGCTCATCGGGCGGTTCCGGCGGCGCGGTTGGCGGCCGGCTGGTGCCGCTGGCGCTGGGCTCCGACACCAATGGCTCGATCCGGGTGCCGTCGTCGTTTTGCGGCATCTTCGGGCTGAAGCCGACCTATGGGCGCCTGTCGCGCGCGCGTTCGTTTCCGTTCGTGGCGAGCTTCGATCATCTCGGCCCGTTCGCGCGCAATGTCGGCGATCTCGCGCTGGCCTATGACGCGATGCAGGGCCCCGACGCCGACGATGCCGCCTGCAGCACGCGCGCGATCGAGCCTGTGTGCGCGCTGCTGGCGCAGGACATCGGCGGACTCCGCGTCGCGATCGCCGGCGGCTATTTTCAGAAGAATGTTTTCCCCGAGGCGGTCGAGGCGGTTGCCCGCGTCGCAAAAGCGCTCGGCGCCACCAGAACGGTCGAGATTCCCGAAGCCGCGCGCGCCCGCGCCGCGGCCTATGTGATCTCCACCACCGAAGGCGCATCCCTGCATCTTGATCGCTTGCGCCGGCGGCCCAACGATTTCGACCCCGCGGTTCGCGATCGCCTGCTGGCCGGCGCGATGGTGCCGGCGCCGCTGGTCGACCGCGCGCAAAAATTCCGCCGCTGGTATCGCTCGCAAGTGCTGGAAATCTTCAGATCGGTCGACGTGATCATCGCCCCGGCGACGCCCTGCGTCGCGCCAAAACTGGGCCAGGTGACCTTCATGCTCGACGGCGTCGAACTGCCGGTGCGCGCCAATATCGGCATCCACACCCAGCCGATTTCCTTCATCGGGTTGCCGGTGGTCGCGGTGCCGATTCCGCTGCAGCCGATGCCGATCGGCGTGCAGATCATCGCCGCACCCTGGCGTGAGGATATCGCGCTGCGGGTTGCCCATGCGCTGGAGCGCATGGGAGTCGCGGCGGCGCCCTCTCCAAAGGATTTCTGAGATGAAAGTCGATCTTCCCGACGTGCTCGCCGAGGTGACTGCGCAGTTCGCGCGCTACGAAGCGGCACTGGTATCGAACGACGTCGCCGTGCTCGACGAATTGTTTCGCGCCGATCCGCGCACGCTGCGCTACGGCATCGGCGAAAATCTCTACGGCTATGACGCCATCATGGCGTTCCGCGCGGCGCGCTCGCCGGTCGGGCTGAGGCGTACGACCGCGCAGACGGTGATCACCGCTTACGGCCGCGACGCGGCGGTGGCCTCGACCTTGTTTTATCGCGACGCCTGGGGCGGTAGCCGGGTCGGGCGGCAGATGCAGACCTGGGTGCGGTTTCCCGAGGGCTGGAAGATCGTCGCCGCCCATGTCAGCATCATCGACGAACCCAAATCTTCCAAAGACGTGGGTCAGAAGACATGAGTCTCGATGATCTTCCGGTGCTTCGGCGCGTCGACCGCGCCTCGCCGTTGCCGGACAAGATCACGCGCGCCGAGGAGCTGCGCCTGCAACTCGCCGACGAGATCGTGCGCGGCGCGCTGGCCCCTGGCGCCACGCTGGACGAGACCGACATCGCGCGGCGCTTCAACGTCTCGCGCACCCCGGTACGCGAGGCGCTGCGCCAGCTCGCCGTCAGCGGCCTGATCGACGCGCGGGCGCATCGCGGCGCCGTGGTGGCGCAGCCCTCGCTCGAACGGCTGACCGGCATGTTCGAGGCGATGGCCGAACTCGAAGCCCTGTGCGCCGGCCTTGCGGCCGAACGTATGCCGGCGGTCGAGCGTCACTCCCTGGAGGCGATCCATGAGGAATTGCGGGTGCTGAGCTATGCCGGCAATCCCGACCGCTTTCACGAGGTCAATGAACGCTTTCACAACGCGGTCTATGCCGGTTCGCAGAACGGCTATATCGCCGAAATGACACTGGCGACGCGGGTACGGGTGCAGCCGTTTCGCCGCGCCCAGTTCCGCAATCTCGGGCGTCTCGCAAAATCCCACGCCGAGCACGACCGCGTCGTCGTCGCCATCATGCGCGGCGATCGCACCGGCGCTGCGGCGGCGATGCGCGCGCATATCGAACTGGTGCGCGGGGAGTACGAGATTTACGCGGTGTCGGTGTAGGCCTTCACCTCGCCCCGCTTGCGGGGAGAGGTCGGCGCGTAGCGCCGGGTGAGGGGGACTATCCAAGAGCCGCGCTCGTTGAGAGAGCCCCTCACCCCAACCCTCTCCCCGCAAAGCGCGGGGCGAGGGGGCGCTAGACCGCCACTTTCTGCGCCATGAACGCCCGCCAGCCGCCGAACGATGAGATATCGCGCGCTCCGCCGACATCGACAGCTTCGACGAGAAATCCCTTGATGCCGCGGCCGTCGTCGAGGCGCACGGTGCCGATCGACAGCGGGGGCGGGATCGCGGCGACGAATTTTCCGAAACTCGCAGCGGACAATGCCCAGAGTTCGATTGCGATCGGCGTTCCCGCACCCGCCGCGACCCGCAACATGCCGGGTTTTGGCGGCGTGGTGGAGAGCGCATACAGCTTGTAATCCGGCGCGGTCGTGGCGGTCTCGAGCAGGCGCCCGCCCAGCGCCTTCAATTCGCCGTTCAGCGCCATGCCCGACAGATGCGCGCCCACCACCGCGATGGCGATTTCGTCGCCGGCGAGCTTCGCGGGCAACGCGGCGAGCGGTGGTTGCGCCAGGTTTCGCGCGCCCATCGCAAGGCCGGTATCGGCATGGAAGACGCGGCCGATCGAGGCCAGTTGCGCGTCCTGCCCGGCGGGGGCCAGCAGCGTGATGCCGAACGGAATGTCGTCGGGCCGGATCGCCGCCGGCAACGCCAACCCGCAGAGGTCGAGCAAATTGACGAAGTTGGTGTAGGTGCCGAGCCGCGAGTTGAGCTCGACCGGATTGGCCAGCACCTGCGCGGTGGAATAGGCGGTCGGCGCGGTCGGCAGCACCAGCGCGTCGATCCTTTCAAAGGCGCGGTCGGCGACCTTGCGCAACGCCTGCAAGCGATAAAGTGCGGCAAAGGTGTCGGCGGCGGAAAGCCGCGCGCCGGCGATGGTGATTTCGCGCGTCACCGGATGGATCGCCTCCGGCGAGGATGACAGCAGATCGCGAATGACCAGATAGCGTTCCGCAACCCACGGACCTTCATACAGCAGCCGCGCGGTTTCATAGAACGGCTCGAGATCGAACTCGACCAGGGTGGCGCCGAGCGCGGTCCAGCGCTTGATGGCGTCGCCATAGGCTTGCTCGGAAACCTTGTCGCCGAAGAAGATCAGCTGGCCGTCGCGCGGCACGCCGAGCCGGAGCTTTGTTGGAAACCCGGTCATCTGCGCCAGCGGCCGGTTGCGCGAATAGGGGTCCGCCGGGTCGGGTGCTGACATCGCCGCCAGTGCGGTCATCGCATCGTCGACGTTGAGCGTGAAGATCGAAACGCAATCCAGCGTCCGGCAGGCTGGCACCACGCCTGAGGTCGAGATCAGCCCGAGGCTCGGCTTCAGCCCGACGATATTGTTGAGCATCGCCGGCACCCGGCCGCTTCCCGCGGTGTCGGTGCCGAGCGCCAGCGGCACCAGTCCCGCCGATACCGCTACGGCCGAGCCCGAACTCGATCCGCCCGGAATGAGGTCGCCGCGCATCGGATTGCGGGGGATGCCGTAGGGCGAGCGCACGCCGACGAGACCCGTGGCGAACTGGTCGAGGTTGGTCTTGCCGATGACGATGGCGCCGGCCGCGCGCAGTCTTGCGACCGCCGTCGAGTCATGCGCGGGCATGTAGGAGAAGGCCGGGCAGGCGGCGGTGGTCGCCAATCCCTGAGCGTCGATATTGTCTTTTACCGCCACCGGCACGCCGAACAGCGGAAGCTGCGCAGGGTCCTTTTTCGACAGCGCCTCGGCTTCCGCCACGGCGTCCTTCTCATCGCGCAGGCTGATGAAAACCGCGGGATCGTTATGATCGCGAATCCGCTGATAGACTCGGGCGACGGTCTGCGCGGGTGTCATCGCGCCCGCGCGATGGGCGGCGACGATTTCGGCGACGGTTTCAGTCACGCGCGGCCCCGATCGGACACGAACTCATTCAGCGGGTGCGGCAAGGGGCGTCTCCGGATGCGAAACGGGAAGGGAAGCAGTGCCAAGTTTCGCCAGCGCGTAGAATAACGCAGCTACCAGGGCATAAGCCAGCGCGACGGAGGGACTTACCCCCAATCCGCCACCGATACCAACGGCCTCGCCATGCATGAAGCCGAAATAGGTTAGCACCGCGCCGGACAGTGAAAAGGCCGAGGCCTTGACGAAGTCGCGCTCGATCACGAACACGCCGATGGCGCCGAGCACGAGGCCGGTGAGGATGGCGCCGCCGCCCATCACTTCCAGCCCGTGATAGAGCACGCCCTGTTGCGGCAGTGCGGCGATCGCGGCTGTCTTGACCGCATCGACCTTGTCGGCGGCGAGACCGCCCACCGCCTGCGCGGCAGTGAGGGTCGATCCCAGCATGGTGTCGATCTGCAGCTTGGCCCAGGCCGCCAGATGCGGCGTCAGTGCCAGCACAACCGCGGGGGCATGTTTGATCGGCGTGGTCTGGAATGCCTGCGCGCCGATCAGCATGCCGATATAGAGCAGGATCGGCGAGATCGCGACGACAGGCACCAGCGCCAGCAACACCGAGATGATGCCGAACCAACTGAGCACGATCACCATGATGCCGGTCGCCGCCGAATAGCCGATCCGGCCGCCCATCGCCTTCCAGCCGGGGTGACCGATATAAACCGCGTTGATGAAGGGATTGCCCATCAGACAGCCGATCAGGCTGACGACGCCGTCGGCGGTAAGGACTTTCGTGGTCGGATATTCGTCGCCCGCGGCCTCCGCGCTTTCGACATTGTCCATCGCCTCGACCAGATCGTAGATGCCGAACGGGATCGCCGTTACCAGAATAATGCCGAGGAATTCGAAGCCGGAAAACACCAGGCCGAACGCCGGCAGCGGCACCGAGAAACCGAAATTGGCAAAGGCGTCGCCCAACCCCTTGACGCTGAGGCCGCCAAGGCCGAGCCCGAACAGATTGGAGCCCCACGCGATCAGCATGCCGGCGGCGATCGCGACCAGGCCTGCCGGGATGGCTCTCGGATATCTGACGCCGCCGAACCAGCTCGCCATGATGATGGCGAAGCAGACGAGACCGATCTGCGGCGTCATATACATCTCCAGCGCCGGGCGCATCGAGATGAAGGTCACGGAAACGCCGGCGAGCGTGCCGAGCAGCGCCGCGCGCGGCGTGATCCTCCGAATGTACGGCGCGATGAAGCCGCCGATCATCAGGATGAAACTCTGGAAGAACACCCAGACCAGCCCGGCCGACCAGCCCTTGATCGGATCGCCGGTCTTCAGGCTGATCGGCAGCATGACCACGAAGGTGACGATGAACATGTGCGGTACGCTGACGCCGGATGGCAGCGCGCAGACATCGCTGCGGCCGGTCTTCAGCGCCAGCCGGTAGGCCAGCCAGGCGTAGTAGAATGTCGAGAGGCACATCATCAGGCCGAGCGCCGGCAGGATGCGCCCGAACACCAGCGAGTCCGGCATCTTCAGCACGAAGCGCAACAGCCCGGTCAGCACCAGCATGTTGACGAGAATGTTGGTTCCGAAGCCGAACAGCGCGTTCCAGTCGCCCGGCGTCCACAATGCAGGTTTAAAATCGCCTTTGCTCGCCGTCATCGTCGTGCTCATTGCGCTGCCCCCGCTGTCCGTTGGTTGGAAGTCTCCGTTGCCAAAGTTTCCGTTGTCATGGCCTCGAGTACCGCGGCGGATGAACTGACCCAGCCGAAGATGCCGCCCTGGGCCTTGATCATGTTCAGGCCCATCTCGTGGAATTCGGGGAAATAGGAGGCGCAGCAATCCGCCAGCACGACGCAGCGGTAGCCGCGGTCGTTGGCCTCGCGTACCGTGGTGTTGACGCAGACCTCGGTGGTGACGCCGCACACCAGCAGATTGGCGATGCCGTAATTCTGCAGGATATCGCCGAGCTCGGTGGCGTAGAACGCGCCCTTTCCGGGCTTGTCGATCACGATCTCGTCGTCGAGCGGATAGAGCTCGGGAATGATGTCATGGCCGGCCTCGCCGCGGATCAATATCCGTCCCATCGGGCCGGGATCGCCGATCCGCTTGCTGGGCGCGCCGCGCGCGATCTTGGCGGGCGGCGCGTCGGAGAGATCAGCCAGATGTCCCTCGCGGGTATGCAACACCAGAATTCCCGCCGCCCGCGCGGCGGCGAGCACGCTGGTGCAGGGGGCGACCGCGCGCGCCAGCTGCGCGACGTTGTTGCCTAGGGTCTCGCCGAAGCCACCGGGTTCGATAAAATCGCGCTGCATGTCGATGATGAGCAACGCCGTCGCCGCCCAGTCGAGTTCGATCGGCTGCGGCTCCGCGTCGAGCAGGCCGGTGGTTGCGGATATCGCCATGGCTGATTGCGCTCCGGGCGCCGGGAACGGCTCACCGATCGAAGCAAGCGGTGTGCCATTGTGTACAGCCGGGGCGCCGCATCGGATGGCGTAAATTGCCGTTTTCGGCCAGATGCTTGGTGTTGTATTGCAGACGCGGCTGGCTGAGCGCGAGAGCCTGCAAAAGTGCGTCTGCCCAGTTTATGAGCAAGGAGATTTGCGATGTGCGGCTGCGATCGTCTAACTTGATGCCAGCGCCTTATCGGCGCGACCGCGGCTCTCGCCCTAACCGGAGTAATTGATGTCCAATTCGTTCGAGCGCCGTCACGATATCCTGATCGATGCCCCGCCGGAGGCGGTGTACGATTACGTCTGCAATCCGAATTCCTGGCCGGAATGGCTGGCCGCGTCGCACCACATCGACAGCGCCGATCGCGCGCTGGATGCCGGCGAAGGTTTTCGCGAGCAATGGCACATCCGCCGCGGCGAGGTGGTGCTGGACTGGAAGGTCACCGAAAGCGATCGCCCGAACGCCTGGACCGTGCAGGCCGAGACCGATTTTATCGGCCCCATCATCGTTCGCTACACCTTTGAGCGGGTTGGCGATGCCACCAGATATACACGGCATCTCAACAACCCCCGCCGTCCCTCAGCCGCCAGCGCCGAGCAAATCCAGCGCGTGCACGAAGAGGCGCAGATCGGACTTGCCAATATCAAGCGGCAGGTCGAGCAGCGGGCTGGTGCGCAGGCTGCGACCAGGTAGAGCGCCCGCCGCGGCATACTGCCGAGGCGTGCGTTTTTCGCGTAGAGCAAAATGCCAGCCCCGATCAAGAGTGCGCGCCTTCGAGGAAGCCGATGACAACAGCCGCCGCCAGTCGTACAAGTTCGAGCACGCTGTTTGCGACACCCGCGATAACAGTCGATCGCCGGGCCGACGGCAGCATCATCGTGAAATCGACCGCGCCGTTGCGGCCGGCCGCGCGCTGCGTCGGCGACTGGCTGGAGCATTGGGCGCGGCAGACGCCGGCGAAGGTCTTTCTCGGCGAGCGCGCAAGGGTCGACATGCCGTGGACGACGGTGACCTACGGCGCCGCGCTGCGTCAGGTGCGTTCCGCGGCCAGCTGGATCCTGGCGCAGGGGTTGAGCGCGCAGCGTCCGCTGGTGATTCTGTCCGACAACAGTATCGATCATGCGCTGTTCGCGCTGGCGGCGATGCATGCCAGCGTGCCGATGGCGGCGATCTCGCCGGCTTACTCGCTGATGTCGAGGGATTTCGACAAGCTGAAAAGCATGGTCGGCCTGCTCGATCCCGGCGCGATCTATGTGTCCTCGACAAAGCCGTTCGCGGCGGCACTGGCGGCGATCAAGCCCCTGCATACCGCTATGATCGTGGCCGGCGATGGTGACGGCAGCGACGCCATTCCGTTTCGTCATATCGTCGCCACTCCCGAGAGCGATGCCCTGGCAAAGACTTTCGCGGCGGTCGGGCCGGATACCATCGCAAAATTCCTGTTCACCTCGGGTTCGACCGGCACGCCGAAGGCCGTGATCAACACCCAGCGCATGCTGACATCGAGCCAGCAGGCCAAGGCGCAGACCTGGTCGTTTCTGGACGACGCGGACGCCGACCTGATCATTCTGGACTGGCTGCCGTGGAGCCATACGTTTGGGGCCAACCACAACTTTAACCTCGTGCTGCGCAATGGCGGCACGCTCTATATCGACGGCGGCAAGCCGGCGCCGGGTCTGTTCGTGACGTCGCTCGCCAATCTGCGCAGCGTGACGCCGACGGTGTACTTCAACGTGCCGCGCGGTTTCGACATGCTGATCGCGGCGTTGCGCGAAGACGACGAGTTGCGCCGCCGCTTCTTCAGCGGGGTAAAATTTGCGTTCTACGCTGGTGCCGCGCTGCCGCAGAATCTGTGGGATGCGATGGAGGAATTGTCGATCCGGACGGTCGGCCGGGCGCTGCCGATGGTGTCGGCCTGGGGCTCCACCGAAACCTCGCCGTTGGCGACCGACTGTCATTTCCAGGCCAACCGCTCCGGCAATATCGGCGTGCCGATCCCCGGCACGGAACTGAAACTGGTGCCGTCGGGCGACAAGCTCGAGGTGCGGGTGCGCGGACCCAATGTCACGCCAGGCTACTGGAAGGCGCCGGCACTCACCGCGCAGGCGTTCGATGCCGAAGGCTTTTATCTGATTGGCGATGCCGTGACGTTTGCCGATCCGGACCGGCCGGAGCTTGGATTGTTCTTCGACGGCCGTGTGGCGGAAGACTTCAAGCTCAATTCCGGCACCTGGGTCAGCGTCGGCACCTTGCGTGTCGCCGGGATCACGGCGCTGGCGCCGCTGGCGCAGGACATCGTTGTGACCGGCCACGGCGGCGATCACGTCCGCTTCCTGGTATTCCCCAATGTCGCCGCCTGCCGCGCGCTGGCGGGTCTGCCCGATAGCGCCGAGGCGAGCGAGGTGATCGGCCACGACAGGGTGCGCGCGGCGATCGCGGCGGGGCTTTCCAAACTGAAAGCGCAAGCCGGCGGCAGCTCCTCAACTCACGCCACCCGCGCGCTGCTGCTGGCGGAACCGGCCTCGGTCGACGGCGGCGAGATCACCGACAAGGGCTACATCAACCAGCGCGCGGTGCTGACGCGCCGCGCGGCCGCGGTGGCGGCGCTGGAAGACGATGCCTCGGGCGAGTGGATCGGGTGCAAGGATTGAACGCTCATGCTTTGAGACGCTTCTTCGCTCGCCGGACAGGGTTCGGTTTGCCGCCGAAGATCGGCGAGTCATCCGTCTCCGAGGGATCGCGGTTCAGGTAAAGCCTGGCGATCAGGTTTCTCAACCACAGCACGCCCGGGTCGGTATGGACCCGGCGGTGCCAGAATTGCTTGAGTTCGATGCTCGGAATCCTGAACGGCGGCTCCAGCAGCTTGAGCCGGCCAGTGTGCAGGAAGGCGCGACCGACCGCGCGCGGCACGATCGAAATGATGTTGGAGGTCGCCACCAGATGCGGCACGCTCATGAAGTGCGGCGACCGCAGCACGATATGGCGGACCAGCCCCATCTCGGCCATCCGCCGCTCGGCGATCTCCTGGCTGCGGCCTTCCTGCATCACCACGACATGATCGGCGCCGAGGAATTGCTTCATGCTGATCCTGTCGCCGATGACAGGATGATCGGCGCGGACCAGGCAGGTAAAGGCGTGCTCGAACAGCTTTTGCTGAAAGAAGCCGGCCCCGGTCAGGTCCGGGAAATAGCCGATGGCGAGATCGACACCTCCGGTGGTCATCGCCTCGCGCAACTCCGCCGGTGGCATGGTCAGCGATCGCAGGTTCAATTTCGGCGCGCTGATCGTTAGTTGCTCCAGCAGGCGTGGCAGGAACACCAGTTCGCCGATGTCGGAGGCCGAGAGCGAGAAGGTTCGCTCGGCGCTGACAGGATCGAAGGCCCGCTCGCGCAGGATATCGAAGCGCACGGTTTCGATGACGCGGCGCACCGGCTCGCGGATCGACTGCGCCAGCGGCGTCGGCTGCATCGAGGCGCCATGGCGGACGAAAAGTTCATCGCCAAACACATCGCGCAGCTTGCCCAGCGAAAAGCTGACGGTGGGCTGGCTGACCTTGAGCCGTTCGGCCACCAGCGTGGTGCTGCCGGTGTCGTACATGGCGTCGAGGATCAGCAGCAGATTGAGGTCGATCTCACGATAATTCATGCAGCTAATATACACAATTTAAATTATCTAGTTAACTAATTTGTTGGGCGAGGGTAGCCTGCGTTCCAACAACCGGCGGCGTCATTTCGCGACAGCCCGGTGCGGCCAATCAAGCAAACGCGCAGGAGGGAATACGCATGTCAGGTCTGACTGAAGCGGGCGTGCGCACCGCGGCGGATGCCGCCATTCCCCATCTCGACGTCGATCCGTTTTCACTCGAATTCTTCGCCGATCCGTTCCCGGCCCACGAGCGACTGCGCGAGGCCGGCCCGCTGGTCCATCTCGACAAATGGGGCGTCTATGGAGTGGCACGCTATGCGGAAGTGCATGCCGTGCTGAACGACCCCACGACCTTCTGCTCGAGCCGCGGCGTGGGCTTGAGCGACTTTGTCAGGGAGAAGCCGTGGCGCCCGCAAAGCATCATCCTCGAAGCGGATCCGCCGGCGCACACGCGGACCCGTACGGTGCTGAACCAGGTGCTGTCAGCAACCGCGGTGAAGCCGCTGCGTGGCCATTTCACGGCGCTTGCCGAAGCCAAAGTCGACGAATTGCTGGCGCGCGGCAGCTTCGACGCCGTCGCTGACCTCGCCGAAGCCTATCCACTATCGGTCTTTCCCGATGCCATGGGCTTGAAGAAGGAGGGGCGCGAAAATCTGCTGCCTTACGCCAGTCTGGTGTTCAACGCGTTCGGGCCGCCGAATCAGTTGCGCCAGGAAGCGATCGAACGCTCGGCGCCGCATCAATCCTATGTCGCCGCGCAATGCCAGCGAGAAAATCTGGTACCCGGCGGGTTCGGCGCTTGCATTCACGCGCGCGCCGACAGCGGCGATATCACCCATGAGGAGGCCCCGCTGCTGGTGCGTTCGCTGCTTTCGGCCGGGATCGACACCACCGTCAACGGCATCGGCGCCGCCGTTTATTGCCTCGCGCGCTTTCCCGATCAACTGGCGAAACTGCGCAGCGATCCGACGCTGGCGCGTAACGCCTTCGAGGAGGCGATCCGTTTCGAAAGCCCGGTGCAGACCTTCTTCCGCACCACGACGCGCGAGGTCGAGATCGGCGGACACGCCATCGGCGAGGGCGAGAAGGTGCTGATGTTCCTCGGCGCGGCCAACCGCGACCCGCGCCGGTGGGAGAATCCTGACTGCTACGACATCACTCGCCGCACGTCCGGGCATGTCGGCTACGGCTCCGGCATTCATATGTGCGTCGGGCAACTGGTCGCTCGCCTTGAAGGCGAGGTGATGATGGCGGCGCTCGCGCGCAAGGTCGGATCGATCGAGATCACCGGACCATTGAAGCGCCTCTACAACAACACGCTGCGTGGGCTCGAAAGCCTGCCGGTCACGATCAAGCCGGCCTGATCCGGCAACAGGCACAGACCTGACACAACATCCCAGGGGAGGAAACCATGAATAAACTCGGATTCTACGCCGCGCTCGCACTTACATGTGCGGCAGGTACGGCTCAGGCGCAAATCTCCGACAATGTGGTGCGGATCGGCGTGCTCAACGATATCTCCGGCATTTTCCAGGACACCAACGGCATGGGCTCGGTGGAAGCCGCCCGCATGGCGGCGGAAGATTTCAACGGCGGCGGCAAGAACATCAAGGTCGAAATCGTCTATGCCGATCACCAGAACAAGGCCGATGTCGGATCTGCGATCGCGCGCAAATGGCTCGACGTCGACAAGGTCGACGCCATCGTTGATGTGCCGAATTCGGCGGTCGGCCTCACCATCAATTCGCTGCTTCGCGATTCCAGAATGACGTTCCTGGCGTCGTCGACCGCCAGTTCAGATCTCACCGGCAAGGCCTGCTCGCCGAACACGATCCAGTGGGTCAACGACGTCTGGGCGACCGGCAACGCGACGGCGGCGGCGATGATGGGGCGCGGCGGCAAGGAATGGTATTTCGTCACGGTGAATTTCGCACTCGGCCAGGGCATCGAGGCGGAGGCCACCAGCTACATCGAGAGGCATGGCGGCAAGGTGCTGGGCTCGGCCAAGCATCCGCTCGGCACCTCGGATTTCGCCTCGCTGCTGCTGCAGGCGCAGAACTCCAAGGCCAAGGTGATCGGGCTCGCCAATGCCGGCGGCGACACCGTCAATGCGGTGAAGCAGGCCGGTGAATTCGGCATTCAGGCCGGCGGCCAGACCATGGTGGCGTTCCTGCTGTTCGTCAACGACGTGCACGGCATGGGGTTGAAGGTCGCGCAGGGGCTGCAACTGCTCGAAGCGTTTTACTGGGACATGGACGAGGACACTCGCGCATTTGCAAAACGCTTCGGCGCCCGGCCGGGCATGAACGGCAAGATGCCGAGCGGCAATCAGGCCGGCGTCTATGCTTCGACGCTGGCGTATCTCAATGCGGTCGCCGCAACCGGCAGCGACGACGCGAAAGATGCGGTGCCGCAGATGAAGAAATTCAAGGGCAAGGATAAATTGTTCGGCGACGTCACCATCCGCCAGGATGGCCGCGTGATTCACCCGATGTATCTGTTCGAGGTGAAGAAGCCGAACGAGTCGAAATATCCCTACGACTATTACAAGCTGGTTTCGACTATTCCTGCCGAGCAGGCGTTTCGGCCGATGGCGGATGGAGGATGCTCGCTGGTGAAGTGACGCGCGCCGGCACAGACCTACGATCCGTCATTGCGAGGAGCGCAGCGACGAAGCAATCCGGCTTTTTTCAACGTAAGATTGCTTCGCTGCGCTCGCCATGACGAATTCAAAAATTGCAGCGGATGACACCGCAACATCTATCGTACCACCTTGCTCGAGCCCTGCGTGATCAGGCGCGCCGCGCGCTGGTCGCGGGCGTGGATCCAGAGCCAGGAGATCGCGACGCTGAGCCGGTTTCGCAGGCCGATCAGGAAATAGATGTGGGCGATGCCCCAGATCCACCACGCCAGGGTGCCGCGCAATTTGAAGCGCCCGAAATCGATCACCGCCTTGCGCTTGCCGATTTGCGCGAGGCTGCCGGCATGCTGGTAGCGGAACGGGCCCGGCGTTTCGCCGCGCAGCCGCGCCTTGATGGTGTCGGCGACATAAACGCCTTGCTGCTTGGCCGCCGGCGCAATGCCGGGGACTGGCTTGCCATCGGGGCCGTTGATCGTGACGGTATCGCCGATCGCGAAGATATCGGGATGACCGGGAACGGTGAGGTCGGGTTCGACCTGCAGGCGAAAGGCGCGGTCGGCGGGAGCGCCGAGCCACTGGGCCGCGGACGAGGCGCGCACGCCGGCGGCCCAGATCAGGGTTTTCGCCGCCAGCCGATTGCCGCCATAGACCACGCCGTCACCAGAGCATTCGGTGACGGCTTGTCCCAGCATCACTTCGACGCCGAGGCTT
This sequence comes from Bradyrhizobium sp., assembly GCA_046590305.1. Taxonomy (GTDB): domain Bacteria; phylum Pseudomonadota; class Alphaproteobacteria; order Rhizobiales; family Xanthobacteraceae; genus Bradyrhizobium. The sequence goes on from JBKJUA010000052.1 coordinate 16,768, forward strand.
TCCAGCGAGCGCTGTGCGTAGGCCGAGAGATCGTCGGCAAAGCCCGCCAGCACGCGCGGACCGGCCTCGATCAGCACGACGCGCGCGGCGTGGGTGTCGATGTTGCGGAAGTCGGGCGGCAGCGTGTCGCGCGCCAGCTCGGCGATGGTGCCGGCGAGTTCGACGCCGGTCGGGCCGGCGCCGATAATGACGAAGGTCAGCAGCGCGGCGAGGCGCTCCGGATCGGTCTCGCGTTCGGCGCGCTCGAAGGCGACGAGAATTCGCCGCCGCAGCGTGGTGGCGTCCTCCAGCGTCTTCAGGCCGGGCGCGAACGGCTCCCATTCGTCATGGCCGAAATAGGCGTGGCGTGCGCCGGTGGCGAGAACCAGCGTGTCGTAGGGCAGGGCGTCGCCATCATCGAGCAGCACGCGTTTTGCCGCGGCATCGACCCCGGACACCGTGGCGAACAACGTCGTCACTTCCGGCCGCTCGCGCAGGAGATAGCGGATCGGCCAGGCGATCTCCGAGGTCGCCAGCGAAGCGGTGGCGACCTGGTAGAGCAGCGGCTGGAACAGATGGTGGTTGCGGCGGTCGACGAGGGTGATGCTGACCGGCGCGCCCTTGAGCCGATGGGTCGTTTGCAGCCCGCCGAAGCCTGCGCCCACGATCACGACACGATGAAGGTCTGAAGGCCGCGCCTGCTTTGTCGTCATGGGCTGAGCTTTCGGTTTCCGGTCTCTCTTATATCTACGAGTTTACAAGGGGTGGTCCAAGGTCGGTTTCCGGATCGGTCGATAGCTGAAACGTATCGTCAGCCACCGATGTGGGATCGCATTGGCCGGCAGGGATCGCCGCCGTCCGCGATGTTCGCCGGGCGTCCTGTCATCGTTCTGTTGACCGGTGCTGCCGAGGTTGGCTGAAGCGAGCGCCGGCCAGGCAGGAGGCCAGACACAAAGCCGCAGCCGCGCCAACCCAAATCCTGAACTATAATTCTTGCCATCCTCCATGGATGCGAATTATGGTGCACGGGCGCTCGCATTGGCCGAAGGTTCTAAGAGGGGGCCGGCGGTTCGGGCTTGCTGCGCACCTGCAATTTCGCGCACAAAACACGTCACCAAGAAGAGTGAGACCCGGGGACGGAGCGTTGAAGGCCGTTCGAACGGGATAGGGCATTTGACGGACGGCAACGTCTTTAGTGAGGAGGGAACGAATATGAGAACGGCATTCTGGCTGGCGGGCGCTACGGTTCTGGCGCTGGCAACCCCCGCGCTCGCGGGAGATACCATCAAGATCGGGTTTGTCTCGACCTTCAGCGGGCCGACCGCCGTGATCGGCAACGACATGCGCAATTCGTTCGAGCTCGCGCTCGATCACATCGGACGCAAGATGGGCGGCAAGCCGGTCGAGGTGATCTACGAGGACGACGGGCAGAAGCCGGATGTCGGCAAGCAGAAGACCGAGAAGCTGATCCAGTCCGACAAGGTCGACTTCATCGCCGGCTATATCTGGTCGAACGTGCTGCTGGCATCGCTGAAGCCGATCGTGGATTCGAAGACCATGATGGTCATCGCCAATGCCGGACCGTCGCAGGTCGCCGGTGAATTGTGCTCGCCCTATGTGTTCTCCACCTCCTGGCAGAACGACCAGACCCCGCAGGCGGTGGGCGAATACATGAACCAGAAGGGCGTCAAGTCGGTGTTCCTGATCGGCCCGAACTACGCCGCCGGAAAGGACATGCTGGCCGGCGTCAAGAACACGTTCAAGGGCGAGATCAAGGGCGAGGAATATACGGTGTGGCCGAGCCAGCTCGACTTCTCCGCCGAGCTGTCGAAGGCGCGCGCGTCCGGTGCGGCATCGATCTTCGTATTCTATCCGGGCGCCGCCGGCGTCCAGTTCCTCAACCAGTACGCCCAGGCCGGCCTCAAGGCGCAGATGCCGCTCTACACGGCGTTCACCATCGACGAATTGTCGCTGCCGCTGCAGAAGGAAAACGCGCTCGGCGTTCCCGGCGCCCAGCAGTGGGTCAACGACCTGCCCAACGAGCAGAACAAGAAGTTCGTCGCCGACTACCGCAAGAAATATACCGGCCTGCGCCCGACCTTCTACGGCGCGCAGTCCTATGACGCCGCGCAGTTGATCGCCAGCGCGGTGGAAGCGGTGAAGGGCGACACCTCGAAGAAGGATGAGATGAAGGCGGCGATGGAAAAGGCCAATTTCAAATCGGTGCGCGGCGACTTCAAGTTCGGCAAGAACCACATGCCGATCCAGAATTTCTATCTGCAGGACGTGGTGAAGGACGCCGACGGTTCGCTCGCGCTGAAAACCGTCGCCACCATCGTCAAGGATAGCCAGGACAAGTACCACGACAAATGCCCGATGAAGTGATCGGGTAGGCTTTGCAATACGGCGGCGGCGCTCACGTGCCGCCGCTGTTTTCCTGTCGGCACACGTCTTGCTTTGAAATCAGATGACTTCCAAACTCACCTAGAGCATTCATGCTGCTTGTCGTCGAACAATTCCTGAACGGGCTGCAGTTCGGTCTGCTGCTGTTTCTGCTGGCGGCGGGATTGACGCTGGTGTTCGGCATCATGGACTTCGTCAATCTGGCGCACGGCTCGCTCTACATGATGGGCGCTTATTTCGCGGCGACCTTCGTGGTATGGACCGACAGTTTCGTCCTCGGCTGCGTGCTGGCGCTCGGCGCGACGCTGTTGCTCGGCATTCTGCTGGAATTCGTCGCACTTCGGCATCTCTACAACCGCGATCATCTCGATCACGTGCTGGCGACTTTCGGGCTGATTCTTTTCTTCAACGACGCGGTGCGGCTGATCTGGGGCCCGGCGGGCCTGGCCCTGCCGCTGCCGCCCTGGCTGACGGTGCCGTTTCAGATCATGCCCGGCGTCTATTATCCGGCCTATCGCCTTGCCATCATCGTGGTGGCGCTGGCGGTGGCGCTGCTGCTCTATTTCGTGGTGATGCGAACCCGGATCGGCATGCTGATCCGCGCCGGCGCCTCCAACCGCGAAATGATCGGCGCGCTCGGCATCAACATCAAGCTGCTCTATACCTTGGTCTTCGGGCTCGGCGCGGCGCTGGCCGGTCTCGCCGGGCTGATGCAGGCGCCGATCCTCACCGTGCAGATCGGGATGGGCGAGAACATCCTGATCCTCGCCTTCGTTATCATCGTCATCGGCGGCATCGGCTCGATCCGCGGCGCGTTCCTGGCCGCGATCTTCGTCGGCATGATCGACACGCTGGGCCGCGCCTTCCTGCCTGATTTGCTGCGGCAGGTCCTGAGTTCGACCGCCGCCTCCACCGCCGCCCCCGCGCTCTCCTCGATGCTCATCTATCTCCTGATGGCTATCGTGCTGGTGGTGCGTCCGGAGGGGCTGTTTCCGGCCGGCCGACGATGAAGATTCAGCTCAACGCCCGCACCATCATCGTTGGGCTGGTGGTCGCCGGCCTGCTGCTGCTGCCGGTCTACACCACGCTCAGCGGCAACGTCTTCGGGCTGACGCTGTTCACCCGCATCATCATCTACGCGCTGGCGGCGGCCAGCCTCAACCTCATCATGGGCTATGGCGGCATGATGAGTTTCGGGCACGCCGCCTATCTCGGGATCGGCGGTTATGCGGTGGGTATTCTCGCCCATGAAGGCATCGGCTCCGGCTTCATCCAGTGGCCGGTGGCGCTGGCAGCCTCGGCGCTGTTCGCGCTGGTGATCGGCGCGCTCTCGTTGCGCACCCGTGGCGTCTATTTCATCATGATCACGCTGGCCTTCGCGCAGATGGCCTATTACGTCGCCTCGGGACTGGCGCGCTATGGCGGCGACGATGGCCTCACGATCTACAAGCGCAGCGATTTCGGCGGCCTGATCGACCTGTCGAACCGCGTGCAATTTTACTATCTCTGCCTGTTCTGCCTGCTCGGCGGCATCTATCTGATCTGGCGGATCGTCAATTCGCGCTTCGGCATGGTGGTGCAGGGGCTGCGCTCCAACGAACGGCGCATGCAGGCGATCGGCTTTCCGGTCAACCGCTACCGGCTGGTGTGTTTTGTCATCTCCGGCACCATCTGCGGCCTCGCCGGCGCGCTGCTCGCCAACAACACCGATTTCGTCAGCCCGGCTTCGATGTACTGGACCCGTTCCGGCGATCTGATGGTGATGGTGATCCTCGGCGGCATGGGCTCGCTGTTCGGGCCGGTGCTGGGCACCATCGCGTTTCTGCTGCTGGAAGAGGCGCTGTCGCAGTTCACGGAATACTGGGCGCTGATCATGGGTCCGCTGCTGCTCCTGATCGTGCTGTTCGCGCGCGGCGGCATCGACGGAATGCTGGGGAGGGTGCGCCGTGGCTGAACCCCTGCTCCGCGTCGAGGATCTGGTCTGCCGGTTCGGCGGCGTGACCGCGACCGACCATGTTTCGCTCGACGTCCACAGCGGCGAATTGCACGCCATCATCGGGCCGAACGGCGCCGGCAAGACCACGCTGATCAGCCAGCTCACCGGGCAGCTGATGCCGCATTCCGGCGCGGTTCGCTTTGCCGGCCAGGATATCACGCGGCTGCCGGCGCATCGCCGCAGCCGGCTCGGGCTGGCGCGCTCATTCCAGATCACCTCCCTGCTGCCCGACTTCACCGCCTCCGACAACGTCGCGATGGCGGCGCAGGCGCATGACGGGCACTCCTTCCGTTTCTGGGGCGATGCCCGCAAGGAAAAGCGCCTGCGCGACGCCGCGATGTCGGCGCTGTCGAGGGTCGGGCTCGCCCATCGCGCCGACACCGTGGTGTCGGAGCTGAGCCATGGCGAACAGCGCGAGCTCGAACTGGCGGTAGCGCTCGCCACCAGGCCGCAACTGCTGCTGCTCGACGAGCCGATGGCGGGGCTCGGCGCCACCGAATCGGCGCAGATGGTCAAACTGCTGCAGGAGCTGCGGCGCGAAGTCACCATCGTGCTGGTCGAGCACGACATGAACGCGGTGTTCGCGCTTGCCGACCGCATCACCGTGCTGGTCTATGGCCGCGTCATCGCCTGCGACGCGCCGGCGGCGATCCGCCAGCACGACGAGGTCAAGCGCGCCTATCTCGGCGATCAGCATGTGGTGACCAAACATGACTGATGCCGC
>JBKJUA010000053.1:0-3481 GCA_046590305.1 Bradyrhizobium sp.
TTGCCACCGTCACCTGCGGGAATGACCGCAAGCTTGACACCGACGTCGGGGGTGTCAGAACAACACGATTTCGCCATCCGCTTCCGGCGCCCTGGTCAAGCGCGCCATCCGCGTCCATCGCCTCCCCGTCCCGCACTGGCGACCTTGCAATGCCCCTCTGAGTGGGACGGGATGGGAAATCATATACTCCGATTTTTATTTCTGGGAAACCGAAATATTTTTTCGCGAAGGGCTTGACATGACTTCTGATAAGCCGAAGTGATTTGCCCGTCGGGTAGTCACACAGCATCACACAGGGACGGGCTTGCGCGTCACAGCCCGTCGGGCGGCAGGCCGGAGGCGTCGGCCGCAACCGGCCGGTGACGGATACGCTCGCGGTAGAAGGCGTAGAGACCTGAGAGCACGATGATGGTCGCGCCCGTCACCATCAGGGCGTCGGGCACATCGCCGAATACGAGATAGCCGAGCAGCATCGCCCACAGCAGCGCGGAATAACGGAACGGCGCCACCGCCGAGATATCGCCCGACCGCAGCGCCATGATGACGCATTGATAGCCGATCAGCAGCAGTACCGCCGCGAGCGTCAGCAGGCCTAGCGCGCGGGGCGACGGCGCCGTCCAGCCGCCGAGCGGAACGATGATGGCGGCGCCGGCGATCGTCACCGTCACTGTTGTCACCAGGGTGATGAACAGCGAGGGAACATGCGCGGGGATGCGCCGGGTCGCGAGATCGCGCACAGCGCAGAAAACCACCGAGACCAGCGCGAACAGAGAGAACTGATTAAAACCCTCGACACCAGGCCGAACGATGATGAGAACGCCGATGAAGCCGACGAAGATGGCAAGCCAGCGCCGCCAGCCGACCGGCTCACCGAACATCAGCGCGGCGCCGAGCGTGACCGCCAGTGGCAGCGCCTGAAAGATCGCCGCCGTATTGGCCAGCGGCAGGTGCACGATCGCGGCCAGGAACGTCACCGTTCCCAGCACCTCGCCGGCCACCCGAAGCGCTACCGGCTTCATGACAAGCGTGCGCAACGGACGCATCGCGCCCTGGTGCCATGCCAGCGCCGCGATCAGCGCGATCGCGACCACGCCGCGCACCAGCATGATCTCGCCGAAGTTCATCTCCGACGACACCGCCTTGGTGATGGCGTCATTCATGGTGAAGCCCGCCATGGCGGCGGCCATCAGCAGACTTCCACGCATGTTCGGGGATAGGGGCAAGGGAGTTTCCGGGTGATGAGAATAGTTTGAAGCGGCGCGCCCCTTCCCCCTCGCCCCGCTTGCGGGGAGAGGGTCGGGGTGAGGGGGACTCTCAACAAGCTCACTCGCGGAGAGTCCCCCTCACCCGGCGCTGCGCGCCGACCTCTCCCCGCAAGCGGGGCGAGGCAAAAAGAGCGCGCCGCCCATCCTACGATGTCAGGTCGCGCCGGCCTTCTGCGCGTATTCCCAGGAGGCCTTCGACAGCGGCACGGTGCGTTTCGCCGACTCCATCGCCCTGGCGTTGGCTGCGGTGCCGTCGCGAACGCGGCCGGCGATGCCCTGCGTGATGCCGGCGAGCCGGAACAGATTGTAGGAGAAATACCAGTTGAGGTCGGGCACCGCACTTCCGGTGACGTTGCAGTAGATCTGCGCCGCTTCATCCATGCTCGGAATGTTCAGGGCCTTGAGATCGGCATTGGCGAGACCCGGCATGGTCCATTGCATCAGCAGATAGGTGAAGTCCGCCATGGGATCGCCGGTTGTCGACAATTCCCAGTCCAGCACCGCCTGCACGCGCGGTTCTGTGGCGTGGAAAATCATGTTGTCGAGGCGATAGTCGCCATGCACGATCGACACGCGCTTCTGTTCCGGCACCGTCTTCGGCAACCATTCGGCCAATTTCTCGAATTCGGGAATGTGCTGGGTTTCCGAGGCACGGTATTGCTTGGTCCAGCGATCGACCTGTCGCGCAAAATAATTGCCGGGCTTGCCGAAATCGCCGAGACCGATGGCTTCGGGATCGTAGGTGTGCAGTCTGGCGAGTGTCTCGATCTTGCTGGTGAAGATCTTGCGGCGGGCGTCCGGCGTCTGGCTCGGCAGCGACGGATCCCAGAATACGCGTCCCTCTTCCATCGACATGATGTAGAAGAAAGCACCGATCACGCTGTCGTCGGTGCACAGCGCATAGGCTTTTGCGACCGCAAAACCCTGCTTGCTGAGCGCTGCGATCACCTTGAATTCGCGGTCGACCGCGTGCGCCGACGGCAGCAGTTTTCCGAACGGCCGGCGGCGCATCACATAGGAACGCGAGGGAGTGTCGAGCCGGTAGGTCGGGTTGGACTGGCCGCCCTTGAACTGCTGGACAGTCAGCGGTCCCTGATATCCCTCGACATGCTCACGCATCCAGCCGTCGAGGGCGATCTCATCGATGCGATGCCGTTCCTCGACGGGCCTGGTGCCGGAAAATTCTTCGTCGTTTCTGACGCCCTCGGCCACAATGACGCTCCCTTGCTTTTCTTGTTCGCCCTCGTCATCCGTCATTCCGGGATGGTGCGAAGCACCAGACCTCAGGTGCGCAATTGCGCACCGGGGAATCTCGGGATTCCGGGTTCGATGCTGTGCATCGCCCCGGAATGACGGCGTGGAGAATGCCGCGAGCGTTCCCCACTTAACTATCAGTGGTTCGAAGCGTTGGCATACTTCCGAAGTTCAAGTCTGGCAATGGCGCGGTTATGGACCTCGTCCGGACCGTCGGCAAGGCGCAGGGTGCGGATGCCGGCATAGGCCTTGGCGAGGCCCGCATCGTCGGAGACGCCGCCGCCGCCCCAGGCCTGGATCGCGTTGTCGATGATCTTCAGCGCCATGTTCGGCGCCGCCACCTTGATCATGGCGATCTCGAGTTGCGCGGTCTTGTTGCCGAGCTTGTCCATCATGTCGGCGGCCTTGAGGCACAACAGCCGGGTCATCTCGATGTCGGTGCGGGCTTCGGCGATGCGCTGTTCCCAGATCGAATGCTCGATGATCTTCTTGCCGAAGGCAGTGCGCGACGACAACCGCCGCACCATCTTCTCCAGCGCCTCTTCGGCCACGCCGATGGTGCGCATGCAGTGATGGATGCGGCCGGGACCGAGGCGGCCCTGCGCGATCTCGAAACCGCGGCCCTCGCCGAGCAGGATGTTTTCAGCGGGAACCCGGACGTTTTCGAGCAACACCTGGGCATGGCCGTGCGGCGCATCGTCGAAGCCGAACACCGGCAGCATCTTCTCGACTGTTATGCCGGGGGTATCGAGCGGCACAAGGATCTGCGACTGCTGTTGATGGCGCGCCGCGTTGGGATCGGTCTTGCCCATCAGGATCGCAATCTTGCAGCGGGGATCGCCGACGCCCGACGACCACCATTTGCGGCCGTTGATGACATAGTGATCGCCATCGCGCGTGATCGAGGTTTCGATGTTGGTGGCGTCCGACGAGGCGACCGCGGGTTCGGTCATCAGGAAGGC
>JBKJUA010000342.1:0-3137 GCA_046590305.1 Bradyrhizobium sp.
CACCACCTTCAACCTCAGCGCCGGTGCGCGCCTGATGCTGAACGACCTGACCTACGACGCCAGCAGCACCGCGAACTCGTCGCTGTTCACTCTGGTGCAGGGCGCGGCCAGCTTCGTCGCCGGCCAGGTCGCCAAGACCGGCGACATGAAGGTCGGCACGCCCGTCGCCACCATGGGCATTCGCGGCACTGCGGTGATCCTCGATATCTCCGCGGTCGACGGCAAGGTTTCGATCTCGGTGATCGACCAACGCGACGGCCAGGTCCATTCGGTTCAGGTTTTCAACAGCCGAGGGGTCCTGATCGGAACGGTGACCAGCAACGGCACCACGCTGACGCTGACGCCGATCGCCAACTTCGAGGTGATTGCCCAGGAGAGTAACAAGACGGTCGCGCAGATCCAGCTGGAGTTCAATGCTTTCTCGGGCCTGCTGCAGACCTACGACTTCGGCAAGCAGCTATTCCCGGATCTGCCGCAGCACACCGATGCCTCTCCGAAGACCCCGACGACGAATCCCGGCAGTACCCCCGCCAACCCACCCTCCGATTACAACCCGCCAAATTTCATTCCCGCTGGCCAACCACCGGGCTCCGGAACGCCTACTATAGTCCCCGTAAACCTCCCGGGCTCCACCCCGGTGGGCCCGCCGACGGGAACACCGGCGCCTGCGACGGACCCGATTATCTTCACGGTCGTAATTCCGCCGACGCCGCTGCCCTTCGTCGTCAACCCGCCGACGGTCTCCCAGATCTCCGGCCCTGGCGGCGACCATTTCGGTCCGGTCATGAGCGCCGACGGGCATTTCATCGTCTACGACCCCGATGGCACGATCTTCCTTTACGACCATCAGACCCACACTACGATCACCATTGCCGAAGCGGGCAACGGCTTCAGCTACAGCGGCCAGACCATCAGCGCCGACGGCCGCACCGTCGTGTTCCAGGGCACCGACGGCACCCAGTCCTGGGTCTACATCTACAACAACGATCCCTCCGACGCGCACTATCAGCAAACCACCCAGCTCACTGCCGGCGGCGCGCCAGCGGTTTCCGGCGACGGCAGCAGGATCGTCGTCGAGCACGGCGGCAACAGTATCGGAATCTACGGTCCCCAGGGCCATGTGATCGCCACCATCACGGCGGCCGCGATCGGCGAGACCGGTGCGGTGTGGCTGCCGGCGATCAGCGCCAGCGGCCAGATGATCGCGTTCTGGCAGACCGACGCGGCGGCGCCGGGCGGCTCCGGCCAGCTCTTCGTCTATAATCTCGCGACCGGCACCGCGACCGCGATCGCCAGCACGGCCACCGACGCCGGCAACGCCGGGGCCTCGTTCAGCGCTGACGGCCGCTATGTCGTCTATCAAAGCGATACACCGGGCGGCCATTCGGAAATCTATCTCTACGATCTCTCCACAGGGCAGGTCGTGTTCCACACCGCCAATGCGTCGGGCGCCAGCTACCATCCGGTGATCAGCCCGGACGGCAATTTCATCATCTTTGCCAGCGACGCCGAGCTGGCGGGCGACGGCAATGCCGTCACCGATACCTATGTCGTCGACGTCAGCGATCCCGCAAATCCCGTCTACAACAGGGTTTCGAACCTCGCCAACGGCAACCAGTCCGACGGCAACGCCAATCTGGGCGCGACGATCAGCGCCGGCGGTCTGTACATTGCGTTCGCCAGCAGCGCCGCTCCCGGCACCGGCGATATTTTTCTCGCCGACCCGACCTCGGGCCGCAGCGCGATCATCCAGGAGCGCGCCAATTTGCCTGCCATCCTCACCGCAGGCGGCGTCATCGAGCTGACCGGCGATCATAACGGCGCCACGCTCAGCGTGGCGAATCCGAACGGCCGATTCACGGCATCGTTCAATACCAATGGCGACATCGTCTGGAATTTCAGCGAGCCGAGGTCTGATTTCGTCACGCTGCTACCCGGCCAGAAAGTGACGCAGGATTTTATCATCCTGCTGACCAATGACAGCGGCACGACGCAGATTCCAGTCCGGGTGGTGGTCTACGATGCCGATCTGCCGGTGACGGTTGCGGTGGCCAACCCCGGCACCATCGCCGGCGACAACAACGACAATGTCCTGAACGGCACCGCCGGCAACGATATCCTGCAGGGTTTCGACGGCAACGATACGCTCATCGGCCTGACCGGCGTTGACCGCGCGGTCTATACCGACGCGACCGGCGGCATCACCGTCAATCTCGCGGCGGGAACCGTGACCGGGCAGGGCGTCGGCACCGACACGCTGCAATTTGTGGAAGCCGTGCAGGGCAGCAACTTTGCCGACACCTATTCCGCGACCCGCTTCACCGGCTCTTCAGGCCTGCCGGGCGTGCCCGTCGGATTCAATTCCTTCGAGGGCATGGCCGGCGACGACATCATCACCGGCAACGTCAATGCGCAGGGCCAGGCGCTGACGCGGATTTCCTATGCCAGCGCCAGTGCGGCGGTGACGGTCGACATGGCCGCGGGCACTGCGACCGGCAATGCCTCGGTTGGAACGGACCATTTTACCAACGTCAGCTCGGTGATAGGATCCCGCTTCGGCGACACGCTGCGCGGCAGCGACAATGAAGACGGCAGCTTCGAGCAATTCGACGGCCGCGGCGGCAACGATACGATCGAGGGCCGCGGCGGTTACGATTTCGCTACCTACAACAACGACCCCGCCACCCAGTCAGGCATCACGGTCAACCTCGCCGCCGGTAGCGTGGTTGGCGACGCCTCGATCGGCAGCGACATTCTGTACAGCGTGGAAGGTGTGCGCGGCACCCACTTCGCCGATACCTACAATGCCGTGGGATTCAGTGGCGGCAGCACCAACGCCGGCTCATTTGGGTCCTTCAACAATTTCGACGGCCAGGACGGCAACGACAGCATCACCGGCAACGGCAACACGCGGATTCAGTATTCGCAGTCGACGGCGGCCGTGTTCGTCGACCTCGCCAATACCAGTTCCGGCGGCACCGGCCTGGCGCGCGACAGGGCCGACGCGCTCAATCTCACCAACCTCGATCTCGCGTCGGTCGGGATCGATGTCATCTATGGCGGCGTCAACGCCGTGATGGGCTCGATGTTCGGCGACACGCTGCTCGGCAGCGGCAACAACGAACAGTTCATGGGCC
>JBKJUA010000404.1:0-4912 GCA_046590305.1 Bradyrhizobium sp.
TGCTGCAACGCTTGTTGCAGCTTTTCCACCGCAATGTCGCGCGGAATCGTGTTGCCGCCGAGCGCCAGCGCCGCCGCGGTCCCGGCCGCCTCGCCCATGGCAAAGCAGGCGCCGGAGACCCGTGCCGCCGACTGGCCGTCATGGGTCATCGAGGCGCAGCGCCCGGCCACCAGCAGATTGTCGATACAATCGGGCGTCAGCATCCGGTATGGCAGCTCGTTGAAACCGCGGGATTCCGGGATCGGCGGAAACTTGAAGATGACGTCGCCGGCGACATGGGATTCCATCGGCCAGCCGTTGACGCCGATGCTGTCGTCGAACGAAGCGCAGCCGAGCACGTCGTCGCCTGACAGCATATAGCCGCCGATTACCCGGCGGGTTTCACGGATACCGAGTTGCGGCGGCAGGTCGACGATGTAGGACTTTTCAAACCCCGGCACGGTGCGCAGGAAATTGAACGCGGCGACCGCCTGGCGGCGGCCGTCGATTTCGCCGCGGGTGAGATCGTCAGGCTGCAGCCCGTTGATCGCGGTGCCGTCCTCGCGCGACAGCTGGGTGAAATTGACCCGCCATTCGATACCCGAGCGCTGCGGCCGCACGATCGCGGCCTTGCGCGGAAAATGATGGGTACCGGCGGCCTCGGCCGCCTCCATCAACGCCGGTATCGTCCGCCAGGCATCGCCGGCCTTTTCGGGATCGATGCCGTTGAGCCGGAACATCATCGAGGGATAGAGCATGCTGCCGGAGTTATCGCCGACCTCGAACCGCGCGCCGGCCCAGGCCGCGAGATCGCCGTCGCCGGAACAATCGATAAAAATCTCGGACCGCACCGCCTGCCGCCCGGCCTTTGTTTCGACCATCACCGCGTTGATGCGCGTCTCGTCATGCATCACCACCCCGGCGCCGAGCGCATGGAAGAGAATGTCGACCTTGTGGGTTGCCAGCAGATCGTCGGCCGCGATCTTGTAGGCCGCGGTGTCATAGGCCTGCGCGAATATTTTGCCGAGAATGAGATGCGGCGCATTCAGCCCGCCGAGCCGATCAATCCTTGCCAGCAGATCGGAGGCGACGCCCTGCACCACCCGATGCATCTCGCCATAGACATTGGCATGCAGCCCGCAGAAATTCGTTACCCCCGCCGCCGTCCCCATGCCGCCGAGAAAGCCATAGCGCTCGATCAGCAGCGTGCGCCGCCCGGCGCGTGAGGCTGCGACTGCTGCCGCGATCCCGGCCGGTCCGCCGCCGAGCACGACGACTTCGTATTCGCCATAAAGCGGAATTTGCCGGGCCGGTTCGGTGATGGATTTGAGCGGCAATTTGCGAGTTCCCGAGAGAGTGACGTGTGATCATGCCCCGGGTGCTGAAATTTAGCTATCTCGTCAAGTCTCGTCGCACGGGTTGCATGATGACACCTGCATGTAGAAACTGGCTTCCACGCAACCGATCCCTCCATCAGGACACCCTCCCCATGCGTATCTGTATCTTCGGCGCGGGCGCCGTCGGCAGCCATTTTGCGGTGCGGCTGGCGTTGGCGGGACATGAGGTGTCCTGCGTGATGCGCGGGCCGAATCTGGAGGCCGTCAGGGCCAAGGATCTGACCCTTTGGGTCGACGGCGCCGGATTCACCGCGCACGTCAAGGCGTCCGACGATCCGGCGGAGCTCGGGCCGCAGGATGTCGTGATCTCGACGCTGAAGGCGAACTCGCTCGGCAGCCTGGTCAAGGGGCTGCCGCCGCTGCTGGGCGACCACACCGCCGTGGTGTTTGCCCAGAACGGCATTCCCTGGTGGTACGACATCGGGCTGGCCGCCGACGCGCCGCCGCCCGACCTCGGCTTTCTCGATCCCGGCGGCCAGTTGCGATCGATGGTTTCCCCGGAGCGGATCATCGGCGGCGTGGTGTTTTCATCCAATCAAGTCGTGGCACCCGGTGTCGTCGCCAATCTTTCGCCTGACCGCAACATGCTGCTGGTCGGCGAATGCAACGATCACGGCAGCGCGCGAATCGAGCGGCTGCGCGCCGATCTCACCGAAGCCGCGATCCCGTCGCCGCCGGTGACCAGCATCCGGGAGACGATCTGGACCAAGCTTCTGACCAACATGTCGATGTCAGTGCTGTGCCTCCTGACCGGGCAAACCGCGCGCGGCGTGCGCGACGAGCCGGACCTGCAGGACATCATTCCGCGCCTGCTCGACGAGGCCAACGCGGTCGCGCAAAGCAGCTTTCCCGGCGTCAAGCGCCTCGCCCGCTCGGGTCCCGCGCCCGACCACAAGCCGTCGATCCTGCAGGACTTCGAACTCGGCCGCGCCATGGAAATCGATGCGCTGGTGCGCGCCCCGGCCGCGTTCGCGAGGGCTGCGGGATTGTCGACACCGATGCTCGACTTCATGGCGGCGCTGGCGATCAGGATGGCGCGGAGCAAGGGGCTTTATGGGGGATGAGCGGCGCAATTCTATTGCACGCCGCCGGTTCGGCAAACTCGGTGCACCTCTCCCGCCTGCGGGGGAGGTCGACGCGCTCGACAGAGCGCGGCGGATGGGGGCTTCTCTCAGCGGGCGCCGGTGATGCGGAGAGACCCCCACCCCAACCCTCCCGCAAGCGGGAGAGGGCTCACCGCCATTGTTGAAGTATCGAACCAGTGCTTCAATCTGACTGCACATCATCGCTAATTGGAAATAAATCATGCACGTCAAAGACAAGGTCTGCGTCATTACCGGAGCCGCCAGCGGCATCGGCGAGGCGGTGGCGCGCGCTTACGCCTCGGCCGGCGCGCGCGGGGTGGTGGTCGCCGACCTCAGGACGTCGCGCGACCGTCTGGCAAAGGTCGCCGGCGAGATCGACGGCCTCGCCGTGACCTGCGATGTCGGACAGGAAGAGGACATCAAGGCGCTGATCGCGGCGGCCCAGGACAAGTACGGTCCGGTCGACGTGTTTTTCTCCAATGCCGGACTGTCGCGCAAGGGACAGGAAAGCGCCGATGACGCCGACTGGGACGTCAGCTGGCGCGTGCATGTCATGAGCCACGTGTTCGCCGCGCGCGCGCTGGTGCCGGGCATGCTGGCGCGCGGCTCCGGCTATCTGCTCAACACCGCATCCGCCGCGGGCCTGCTGGCGTCGCTGAACTCGATGCCTTATGGGGTTACAAAACACGCCGCGGTGGCGCTGGCCGAGCATCTCGCCATTCAATATGGCGACCGCGGCATCCGGGTTTCCGTGCTGTGTCCGCAGTCGGTGCAGACGGGGATGACGACGCCGGGCCCCAGTGCGGCGCGGGTCGACGGCGTGCTGCAGGCGCCGGAGGTGGCGCGCATGGTGCTGGAGGCGATGGAGGCCGAGCGCTTTCTGATTCTGTCGCACCCGCAGGTGCATGACTACATGCAGCGCAAGGCGTCCAACGCCGAGCGCTGGCTGACCGGAATGCGGCGGCTGCGCGACCGGATTTATGGCGGGCAGGGCTGACGGCTAATGCCATTCTTCGTCATTGCGACGCAGCGATGCAATCCATTCTTCCTTTCTGCGGCGAGATGGATTGCTTCGCGGAGCCTGTCATCGGGCGACGCTTCGCGCCGACCCGGTGGCTCGCAATGACGATCTCATGATCCCTCCGACTTTGGCGCAAACGGCCCCAGCAGCCCCGAATAGCTCTTCACCGCAGGCAACGCATAGCAGCCGCGACGCGAGGTCGTAAGCTTCAACCCGGCCAGAGCTTCGGCCTGCTTGACCGCCGCCGCGACGCCATCGATCACGGGAACGTCGAATTTTACCGACAGTTCGCGCGCGAGATCGGCCATCCCGGCGCAACCCAGCACGATCGCCTCGGCGCCCTTGTCCAGCGCCAGCGCGATCTCGGCGTCGAGTCTGGCCGCCGCACCCGAGCCGGGTCTTTCAAGATCGAGCACCGCGACATTGCACGCGCTCACTTGCGCGCGCTCGGCAAAGCCGTAGCGGCGCACCAGCTCTTCGAGCGGCACGATCGAGCGCGGCAGCGTGGTGACGACGGCGATGCGTTTGGCCAGTTGCCCCGCAGTGACCAGCGCCGCCTCGCAGATCCCGACCACCGGGAAACGCACGGCCGACCGCGCGGCGTCAAGCCCGGTATCGTCGAAGCAGGCGATGATGCCGGCATCGGCGGCGGGGGTATTCATCAGCGCCTGAATCAGGCCGGGCACGGCAAAGGCTTCGTCATAGAAACCTTCGATCGAGGCCGGCCCCATCGACGACGTCACGGCCACGATCTCGGTGCCGGCAGCGGCGACGTCGCGCGCCGCAGCGCCGATGGTCGCGGTCATCGACGCCGTAGTATTCGGATTGACGATCAGGATTCTTGGCATGTGCTCCAGCCCAATAAAAAAACATCGTAACCCGGATGGAGCGAAGCGCAATCCGGGATAAAGTCGAATCGGCGAGGACGGACGACCTTGAAGCTTGTCTCATACATCATGCTTGGCCTGATCCTCGGCGCGGCTCCCGCGATGGCGGTGGAGCAATGCCGGTTCATCCAGGCGAAACCCGAGCGCGAGGCCTGCTATCAACGCCAGGAAAAAGAACTCGCCGCCAAACGCAAGCCCGAACCCACCGCCGATACCAGAGCGATGGAATCAATGCGGCAAATGCGGCAGGAGGACGAGATCGTTTACAAAAGCCTGCGCGGCATCTGCCGGGGCTGCTGAGCACACGACCCTATTTCCCGAACCCGCCCCAATTGCCCGCGCGTTTCTCCGCGAACGAGGCCAGGCCCTCCGAGGCTTCCGCCGTGCGGCGCCGTGCCGAATGCATCCGGACCAGCCGCGCATAGGCCTCGTCGTCGACGCCCATGCCGCCGAACGAGCTTTCCAGCGCCAGCGCCTTGGTCTCGGCCATCGCCGCGGGACCATTGCCCAGCAACTGCTCCACCACCTTGGCGCCGGCGGCTT
>JBKJUA010000009.1:0-8983 GCA_046590305.1 Bradyrhizobium sp.
AAGGACGGCTTTACAGCGTCTTACGGAACTTCCAGCTCGGCCAGATCGCGGGTAACGCCGTGAGCGCACGGTGTCGCAGCGATAGAATCTCCTGATGTTGGAGCGGCTCATGCGCACCACGAACAGCAACACCGCCAGCACGATGCCGATGAAAACGGCGAGCACGACATTGATCGCGATCGACAGCAGCCCTGCCATCGCGCCATAGGCGAAATATTCGTCGCTCAGCGTGACGAAGGCGAACATGCCGAACGCCATCGCCAGGGGAATGGCGACGGTCGATGAAACCAGCCCGGCGATGACGTCGCTGCGCGCCGTTGCGATGCCGGAAATCGGTGCCGGCGGCGCGGCCGGTGTTGAATCCGTACTGGTCGTCATCGCAGCGCAGCTGCGATGTTGCCGCCATCGACGGTGGTGACGTCGGCGGTGGTTTTCAACGCCAGCGCCTGCGCCAGGAAGGCCTGCGCGACATCTTCGGCGGCCACTTCGCGACCGAGCAGATTGCCGCGCATATAGGCCTGCTCGCTCAAGCCCCGAAGTTTGGAGCGCGACGCGATCATCTCCTCGGTCAACAGCCCCGACCGGATCCGGTCGGCATTGACGGCATTGGCGCGAATGCCCTCATTGCCGTAATCGAGCGCGTATTGCCGCACCAGAAACAGCGTCGCCGCCTTCGGCAACCCGTAGGGACCGAAATCGGGACCGGGATTGACGGCCTGCTTGGAAACATTGAACAGCAGGCAGCCGCCGGTGCCCTGCATCAGCATGATTTTCACCGCCGCCTGAGCCACGCGCTGGTGGCCGTAGAAATTGAGTTCAAAACTCTCGCGCAGAACCGCTTCATCAACCTCGCCGATCCGCCCCTGCCAGGCGGCGCCGGCATTCGATATTGATATGTCGACCCCGCCGAACACGGAGGCGACCTGCGCGAAGGCCTCCCGCACCGATGCGGCATCGGTGACGTCGCATTTGATCCCAAGCGCGGCTCCGCCGATCGCCTTGGCCTTTGTCTGTGCGGCGGCCTCGTCGACATCGAGCAGCGCGACTTCCGCGCCGGCCGCCGCGAACGCTTTTGCCGTCGCAAAGCCAATGGCACCCGCGGCGCCGGTGATGGCGACAATTTGCCCCGCCAGCGACAGCTCCCTGGCACCGCCCAGCTTCGCCTGCTCCAGCGACCAATACTCGACATCGAACAGGTCCGCTTCCGGCAGCGGCTCGAAGCGGCCGACCGCTTCCGCATCGGTGATGGTGGCAATTGCGGCCTCGGCGAGGTCGGCGGCGACGCGCGCGTCCTTCTTGCTGCGGCCGAACCCGAACAGCCCGACGCCCGGCACCAGCACCACGCGCGGCGAGGTGTCGAGCATGGTCTTGATCCCGCCGGCGCGGGCGTTATTGCGGGTAAAATATTCCTTGTAGGCTTCGCCGTAGGACGCAACCGCATCGCGGACCGCGGTCCTGAAGCCGGCGAGGTCGCCGTCTTCGGGCGCGGCGACGACCAGCGGCTTGTTCTTGATGCGGATGTTATGATCCGGCGTCACCACGCCGGCCTGGCCATAGCGCGTCACTTCGGTGCCGTTGACAAAGTTCATCACCGCGTCGCCAGCGCGGAAATCCAGCACAAAGCGTTTCCAGGCGCCGTCGCTCTTGCTGTCCGGCAGGCTGCAGGCGCCACGGACGATCGGCGCGACGTCTGCGAGGCGCGCTGGTCGCGCCGGAAGTTTTGCGCTCGGGAATGCCGGCTTGCGATTTCTGGTCAGCCGTTCTTCCGCCAGACCGACCAGCGCGATCATGCGCTCATAGGCTTCCCGCGCGTCGGCACCGAAACTGAAGATGCCATGCTTGACCAGCACCAGGCCCTCGACTGACGGATCCGCGTCGAACACCTGCGCCGCGGCTTTGGCCAACCCAAAACCCGGCATGATGTAGGGAACGTAGCCGACCCGCTTGCCGTAAACCTCGCGGCACAAGGCTTCGCCGTCGGGCTGGTCGGTGAGGGCGAGAACCGCCGTTGAATGGGTGTGGTCGACGAATTTGTGCGCGATGAAGGCGTGCAGCAGCGCCTCTACGGAAGGGTTCGGCGCCATCGGATCGATCAGATTGGCGCGCTGCAGCTGGACCATTTCGTCGTCGGACAGCTTCTCGCGGGAACGGAGTTTTATCAGGGGCGCCAGCCGCACCGCCGGCAGACCCTGCGGCTCGATCGAACCCATATCCCAGCCGGAGCCCTTGACGCAGAGCACGTCGACGGTGTCGCCATTGAGATCGGCAAGTCGCGTCTTCACCGAGGTATTGCCCCCACCGTGCAGTACCAGTCGCGGATCCTGGCCCAGCAGGCGCGTAGTATAGACCCTGAGCGCCACGTCGCGCCCGAGACCGGCATAGCGGGCCAGCGCCGCATCGGCATCGCGATCGATCCAGGCACTCTGCATACGCTTGCTTCCTTGGCTATTCAGCGGCGACCGCTATCCGTTCGGGGAATGCGGCGGATAGCGCCGCGCGATCAGGCTCAAGCACGCCGCGCTCGGTGATCAACCCCGTCACCAGCCGCGCCGGCGTCACATCGAAGGCATAATTCGCAACCGGCGATCCCTCGGGCACGATGCGCACGGTTTCGATCCTGCCATCGGCGGTCCGCCCGGTCATATGCGTCACTTCTTCAGGCCCGCGCTGCTCGATCGGAATTTCCTTCACGCCGTCATGGACACTGAAATCGATGGTCGGTGAAGGCAGCGCCACATAGAACGGCACGCCATTGTCGTGCGCGGCGAGCGCCTTGAGATACGTGCCGATCTTGTTGCAGACGTCTCCGTCGGCGGTGACCCGGTCGGTGCCTGTGATCACGAGATCGACCATGCCGTGCTGCATCAGGTGACCGCCGGTGTTATCGGGTATGACCGTATGCGGCACGCCGTGATGGCCGAGTTCCCAGGCCGTGAGCGAGGCGCCCTGATTGCGCGGACGGGTCTCATCGACCCAGACATGGACGGCGACACCGCGGTCATGCGCCAGATAGATGGGCGCGGTGGCGGTGCCCCAATCGACCGTCGCCAGCCAGCCGGCGTTGCAATGGGTCAGCAGATTGACCCGCTCGCCCGGCTTCTTGCGCGCCGCGATCGCCTCGATCAAACCAAGGCCATGCCGGCCGATGCCCTTGTTGATGGCGATATCTTCCTCGGCAATTTCACCGGCGCGGCAATAGGCCGCCGCCGTTCGTTCCGATGCCGGCAACGGCCGCAACAGCGAGCGCATGGCGTCGAGCGCCCATGTCAGATTGATCGCGGTCGGCCGCGTCGCCATCAGCGTCCTGTGGGCCTGATCGAGTGCGGCGTCGGAAGCGTCTGCTCGCATCGCCAGCGCCATCCCGTAGGCCGCGGTCGCGCCGATCAGTGGCGCGCCGCGCACCAGCATCGAGCGGATGGCATCGGCGGCAGCATCGCAGGTCTCCAGCCGGACCACGACGAAATCATGCGGCAACCGCCGCTGGTCGATTGCGCTGACCGACCAGCCGTCGCTATCGAGCCAGATGCTCCTGACGTGTCTGTCTGCGACCTTCATGACGCGCCCATCGACGGTGTGAGCCTCATCCGCGTAAAATCCGTCCTGCCACCGCATCGAGTTTTTTCAGAAGCTCTGGATCGCGCGCTTCCGGCGCGGTGATCAAGGCCGTGTCGAGCGCGCGGTCCGAACCAGCTGGGCACGGTTCGTGCTCCCGCGGAAACTCCGCGGCTAAACGCGCCATCAGGGTTTTTGCCTTGTCGGCGTTGGTGGTCAACACCCGGATGATGTCCTGGACCGATACCGCATCATGGTCGGGATGCCAGCAGTCGAAATCCGTCACCATGGCGACCGTCGCGTAACAGATCTCGGCCTCGCGGGCGAGCTTGGCCTCCGGCATGTTGGTCATGCCGATCACGGAGTAGCCCAGATTTTTGTAGGTCATGCTCTCGGCGTAGCTGGAGAATTGCGGACCCTCCATGCAGACATAGGTGCCGCCCCGCGCGACCGCGATGCCCTCGGCCTCGGCGGCGGCGGCCAGATGGAGGCGGAGCCGCGGCGCTGTGGGGTGCGCCATCGAGACATGGGCGACGCAGCCTCGGCCGAAAAACGAACTCTCGCGCTTGTGGGTGCGATCGACAAACTGGTCGACCAGCACGAAGGTGCCGGGCGGCAGATCCTCCCTGAAGGAGCCGCAGGCCGACAGCGAGATCAGGTCGGTAACCCCCGCCCGCTTCAGCACGTCGATATTGGCGCGGTAGTTGATGTCGGATGGCGACAGCCGGTGGCCCTTGTCGTGGCGCGGCAGAAACACGATCGGAAGGCCGGCGATGCTGCCATGACGCACCGGCGCGGACGGCTCGCCCCAGGGGCTTTGAATCGCCTCCTCGCGGGCATTCTCCAGGCCCGGCAGATCATAGATGCCGGAGCCGCCGATAATGCCGAGGACCGCTGTTGTCATGATTTCCCTTCGCTTCGTTGGTAGCGCCAATCAGCATGCCGGCGAAGCGCCCATAACTGTCTCCATGTCTCTGCAATATCGAGCATTCTAGGGAGCTTGTCGACCTGGACAAATCATTCCCCCGATGGCGAAACCCGGTGCTAGATTGCCGCGACACAGGGACTGGCCATGAACAGAATTTATCTCGCGCTGCTGCTGACAGCGGCCTGGAGTCAGGCCGGTCACGCGCTCGATCGCGAGCAGCGACACGGCAAGGCGTTGCTCGAAACCATGTGCGCTCGCTGTCACGCTATCGGCAAAACGGGCAAAAGCCCTCTTGCCGAGGCGCCGCCGTTTCGCACTTTCGGGGAGAAACTGTACGACACCGACTTCGTACAACGATTGCAGGACGGGCTGACCACCATGCACCCGGGCATGCCGACTTTCCGTTTCAGCCGGGACGATGCCGAGGCGGCGGTCAACTACCTCAAGGCCGTCCAGCAGCGCAAAAGGCCAAAATAGCTGGATCGCCGCAGCCCGCCCAGCAACCTTTCTGCTCGCGACCTTCAGAGGAAATGATCATGAGAACCAACGAGGAGACCGTACGGAATTTCATCGCAGCGTGGTCGCGGCTGGATGTCGACGAGATCGTCGCATTCTTCACTCCCAACGGCACCTATCACAACATGATGAATAAGCCGGTCAGCGGTCACGACAACCTGCGCAAGTTCATCGGCGGATTCATCAAGGATTGGACGGAGACGAATTGGGATGTCCTCAACATCGTTTCTCAAGGCGATATCGTCATGGCCGAGCGTCTCGACAGAACCAGCCTGGGGGCCAAAAGTGTCGATCTACCCTGCTGTGGCGTATTCGAATTGGCCGACGGAAAAATCAGGATCTGGCGCGACTACTTCGATCTGGCAACCTACACTCGCGCGATCGCTGCACCGACATAGCGCTGCAAATTGGGGCTTTTTGGCCGCCTTTGGCCAATATTTCCTCGCAGCCGGCCCGGAAGTGAATATGGGCGGCGACCCGAATCAAATAGACCTTGATCGCCCGTATGGAGATCATCACTTCGGCACGCCGGCTCCGAAATTCCGTCTTCGCAAACCCTTCATCGGATCACCTGTCCCGCATGCCCCTTCCCGCCATGGCCCCTGCCCGTAACGCCAAGTCCGATACCGATCCCGACGCGCTTTCGGTGCTGAATCACGTGTTTGGCCTACCCGGCTTTCGCGGCGCGCAGGAAGAAATCGTGCGGCACGTCACTGGCGGCGGCAATTGCCTGGTGCTGATGCCGACCGGCGGCGGCAAGTCGCTGTGCTATCAATTGCCTTCCCTGTTGCGAAAGGGCTGCGGCATCGTGGTGTCGCCGCTGATCGCGCTGATGCGCGACCAGGTCGCCGGCCTGCTCGAGGCCGGCGTCAAGGCGGCCGTGCTGAATTCGACGCTGTCCTATGAGGAGGCGGGCGCGGTCGAGGCGCGGCTCCTGGCCGGCGATCTCGACCTGCTCTATGTCGCGCCGGAGCGGCTGTTGACGCCGCGCTGCCTGAACCTGCTCGGCCGCGCCGACGTCGCGCTGTTCGCGATCGACGAGGCGCATTGCGTGTCGCAATGGGGGCACGATTTTCGTCCGGAGTATATCGGCCTTTCCGTCATCGCCGAACGCTTTCCCGATGTGCCGCGCATCGCGCTGACCGCCACCGCCGACGATCTCACCCGGAAGGAAATCGTCGACCGGCTCGGTCTGAACAACGCGCCGAGCTTCGTCGCGAGCTTCGATCGCCCGAACATCCGATATGAAATTGTCGACAAGCAGAACGCGCAGACCCAGCTGAAAGCCTTCATCGCCGAGCGCCATGCCGGCGACGCCGGCATCGTCTACTGCCTGTCGCGCGCCAAGGTCGAGGACACCGCGGCCGCGCTGAACAAGGCCGGCGTAGAGGCGCTGCCCTATCACGCCGGGCTGAATGCTGCCACGCGCGCGGGCAACCAGGATCGCTTCATCAACGAAGACGGTATCGTGATCGTCGCCACCGTGGCGTTCGGCATGGGGATCGACAAGCCCGACGTGCGCTTCGTCGCCCATCTCGATCTGCCGAAAAGCATCGAGGCGTATTATCAGGAGACCGGTCGCGCCGGGCGCGACGGCAAGCCGTCCAGCGCCTGGATGGCATATGGCCTGTCCGACATCGTGCAGCAGCGCCGCATGATCGACGAGTCCACCGGCGCCGAAGCATTCAAGCGGGTGTCGGTCGGTAAACTGGACGCGCTGGTCAGCCTGGCCGAAACCGCGAACTGCCGGCGCAGCCGCCTGCTCGGCTATTTCGGCGAGACTCCGGCAGCGGCCAGATGCGGCAATTGCGACAACTGCCTGTCGCCGCCGCTGGTGCACGACGGTAAGGTGGCCGCGCAGAAGCTGTTGTCCTGCGCCTATCGCACCGGACAGCGTTTCGGCGCCATGCACCTGATCGACATCCTGGTCGGCCGCCTG
Source organism: Bradyrhizobium sp. (assembly GCA_046590305.1). Lineage (GTDB taxonomy): Bacteria > Pseudomonadota > Alphaproteobacteria > Rhizobiales > Xanthobacteraceae > Bradyrhizobium. The sequence continues at coordinate 6,936 of JBKJUA010000009.1, forward strand.
ACCGAACGCGTCACCCAGTTCGGGCATGACAAACTGTCGGTATTCGGGATCGGCGCCGACCTCAACGAAAAGCAGTGGCGCGGCGTCATCCGCCAGTTGGTGGCGATGGGCCATCTGGCGCCTGATACCGAGGCCTTTGGCGCGCTGAAGCTGACGGAGACCGCGCGCGGTGTTTTGAAGGGCCAGACCGAGGTGATGCTGCGCGAGCAGGTCGCCGGCGCCCGCGTCCGCGCCGTCAGGACGAAATCAAGGCGCGGCGATATTGCGCCGCAAATCGCCGGCTCAGGCGGCGCCGCCAATCCGGGTCTGGTCGGCGCGCTCAGGGCATGGCGTTCCAAAGTAGCGCGCACGCGCGGCGTGCCGGCCTATGTCGTGCTGCACGACGCCACCATCGACGGCATCGCCACCTCGCGCCCGACCACGCTCGCCGGGCTTCGCAACATCCCCGGCATCGGCGACAAGAAGCTCGAGCATTACGGCGACGAACTGATCGCGCTGGTGAAGGCGGCCGGCTGACGCGTCCGGTCGATCGAACTCACCTCGTCTCGGCGCTGGCCGGAGCCGCCGAGCCTGGCGAGGCGAGGATGCTCAGCGCGACATCCCCAACGGGTAGCGGATCCGCCTTGCGGCCGGAGCCCAACGCCAGGTCCATGGTGAACGCCCCGAGCTCGCACATCACCTGCGACGCGACATCTCCGGCGCCGGTGAATTCATGGGCGAGATATTCGAACTGCGAGCGAGCCTGGCGCAGCGTCGCCCTCGGCACCACCACGTCGGCTTCGCCGACGGCAGGATTTCGGCCGCCCGGCTGCACCAGGTTCGACCGCGCCTCCGCTTCCGGCCCGAGCGTTGCGGGAACCGAATCTCCGGTGCCCTCCTGCCGCTCATTGGTCTGATTCTTGAGATTGGCAATGCGATCGAATGCCGAACGGAGTTCGGCGCGTTTGGCTTCGAGGCCTGACACCTTTGCTATCAGCGCATCGCGCTCCCGCTCGGAAACGACGCGAAGCGAGGCGAGTTCATCGCCGCTCACCTTGAGCCGGGCCGCGAGGTCGTGACGTTCGCCGGCAAAGCCAAGACGCAGCTGGGACAACGCCAGTTCATGCGCCTTCGCCTGTTCCGCCAGTTGCTGGCGAAGCTGGTCGAGTTCCTCGCCGCGCCGCTCGACCACCGCCGCGAATCCCGCGCGCTCGCCGTCGAAGGCCGCCGCCAGCGTCTCGCGCTCGCGCTCGGATGCCGCTCGAAGCTCGGCCAGAGCCTGTTGCTGCGCCTGCGACGCTGCGGCGAGTGCGTCTCGTTCGCGGTCGAGATCGCCCTGAAGCTCGGACACTTCGGTTTCCCGCGCCAGCAGCTTCGCCCTCAGGGCATCGCGTTCCCCAAGCGCCGAGGAGATGACATCGAGGTGCCCATCGAGGTCATGCTTGAGCGCCTGGCATTCGGCTTCCAGCGAGTCGGTATGCTCGGCGATGGTTTCGTACTTGTAGCGCCAGAGTTGCTCTTCATCCTGTGCTGCAGCCAGGCGGACCGACAAGGTTTCCAGCCAAACGGCCGCGTGATGCAGAAAATTCGCGTTGTGACCGACCGACATCATGTCGGCGAAGCGCCTGAGAAAATGCGCCGTCTCCGCGACATTGGGCGTCTCAGGCGTCATGGAGGTGTCGGTCATGAAGCGTGCTTTCCTGAGGCGCCGGAGCGCCATCGCTTAAGCGTTCGGGATCACAACCCCGGAACCTGGTCGGGCGGCATTACCTGCGGGTGTTCTCTAGATCGGCGGCGGCAAAAATAGGGCATCGGCATCACATCGGTCCGAGTCTCTAAACGCGGATGCACGATTCGGCGAGGCCAATGGCGATGGAACGGCCACAGGATTGAATCCTCTCGACGATCTCCGGCACGCCGGGGGTCCGCCGGGACCCAAAACCCCGCCTCGCCATTGCGAACAAAGCGGGAATCAGTGACGGTCATATCATCACAAGGACAATTCGGACGTGCCAGCGGCGGCGAGTTACCTCGAAAGCCTCAATCCGGAGCAGCGCCGGGCCGTCGAG
>JBKJUA010000014.1:0-15442 GCA_046590305.1 Bradyrhizobium sp.
CCGCAATGGCGGGTTCTCCCGGGCCGACCCGGCGCGGCTCTACGCGCCGACCATCATGGATCCGGTCTACGGCTATGAGTCGGTTAATGTGGAGGCGCAGTCGCGCAGCCTGTCCTCACTGCTCAGCGCCACCAAGCGGCTGATCTCGGTGCGCAAGTCCACGCTGGCGTTCGGCCGCGGCACCATGACTTTCATCCGTCCGGTCAACCGCTCGGTGCTGTGCTATATCAGGCAGTATCAGGACGAAGTCATCCTCTGCGTCGCCAATCTGTCGCGGTCCGCGCAGGCGACCGAACTCGATCTGTCGGCCTGGAAGGGCCGCATTCCCCTGGAAATGCTGGGCCGTACCCGCTTCCCGCCGATCGGTGAACTGCCCTACATGATCACGCTGGCGCCGTACGGCTTCTATTGGTTCCAGCTTAAGGAGCGCGACAAGTCGGAGCCGGTCGAACCGACCGTCGTGCCTGAGTTCGAAACCCTTGTGGTGCCGCTCGGCGCCACCTGGATGTCACTGGCCCGTACCCGCGGCGTGTTCGAACGCGACGTGCTGCCGAACCATCTGGCGCGAACCCGCTGGTATCCGGAACGGTCGGCGCGGGAAATTCGCCCGAGCGTGACCTCGGCGGTTCCGTTCTGCGACATCGGCGACAACCGGCCATGGCTGGCCTTTTTCAAGGCCACCACCGAACACGGCGAGAGTTCGCGCTACGTGCTTCCGATGCAGATCGAGTGGGTTCGTTTCGACCGTGAGCGCTACAACCCCCGCGCCTTTGCAGCGGTCCGCCAGGGCGCGCGCGAAGGCACGCTGCTGGACGTCGCCACCGATCAGATTTTCGTCGCTTTGCTGCTGCGCAATCTGCGCGAATCCCTTGTTGTCGACGAACAGGACGGCGTACGCCTCGAATTCCGCCCTACCGCCAGGCTCCAGGAACTTCCCTTCAAGCCCCCGGTGCATATCCGCGCGGTCGAAACCGAACAGTCCAACTCGACGGCGCTGGTCGATAATGATTACGTCGCCAAGATCTATCGCAAGATCGAGTCCGGTATCAATCCGGAGATCGAGCTCGGCCGCTTCCTGACCGAAGTCGCGGGCTTCGCCAACACGCCGGCGCTGCTCGGCAGCGTCGAGCTGATCGAAGGCGACAACACCAGCGCGGTCGCCATCGTCCACGCCTTCGTGCAGAATCAGGGCGACGCCTGGACCGTAACCTCCGCCTATCTCGACCGCTTTGTCGAGGAGCAGCGTCTGCTGGCGGCGAGCGAGCATCCCGGCGAGAGCGAGGAGCAAGTCCCCTATCTGCGCTACATGTCGCAGACCGGACGGCGCGTCGCCGAAATGCATCTCGCCCTCGCCGGCGGCCGCGAACTGGCCGACTTCACGCCGGAGCCGATCCGGCCCGAGCACGTGCGGCTCTGGATCCAGGAAACTATCGGTCGCGCCGAGCGCGTTTGCGAGGCTGTGGAGCAGCGCCGGTCGGCGGTACGGGAATCCGATCGCGTGCTGGTCGATCAATTGCTGGCACAGCGCGCGACCCTGAGCGATCGCCTCGGCGCGCTGATGCCCCCGGACATCGGCGGACTCAACATCCGTCACCACGGCGATTTCCACCTCGGACAGATGCTGATCGCCAAGGACGATATCTTCATCATCGATTTCGAGGGTGAGCCCCGTCGCTCCCTGGCCGATCGCCGGCGCAAGGCCCCCGCGGGGCGCGATGTGGCCGGAATGATCCGCTCGATCGACTATTCGGCAACGGCCGCGCTGGAACGCGCGCTCAACGTAGCGCCCGACGAGCAGGGCAAGCTGGGCGCGGCGCTGTCGGAATGGCGCGATCGCTCGTCCGCGGCTTTCCTTGCCGCCTACCGCGACACCATGACCAACCCGCTGCTGTGGCCCGCCGGACGTCAGGCCACCGACCAGATGCTGAATTTCTTCCTGCTTGAAAAAGCCGTCTATGAGATCGAATACGAACTCGCTCACCGGCCCGATTGGCTGCGCGTGCCGTTGACCGGCGCGCTTCGTATCCTGTCCCGACAACCCAACGAGGCCTCATGACCAAACTGTCCGCCGAGGCCTATGCGATCGTCGAAGGCCGTCACTCCGATCCCTTCCATTATCTCGGACTCCATGCCGAAGGTGACGGCAATGTCGTGCGCGCGTTCCTCCCCGAGGCGTCCAATGTCGAGGCGGTCGGCGAGCACGGCGAGACCGCGAAGCTGGCGCGCATTCATGACGCCGGCCTGTTTGTCGGCGCGATGCCCAATGGCTCCAGGCGCTATCAGTTGCGCGCACGGTTCGGCGACACCGTTGTCGATCTCGACGATCCCTATCGCTTTCCGCCCGTGCTGAGCGAGTTCGATCTCTATCTGCTTGGCGAAGGCACCCATCAGCGCATCTACGACAAGCTCGGAGCGCATCCGATGACGCTGGACGGCGTTCCCGGCGTGGCCTTCGTGGTGCTCGCGCCCAACGCGCAGCGGGTCAGCGTGGTCGGCGATTTCAATTTCTGGAATCCGCGGCGTCATCCGATGCGGGTGCGCGGTATCGGCTATTGGGAATTGTTCATACCCCATGCCACCGCCGGCGATCATTACAAGTTCGATATCATCGGTCCACACGGCAATCAGTTGCCGTTAAAGTCCGATCCAATGGCCTTTGCCGCGGAAACGCGCCCGAGCACCGCCTCCATGGTGCTGGACGAGACAAAGCTGCCGCATCCGCGTCCGGCGCCCGCCAATATCAACGCGCTGGGCGCGCCGATGTCGATCTACGAGGTCCATCTCGGCTCGTGGCGGCGCAAGAACGACAATGAATGGCTGAGCTATCGCGAGCTCGCCGAGCAGTTGCCGCAATATGTCCGGGATCTCGGTTTCACCCATGTCGAATTTCTGCCCGTCAGCGAGCATCCGTTCGACGGCTCATGGGGCTATCAGCCGACCGGCATGTACGCGCCCACCAGCCGGTTCGGCACACCGGAGGATTTCTCCGCGCTGATCGACGCCTTTCATCGTGAAGGGATCGGCGTGCTGCTGGACTGGGTGCCCGGGCATTTCCCGGACGATCCGCACGGCCTCGCCAATTTCGACGGCACCGCGCTCTACGAGCATGCCAACCCGCTGCAGGGCCGGCATATGGACTGGGGTACGCTGATCTACAATTACGGCCGCACCGAAGTGGTCAATTTCCTGGTGTCGAACGCGCTGTTCTGGCTGGAGCGCTACGCCATCGACGGCCTGCGTGTCGATGCGGTGGCCTCAATGCTGTATCTCGACTACAGCCGCCCTGCCGGCGGCTGGATCCCGAACAAATATGGCGGCCGGGAAAATCTCGAGGCTGTCGACTTCCTGCGCCGCTTCAATACTGAACTGTACGCCCGCTTTCCGCAGGCCACCACGGCGGCCGAGGAATCAACCGCGTGGCCGCAGGTGTCGCGGCCGGTCGAATATGGCGGGCTCGGCTTCGGCTACAAATGGAATATGGGCTGGATGCACGACACGCTGAGCTACATCAGCAAGGATCCGATCCACCGCAAGCATCATCACGGCGACATCCTGTTCGGCCTGCACTACGCCTTCTCCGAGAACTTCATCCTGCCGCTGTCGCATGACGAGGTCGTCCACGGCAAGCGCTCGCTGCTGGGACGGATGCCCGGCGACGACTGGCAGCGCTTCGCCAATCTGCGCGCCTATTATTCCTTCATGTTCGCCCATCCCGGCAAGAAGCTGATGTTCATGGGCTGCGAGTTCGGCCAGGAGCGGGAGTGGAATCACGACCGTGCGCTCGACTGGCACCTGCTCGAACAGAAGAAGCACGGCGGCATCCACAGCCTGATCCGCGACCTGAACAAGCTCTATGCGAGCTTGCCGGCACTGCACCAGCTGGATTGCGATCCCGCCGGATTCGAATGGGTGGTGACCGACGACGCCACCGGCAATGTATTCGGCTTCATCCGCAGGGGCAACGATGCCCGTGCGCGCTGCCTCGTCGTCGTCAATTTCTCACCGAACGTCTACCATAACTACCGCGTCCGCGTGCCGTTCACCGGCAAATGGCGCGAGGTGTTCAATTCGGACTCCGCGCATTATGGCGGCGGCAATGTCGGGAACGTCGGCGAAGTCCAGACGTTAGGAGGCCTCGTGCCCGAACTCAATCTCACCATTCCCCCACTGGCCGCGATATTCCTCGTACCGGAAAGCTGACGCATGCGATTGACCGCCGGAACGTCCTCACGCCTCGGTGCAAGCTGGGACGGCCGGGGCACCAATTTTGCGCTGTTCTCGGCCAATGCGCAGAAGGTCGAGCTCTGCCTGTTCGACAGCCAGGGACGCCGCGAACTCGAGCGCATCGAATTGCCGGAGCGTACCGAGGATGTCTGGCATGGCTATCTGAACGACGTGTCGCCGGGCCAGCTCTATGGCTACCGCGTCCACGGGCCGTATGAGCCCGAGCACGGCCACCGCTTCAATGCCAACAAGCTGCTGATTGATCCCTATGCGAGGCGAACGGCAGGCCGGCTGGTATGGAGCGATGCGCATTTCGCCTATCGCACCGGCAGCGCCCGCGAGGACCTGTCATTCGACCGCCGGGACAATGCGCGCGGCATGCCGAAGGCCGTCGTGGTCGACGAGACTTTCAACTGGGGCCGCCGCGAAATGCGGCCCAACATCCCCTGGGAAGACACCATCATCTACGAGGCGCACGTCAAGGGCCTGACCCAGAAGCGGGAGGACGTGCCGCCCGGCCTGCGTGGTACCTATGGCGGGCTGTCGTCGCCGGCGATGATCGATCACCTCAAGCGGCTCGGCGTCACCACCATCGAGCTGCTCCCGATCCACGGTTTTGTCGACGATCGAACGCTGGTCGAAAAGAAGCTGGTGAACTACTGGGGCTACAACACGCTGTCGTTCTTCGCGCCGGAGGCGCGCTATTCGCAGGACAACCCGCTCGACGCCTTCCGCACCACGGTAGCGCGGCTGCACGACGCCGGCATCGAGGTGATCCTCGACGTCGTCTACAACCACACCGCCGAGGGCAACCATCTCGGCCCGACGCTGTCGTTTCGCGGTATCGACAACGCGTCCTACTACTGGTTGATGCCGGACAATCCGCGGTTCTACGACGATTTCACCGGCTGCGGCAGTTCGGTCAACCTCACCCATCCGCGCGTGCTGCAGATGGTGATGGATTCGCTGCGCTACTGGGTCGAGGTCTGCCATGTCGACGGCTTCCGGTTCGATCTCGCGACCACGCTGGCGCGCGGGCCGAACGGGTACGACCGCAATGCCTCCTTCCTGACCGCGATCCGCCAGGACCCGGTACTGGCTTCGGTGAAGCTGGTGGCTGAGCCATGGGATCTCGGCATGGGCGGGTATCAGGTCGGCGCTTTTCCCTCGCAATGGTCGGAGTGGAATGATCGCTATCGCAGCGCGATGCGGCGCTACTGGAGCGGCGAAGGCAGCCTGATCGGCGAAGTGTCGCGCCGCATGACCGGGTCGTCCGACCTGTTCAACCATGACGGCCGCACCCAGCGCGCCGGGATCAACCATATCACCGTGCATGACGGTTTCACGCTGGCGGATCTGTTCAGCTACAACGAGAAGCACAATGAAGCCAATGGCGAGGACAATCGCGACGGCTCCAGCGACAACCTCAGCAACAATTGCGGCCATGAAGGCCCGACCAACGATCCCACAATCGTGGCGTTGCGTCGACAGCTTCGGAAGAACCAGCTGGCGTGCCTGCTGCTGGCCCAGGGCCTGCCGCTGATCCTGGCCGGCGACGAGGTCGGCAACACCCAGAACGGCAACAACAACGCCTATTGTCAGGATAGCGAGATCGGCTGGGTCGGCTGGGAAGGCCTCGGCCGCGAGGGCGACGACCTCACCGACTTCATCGGCTACATGACGGAATTGCGCAAACGCTTTCCGCAGATCCGCTCGCTCCGCTGGCTCGATGGCCGGCGCGCCGATGGTTCGTACGGCGTATTGTGGCTAACACCCGCCGCCGACGAGATGAAGGAGGAGGACTGGAATTTTCCGGAGGGCCGGTTTCTCGCCTATGTGCTCGGACCTGCCCGGGATGGACAGCAGCCGATCTTCATCGTGCTGAACGCCGCCCCCGAGGAGATCACGTTCAAGCTGCCTGACATGCCGGAATACAAGAGCTGGCAGCAACTATTGAACACCGCGGACGTCAAGCAGGAGGTCGCGGGCTTCGCGTCGGGAAGCGAGATGAAGGCATCTCCCCGCTCGGTGCTCGCCTTTGCGGGTTTGGCATGAATGAGCGGCAATTCGGCGCAAGGCTGACAAAGGACGGCGCCTGCTTTCGGCTGTGGGCGCCGGCGGCGAAACGCGTCGACCTGCTGCTGGATACACCTCACCCGATGCAGCGCGGCGAAGACGGCTGGTTTTCCGCCGACATCGCCGGCGCCAAGGCCGACGCGCGCTACCAATTCCGCATCGACGACGAGATCGATGTACCCGATCCGGCCTCCGCCTTTCAGCCAGACGATATCAAGGGTCCGAGCGAGCTGATCGATCACGGCGCTTACCGCTGGCGCGCGGCCGACTGGCGCGGGCGGCGGTGGCAGGACACCGTGCTGCTGGAAGGCCATGTCGGCACCTTCACGGCTGAAGGCACTTACCGCGCCATGATCGAAAAACTCGATCATCTGGTGGCCACCGGAATCACCGCGCTGGAATTGATGCCGCTGGCGGACTTCGCGGGATCGCGCAACTGGGGCTATGACGGCGTGCTGTGGTACGCGCCCGACGGCCACTATGGACGCCCCGACGACCTCAAGGCGCTGATCGACGAGGCGCATCTGCGCGGACTGATGGTGTTTCTCGACGTGGTCTACAATCATTTCGGACCCGAGGGGAATTACCTCGGCCGCTATGCGCCCGGCTTCTTCACCGAGGCGCAGACGCCCTGGGGCAGCGCGATCGACTATCGGGTGCCGCAGGTGCGCGCCTTCGCGATCGAGAACGCGGTGTACTGGCTGCGCGAATACCGCTTCGACGGGTTGCGGCTGGATGCCGTGCATGCGATTCCGCAGCTCGGCGAAGTCTCGATGCTGCATGATCTCAGCCGCGCCGTCGGCGATCTCGCGGTCGAAACCGGCCGGCATATCCATCTGGTGCTGGAGAATGACGACAACATAGCAGGCGTACTGGATGCCGAGCAGGATCCGCACCGCGGCAGCTACCGCGCGCAGTGGAACGATGATTACCATCATGCCTGGCACGTGCTGCTGACCGGCGAACGCCACGGCTATTACAGCGACTACGCGCAATCGCCGTTGCAAGATATCGCGCGGGCGCTGGCGTCGGGCTTCGTCTATCAGGGCGAACCCTCCGCGCATCGCGGCGGACAATTGCGCGGCGAGCCCAGCGGCACGCTTACCCCGATCGCCTTCGTCAATTTCCTGCAGAACCACGACCAGATCGGCAACCGCGCCCTCGGCGACCGGCTTGAAGGCCTTGCCAAGCCCAGGGCGATCGAGGGCGCGCTGGCGATTTTGCTGCTGGCACCGATGGTACCGATGCTGTTCATGGGTGAGGAATGGGGCTCGAAGGCGCCGTTCCCGTTCTTCTGCGATTTCGAAGGCGAACTCGCCGAGGCCGTGCGCCACGGACGGCGCCGGGAATTTGCCGGCGCCTATAGGGAACATGGCGACGAAGTCCCCGATCCCCTGGAATCATCGACCGCGCAATCCGCGGTACTCGATTGGGATTCACGAGACAGCGCCGGCGGACGCCGGCGGCTCACGCTGGTACGCGACCTGCTCGCGATCCGCCGCAAAGCGATCATGCCGCGGCTGGCCGGCGCGGCGTTCGGCGAGGCGCATGCGACGGAAAACGGCATGCTGGCGGCGAACTGGCGCATGGGCGATGGCGCCATGCTCCGGCTTGCCGCTAATCTATCGAACGACGAAATTCCCGCACCGGAAATCAAACTCACGGGCAAGCCGATCTGGGGCGGCGAGATCGCCGGGCCACTGCCGCCGTGGTCGGTGTTCTGGTATCTGGATTCGCGATGATGATGACCATACCGATCGCGACCTATCGCCTGCAGCTCACCGCCGATTTCAATTTCGACGCCGCGGCCGCCGTCATCCCCTATCTGAAGGCCCTCGGCATCAGTCATCTCTATGCCTCCCCCTTCATGAAGTCGCGCAAGGGCTCGACCCACGGCTACGACATCGTCGATCACACCCAGCTCAATCCCGAGCTCGGCGGCGATGCCGGCTTCGGGCGGCTGAGCGAGGCGCTGCAGCGGCACGACATCGGCCTGATCCTCGATTTCGTACCCAACCATGTCGGCGTACACTTTGCGGATAACCCATGGTGGCTCGACGTGCTGGAATGGGGGCCTGCCTCACCGCACGCGGTGTCCTTCGATATCGACTGGGACCAGCTGCCGTACCGCGCCCGCGGCGGCGTGCTGTTGCCGGTGATCGGCTCGTCCTACGGCGAGGCGCTGGAGAGCGGCGAGATCGAGCTGCGCTACGATGCGGACGAAGGCAGCTTTTCCGGCTGGTATTTCGAACACCGGCTGCCGATCGCGCCCGAGCGCTACAGCGAGATCTTGCGCAACGTCGTGAAGGAAACGGGGGCCGACGACAGCGCGCCGGGTAAACAGATTCTCGCGCTGGCGGCGCGCTACAAGGGATTGCGGCATCCCAACCGCAAGGAAGCGCCCGAATTCAAGACCGAGTTGAAAGGCATCGACGGCGGTGCGGAGTTGATCGTGCCCGGCCTGGACGCCTACCGCGCCGGGCCGGACCGGCCTGCGCAAATTCAAGCGCTGCATCATCTGCTGGAGCGCCAGCACTACAAACTCGGCCACTGGCGGCTGGCCTCCAGCGACATCAACTATCGGCGCTTTTTCGACGTCAATACGCTGGCCGGATTGCGCGTCGAGGACGCCGGCACGTTCGACGCCATCCACCGGCTGGTCAAGACATTGATCGTGGACGGGCGGTTGCAGGGCCTGCGGCTCGATCACATCGACGGCCTGCGCGATCCCGCGCAGTATTTCCAGCGTCTGCGCCGGCTGATCCGCGATGCGCAGGGCAATAATACAGAACCGTTCTACCTTGTGATCGAGAAAATTCTCGGCGAGGGCGAGAAGCTGCATCCGTTCTCCGGCGTGCACGGCACCACCGGCTATGAGTGGATGAATGTCATCACCCAGGTGCTGATCGACGGCAACGGCCTCGACCCGCTCGACGAGATATGGCGGCAGGTCAGCAACACCTCGCCGAAGCTGGAGCCGCTGCTGAAGGATGCCAAACGGCGGGTGCTCGAAACCCTGCTGGCCAGCGAATTCACGGTGCTGACGCGGCTGCTGGCACGGATCGCCGGCGGACACTATTCCACTCGCGACTATTCCGCCGACAGCCTGCGGCAGGCGTTCGAACTCTATGTGCTGCATTTTCCGGTCTATCGCACCTATCTGACGTCGGCTGCGCCGTCGCCGCATGACCGTGCGCTGATTTCGGCGACCATCGAAAAGGCGCGCGCCGACTGGTTCGCCGCCGATGACGGCATTTTCGATTTCCTGCGCGACGCGCTGACCATGGACCTGCTCAAGCCCGGCGGGCCCGCGCACGGCGCGCCGCGCGTGCGCCGCTTCGCCCTGAAGGTGCAGCAGTTCACCGGACCGCTGATGGCGAAGTCGCTGGAGGATACCGCGTTCTACCGCTACCATCGCCTGCTGGCGCTCAACGAGGTCGGCGGCGATCCCTCCGCCAAGGCGCTTTCGGTCGACGCCTTTCACCGCTTGATGCTGACCCGTGCCAGCGAGTGGCCGCACGGCATGACGGCGACCGCGACGCACGACACCAAGCGCGGCGAGGACGCGCGCGCCCGAATCATGGCGCTGGCCGAACTGCCCGGCGAATGGACCAGCGCGGTCGGCCGCTGGAAAATCCTGAACGCGCCGCATCTGGTGATCGACGGCGAGATGCGGGCGCCGTCGGCCGCATTCGAATACATGCTGTATCAGGCGCTGCTCGGCGCATGGCCGGTGAACGGCCCCGATGAAACGTTTGCGGAGCGGATGCAGGCCTATGCGCTGAAGGCGGCGCGCGAGGGCAAGCAGGAAACCAGCTGGCTTAATCCCAACCACGCCTATGAAGCGGGATTGCGGACCTTCATCGAACGGATTCTGGACCCCGCCGCCTCGGCCGAGTTTCTGGATTCGATGGGGACGCTGGCCGGGCGCGTCGGTCTTCTCGGGGCGCTGAATTCGCTGAGCCAGATCACCCTGAAGGCGACGATGCCGGGTGTGCCGGATTTCTATCAGGGCACCGAGTTCTGGGATCTGTCGCTGGTCGATCCCGACAACCGCCGACCGGTGGATTTCGCCGCGCGCGCTGCGGCGCTGCCCGCATTGGAAGATCCGGATTGGGTCGATCTCGCGCGGCATTGGCCGGACGGTCATATCAAGCTGGCCTGGACGCGCAGGCTCCTGAAGCAGCGCGCCGAACTTGCCGAAGTGTTCGCGCACGGCGATTACCAGCCGCTCGAGGTCAGCGGTCCGCACCGCGACCATGTCATCGCCTTCGCGCGACGCCGGGGCCGCGACGCCGTCATCGTTGCGGTCGCGAAATCGTTCTCCGCGTTTTCGCAGGGCGGCCGCAGCTGGCCGCGCGCGGAAGCGTTCGACGGTGCCCTCGGTCTGAACGGTTATTCGGTGGCAGGTATGGACAAGGGCGCGAGGGAGCTGCGCCTTTCCGAGTTATTCCGGCAGCTGTCGGTTGCCGTAATGAAGGGCAGATTCGACGGTCCATTGAAGCCGGAGCGAAAGCGTGGGCGCGCGTAAGGCTTTCCTCAAAACGCGGAAGGCCGCCCGGGATCGACGGCCGGACGGCCTTGCGGATGTTGTGCCGACATGAGTCGGTTCCCTTCTCCCGCAAGATCGAATCTTCCGCCCGTTGGGTTACCGACAAGTTTACGAAAATCGACCGTCCGAGATTCTTTGATGTTGCGATGCGATATCTATCGCAATGCATCATCCCTTCTTGCCCAGCAGCAGATTGCCGCGATTCCTGATCGCGACTTGCGCCGCTTCGGCAAATCGCTGCAGCAGCCAGGGCAACGACACTTCCAGCCTGACATGATCGTCCGCGACATCGAGATGACCTGATGCGGCCTGCCCGAGCGCGCGGATGCGAAAGATCATGCGATCCTGCTCCCATCTTTCCTCGTCGACCTTGAGCACAGGAACGCTCGACGCAGCCCGCGTCAATCCCGTCTTGAGACGGCGGGTGGCCTCTTCGCGGCCGAGGCGATGCGGAATCGAAACCACGAGCGGTGCGGACATTCTTCAAATCCTCCAGCTGAACCATACGCATGTAATTCCGCATCTTTCGAAAGGAAGAGCGCAGCGATTTTGCGGTTTCAATCGGGGAACTTTATGAGTTCCTGTTCGTTTTTCCGGTTGAAGGCAGTGCAACAGGTGCCAACTGCCGGGCTGGAGGAGATACCCATGTCACTCGGTACGATCATTCTCATTATTCTCGTTATCGCCCTGCTCGGCGGCTTCAGCGGCATCGGCGGCGGCCCGTTCTACGGCACCGGTTACTATGGCGGCGGCGGCCTCGGCCTCATCATCGTCATTCTGCTGATCCTGCTATTGATGGGGAAGCTGTAAGTCCTGCTTCGCAGGGTGGGCAAAGGCGCGTTTGCGCCGTGCCCACCTTTTTTCTTTCCGCGAATGTATGGGTGGGCACGCTGCGCTTTGCCCACCCTGCGCGTTCATCGCATCATTTCCCCGCCAGCTTCCTGATCGCGGCCTTGATCGATGACGCCGCGTCGTCATAGCCGTCCCACGCTTTGGTCTTCGCCAGCAGCGCCGGTACGGTGCGCACGGTGTAGCGTTTGGGATCGAGATCGCCGCGCACCTGCGGCCAGGTCAGCGGCATCGAGACGGTGGCGCCGTCGCGCGCCCGCGGCGACAGCACCGCTACAGCGGTCGCCATGCGGTCGTTGCGCAGATAGTCGAGGAAGATCCTTCCCTCGCGCAGCTTCTTCGACATGTTGACCAGATAACGCTCGGGCGCTTCATCGGCCATCCACTGGCAAACGCCCTGCGCAAATGCTTTTGCTTCCTTCCACGTCACTTTGTCCCTGGCGCCATAGGCCAGCGGCGTCACCACATGCAGGCCCTTGCCACCGGTGGTCTTGCAAAAGCTTTCGAGGCCAAGGGCCGTCAGGCGCTGCCGCATCTCCTTGGCGGCCTCGATGACATCTCCGAATTCGAGTTCAGGCGCCGGATCGAGATCGAACACCAGCCGCCCCGGCACGTCGGGGGCGTCCGGCGCGCAATTCCAAGGATGCAGTTCGAGGCCGCCGAGCTGCGCCACTGCCGCGAGACCCTCGACCCGGTCGATCTGCAGATAGGGTTTGCGGTCGCCGGAGACTTTGACCAGCTCCAGCAGGTTCGACGTCCCCGGCATCGCATGGCGCTGGAAGAAGGTCTCGCCGCCGATGCCGTCGGGGGCACGCACCACCGAGCACGGCCGCCCCTTGATATGGCCGATCATCCAGCCGCCGACCGCCTCGAAATAACGGGCAAGATCGAGTTTTGTGACACCCTCGCCATCGCCGCCATCCGGCCACAGCTCCTTGTCGGGTTTTGAAATAACGACGCCCATCACCTCGGCGGATTTTGCCGCGGCCGAGGCGGGACGTGCTTTCGCCTTACCGGCTTTCGCGGTCGGCTTGACGATTTTTGTCATGGCCGGCTTCTCCGCCTCCACCTCATCGGCCGGCTTGTCCTGGCGCAGCCCCTTGAATGCGGCCTGCCGGATATTGCCGTCGCCGGTCCAGCCGGCGAACTCGATTTCGGCGACGAGTTCGGGTTTCAGCCAGTGCACGTCGCGGGCCTTCTTCGGCGCATTCTTGCCGCCGAACGGGCTCTTGTCCGAGGCTGCCGCTTTCAGCGCCGGCATGATCCGCCGTACCGTATCCTGCCCAAAACCGGTGCCGACCATCCCGACAAAGGCGAGGTGATCGTCGCGATAGACGCCGGCCATCAGCGAGCGGAATTTGCCGTTGGTGGTTTTCCAGCCGCCCAGCACCACCTCATGCCCGGCGCGGCATTTGGCCTTGGTCCAGTTATCGGAGCGGCCGGAACGATAGGGCGCGTTCAGCTTCTTGGAGACGATACCCTCCAGCGACAGCTTGCAGGCCGATTGCAGGATGGCGTCGCCGCCGCTCTCGAAATGTTCGACATAGCGGATCAGATTGCTGTTGCCTTTCCGGGCCTCCAGCAGCTTCTTCAATCGCTCTTTCCGCTCATTGAGCGGCAGTGAGCGAAGGTCCTCGCCCCCGGCGAACAACAGATCGAACGCGAAGAAAACGAGATTGTCGGTCTTGCCGTCGGAAATCGCGGCCTGAAGCGTCGAGAAATTCGGCGCACCGTTTTCATCCAGCGCGACGATCTCCCCGTCGATCAATGCATCGGGCAAGATACTGCCCGCTTTCGCGATCGCCCCAAACTTGTCGCTCCAGTCGAGTCCCTTGCGAGTCATCAGCGCGGCTTCACCGCCCTCGACGTGCAATTGAACGCGGTAGCCATCGAATTTGATCTCATGGCACCAGCCATCTCCGCTGGGCGGGCGATCGACCAACGTGCAGAGTTCGGGCGGGACGAAATCCGGCATCGCGGCCTTCTTGCCTTTGGCCGACTTTGACGGCGACCGCGCCTTCGACGGTGGCGCCGCCTGCTTGTTCGCGGCCCGCGCCTCGGCGGCATCGCCACGGTTCGAATGCCACACCGCATCGGCCTTGCCGCGGCCGGCCCTGGCGAGCATGAACGGCTTTGGCGCCCTGCCCTTGCCCACGGCGATCTGCTCCATCGATCGCCCTGACGCGACCGACTGATCGGCATCGAGGATGTCGTTGGCCTTGCCTTCTTTGGCAAACTCGTCGCGGTGCTTGATCAACAGCCAGTTGGTCCGCTTGCCGCCATTGCGGTCATGGCGCATCCGCACCAGAACCCAGCTGCCTCTTAGCTTGTCGCCTTGCAGCGTGAACTTCAGGTCACCCTTCTTGAAGCCCTTTTCCGGATTGTCCGATTCCCAGTAGCCGCGGTCCCACAGCTGCACGGTGCCGCCGCCATACTGGTCGTGCGGAATGGTGCCTTCGAAATCGCCGTAATCGAGCGGGTGGTCTTCCACCTCCACCGCCAGCCGCTTGTCGTGCGGATCGAGCGAAGGCCCCCTGGTCACGGCCCAGGACTTGAAGACGCCATCGAATTCCAGCCGCAGGTCGTAATGCAGCCGGGTGGCGTCATGCTTCTGAATGACAAAGCGCCGGCGCGTCGATGGCGAGACCCTGGCATCGCCAGAGGGCTCCGCGGTCTTCTCGAAATCGCGCATCTTGCGATAGGTGGACAAATTTTTCAGTGACACGATCAAATCCCGCGCGAATGCAATACCGGCACCCTACCCACACCCTAGAGCCCGGAACCAAAACCCTCAATTGCCGTTGAAGTTCCCGAATGCGTTTGCGCGAATTTTCCCGCATACATAACGGGTTGGAGATACCATGGCCCCGCCACGCGCCTACTGGAAAGGCTCCCTGAAACTTTCCCTCGTGTCCTGTCCGGTCCTGCTTTATCCGGCCTCGACCTCATCAGAGAAGACCCGTTTCCACATGATCAACAAGGAGACCGGCAACCGGCTGAAGCAGCAGATGGTCGACTCCGAGACCGGCGACGTCGTCGAGAGCGAGCAGAAGGGCCGTGGCTACGAGCTGAAAAAGGGCGAGTATGTCGAGATCGAAAAGGAAGAGCTGGAGGCGGTCCAGATCGACAGCAACCACACCATCGATATCGACAGTTTCGTGCCGAGAGACGAGATCGACAAGCGCTATCTCAACAATCCCTACTACATCGCGCCCGACGGCAAGGCCGGCGCCGACGCCTTCGCGGTCATTCGCGACGCCATGAAGGACCAGGACCGCGTCGCGCTGGCGCGTATCGTGCTGACCAACCGCGAGCACATCATCGCCATCGAGCCGCTCGGCAAGGGCCTGCTCGGCACCACGTTGCGCTTTCCCTATGAGTTGCGCGACGAGGCCGACTATTTCGACGACATCAGGAGCCCCAAAATCTCGAAAGACATGGTCGACCTGGCGAGCCACATCCTCGACAGCAAGGCCGCGCATTTTGATCCCTCGAAATTCAAGGACGAGTATGAAATCGCATTGAAGTCGCTGGTGAAGCGCAAGGCCGCCGGCAAGCCGGTCAAGGCCGCCGAGCCCGAGGAGAAGCGCGATAATGTCATCAGCCTGATGGATGCGCTGAAGCAGAGCTTGAAAGGCAAGGGATCGGCGAAACGGGGCCGCCATGCCCCGACGCGCCGGGCAGCACCTCGTGCCGCCAAGAAAGTGCACCGCTCAGCGGCGCGAACGCGCAAGGCGGGGT
>JBKJUA010000252.1:0-7408 GCA_046590305.1 Bradyrhizobium sp.
ATCCTTGTCCTCGATCTCGTCGAGCGTCGCAACGCGCTTGTCATCAATTTCGTACTCGAACTGAACGGCCATGGTGTTTCTCCTGTGCGGCGACCTGGATGATTTTCCGACGGTGGTACGCACGAACCATGCTGATCCGTGCGCAGCACAACTGACAGGGCTCACGAAAAAGCCCCACTGACCGAACGGTCAGCAGGGCTCTCAGGTGTTGCGGAACAACAACGGAGGACGAGGGACTCGAACCCCCAAAGGATTGCTCCTGCCGCATTTCGAGTGCGGTGCCTTACCAGTTAGACTAGTCCTCCTGACACACACCGGAAGAGATCGGGCCCATCTTCCGGACGAATCGGGGAAACAGGATTTGAACCTGCGACCCCTGCGTCCCGAACGCAGTGCTCTACCGGGCTGAGCCACACTCCGACAAGAACGCGGCTTATAGCCTTGGGTTTCGCATACCGCAAGAAGCCGAATTGAGGACCTCTATCCCTGTGAATTCAGACCTGGAAACGCGGATTTGGCCCGCCGGCGAGGCCGCCGTGGCGGAAGCCGGCCGCTGCCTGGCCGAGGGGGGGCTGGTCGCGTTCCCGACCGAGACCGTTTATGGCCTCGGGGCGGACGCCACCAACGCCGCCGCAATCGCCCGGCTTTATCAGGCCAAGGGCCGCCCCGCCTTCAATCCGCTGATCGCCCATGTCGGGGACCTCGCCGCCGCCCTGCGTATTGGCCGGTTCGACGCCCAGGCCACCGCCCTCGCCAAGACGTTCTGGCCGGGGCCGCTGACGCTGGTGGTCCCTAGATCCTCGGATTGCAGGGTGGCCGAGCTCGCCACCGCCGGGCTCGACACCATCGCGATCCGGGTACCCGCCCACCCGGCCGCGCTTTCCATCCTGCGGGCCTTCGGCGGGCCGGTGGTGGCGCCATCGGCCAATTTGTCGGGCCATGTTTCGCCGACCACGGCGGCCCATGTGCAGACCGACCTCGCCGGGCGAATCGACCTGATTGTCGATGGCGGGCCGGTCGCGGTCGGCGTCGAATCCACCATTGTCGGCTGTTTCGACGCGCCGATGCTGCTGCGGCCCGGCGGCCTGCCGCGCGAACACATCGAACGCGTGCTCGGCCGCGCGCTGGTGGCGCCGGAGGATCCCGACGCCGGCAGCGGGCCACCGCTGGCGCCGGGCATGCTGGCCTCGCATTACGCGCCGCGCACGCGGGTCAGGCTCAATGCCGAAACGATCGAGCCCGGCGAGGCGCTGCTGGCATTCGGTCCCGCCGCGGTGCCGGGGATAGAGGGCGCGGCCGCGGTGATGAATCTGTCGGCTCGGAGCAATGTCGATGAAGCCGCCGCCAATCTTTTCGGTTATCTTCGCACGCTCGACCTGACCGGCGCGCGCGCCATCGCGGTCATGCCGATCCCGCATCACGGGCTCGGCGAAGCCATCAACGACCGGCTGCGCCGCGCCGCGGTGGGACGGGACTAAAGCAAACAAGAAAAGCGACAAGAACAAGAGACAAAGATGAATATCGTCCAGCCCGCAGCACCCCCGCCGCTCTCCTCCGACCTGATCGCGCGGTTCCGCGCCATCGTCGGCGACAAATACGCGGTGACCGATGCGGCCGATATCGCGCCCTACGTCACCGAGGAACGCGACCTGTTTCGCGGACGCTCGCCGCTGGTGTTGCGGCCGGGATCGACGGCGGAAGTCTCCGCGATCTGCAGGCTTGCCAGCGAATTCAGGATCGCGCTGGTGCCGCAGGGCGGCAATACCGGCCTGGTCGGCGGCCAGACTCCGCACAATGGCGAAGTCGTCGTCTCGATGCGGCGAATGGACAAGATCCGCGACATCGACACGCAATCCAACACCATGACCTGCGAGGCCGGCGTCGTGCTGCAGATCGCGCAGCAGCGCGCCGCCGAGGCCGGCCGGCTGTTTCCGCTGTCGCTCGGCGCCGAGGGAAGCTGCACCATCGGCGGCAACCTCTCCACCAATGCCGGCGGCACCACGGCGCTGGCCTATGGCGTGGCGCGCGAGATGGCGCTCGGGCTCGAAGTGGTGCTGGCCGACGGCCGCATTCTAAACGGCCTGTCGAAGCTGAAGAAGGACAACACCGGCTACGATCTGCGCAACCTGTTCATCGGCGCCGAAGGCACGCTCGGCATCGTCACCGCCGCGACGCTGAAATTGTTTCCGAAGCCGCGCGCGGTGGAAACCGGCTTTGTCGGGCTGCAATCGCCTGATGCGGCGCTGAAGCTGCTGTCGATCTCGCAGAACGAGGCCGCGGGCTCCCTGACCAGCTTTGAACTGCTGGCCGACATCGCGGTCGATTTCAGCGTGCGTCACGGCATCGACATCCGCCATCCACTGGCGAACCGGTATCCCTGGTACGTGCTGATGGAGCTGTCGTCGCCGCGCGACGACGCCCAGGCCACGCTGGAAGCGATCCTGGCCCGGGGATTCGACGAAGGCATCGTCGACGACGCCGTGATCGCGGCGAATCTCGGCCAGCGGGCAGCGTTCTGGAAGCTGCGCGACGAGATGTCGGCGGCGCAGAAGCCGGAAGGCGGCTCGATCAAGCACGACATTTCGGTGCCGGTCGCGGCTGTCCCCGATTTCATCGAAGCGGCCGACGCCGCCGTGGTGAAACTGATCCCGGGATCGCGCCCGGTGCCGTTCGGCCATCTCGGCGACGGCAACATCCATTACAATGTCAGCCAGCCGATCGGCGGCAACACCGCCGACTTCATGGGCCGGTGGCACGACGTCAACGCCGTGGTGTTCGAGATCGTGCTGCGCATGGGCGGCTCGATCTCCGCCGAGCACGGCATCGGCGTGCTCAAGCGCGACGAACTGCCCGAGGTCAAGGACAAGGTCGCGATCGAGCTGATGCGCGGCATCAAGGCGATGCTCGATCCACTCGGCATCATGAATCCCGGGAAGGTGCTGTGAACGCGCCGCCGGCAAAGCCGGTGGCCGCACTCGCCATCGCGCCGATCGAGGACGCCGATACCGCCGCGGTCGTCGCACTGTGGCAGAGCTGCGGCCTGACGCGACCGTGGAACGATCCCGCCGCCGACATCGCGCTCGCGCGCAAGGGAGCGAACGCGGCGGTGCTGGTCGGGCGTGACGGCGGCGCGATCGTCGCCACCGCGATGGTCGGACATGACGGCCATCGCGGCTGGGTCTATTACGTCGCCACCGATCCCGGACATCGCGGCAAGGGCCACGGCCGCACGATGATGCATGCGGCCGAGGACTGGCTTCGCCAGGCCGGCATCGAAAAGCTGCAACTGATGGTGCGGCCCGACAACAGCAAGGTTCAGGCGTTCTACCAGTCGATCGGCTATGGCGAGCAGCACCGCATCATCTTTGCAAAGTGGCTCGACGGCCGCGAACTGACGCCGTAAGCGAAAGTCACAACATGCGCATCGCTCTGATTCACGCCTTAAAACATTCGATCGTGCCGATCGAGGCCTCGTTCGCCCGGCTGTGGCCGGATGCCCGTCTGATGAATCTGCTCGACGACAGCCTGTCGGCGGATCTGGCGCGAGACGGCCGCCTCACCGAGGCGATGACCGAACGCTTCCTGTCGCTCGGACGCTACGCCGCCTCGACCGGCGCCGACGCCATCCTGTTCACCTGCTCGGCCTTCGGCCCCTGCATCGAGGCCGTGGCGCGCGCGCATGCGCCGATGCCGGTGCTCAAGCCGAACCAGGCGATGATCGAACAAGCCGTCAGCAAAGGCCGCCGCATCGGCTTGCTCTCGACCTTCGCGCCGACACTCGTTTCGATGCCGCCGGAATTTCCCGCGTCCGTCGAGATCGTGCCGAAGCTGGCGGAAGGCGCACTGGCGGCGCTGGATCGCGGCGACCGCGCCGAGCACGATCGGCTGGTCGTGGAAGCCTCACGCGATCTGCGCGACTGCGACCTGATCGCACTGGCGCAATACAGCATGGCACCGGCTGCGGAGTTGGTTGCCGCGGCCTCGGGCCTTCAGGTGCTGACGACGCCGGATAGCGCCGTGATGAAGGTGAAGGCGTTGCTCGGCATTGGCTGGTGAATTGCGACAAGTAACACTGATCGTCGTCCCTGCGAACGCATTGCGTTGGCAGGGACGACAATTCAAAACAAACTCCCCTGTCCTTCGTCCCCGGAAGCCGACGCCACGACCTTGCGCGGCGCCTTTTTCGCCGGCTTCGGCTCCTCCGCCGCCCGTTGCTCCGCGGTGATCGGCAGGATCAGTTGCGCGTCGTCATTGGCGACGCGGTTGACCCTTGTTGAAATCTCGTGCCAGGCGAACTCGCCTGCTTCCGGCGCGGCCAGCAGCCCCATGACGCCCTCGGCGCTGTCATCGCTGCAGTCGAGCCAGCGCTCGAAATCGCGCGCGTGGATGGTGACGGGGACGCGGTGGTGCAACACGCTGAGATCGGCGCTGGCCGCCGCCGTGACGATCGCCACGGTATCGAGTTCCTCGCCATTCGGACCAATCCAGGTTTCTGCCAGCCCGGCGAGGCCGATCGGCTGCCCGTCGCGGCGGTGGATAAAGTAGGGCCGCTTGGGTTTTGCCGAACCCTGCCATTCATAATAGCCGTCGGCTGGAATCAGGCAGCGCCGCCGCCGGATCGCGTTCTTGAAGGCGGGTTTTTCCGCCGCGGTTTCCGCGCGCGCATTGATCACCAGGGCGAATTTCCTGGCGTCCTTGACCCAGGCCGGCAACAGCCCCCAGCGCATCAGCCGGAAATGCCGGATACCGTTCTCCACGATCACGACAGGTACAGGTTGTGTCGGTGAAATATTATGCCTTGGCGGGAAATTGGGCTGCTCGAGATAGCCGAAAATCTGCCGTAGGGCCGCCGGGGGCGAGGTTATGACGAAGCGTCCGCACATTCTGTGGCCTAAATAGGTATCTGTTCAGGTCCTTTTAACTTCAAACGTCAAGACTGCGCCGGATGACCACGACGGCTGCCACATCCGTATCATCAGACCGTTCGGCACCAGGCAAGTCCAGTGGCGGCGATGCCGCCGCGCGCGCGGCCCTGTTGCGGGCCGCCAACATCAACCCCCGCACCGGGCTCGCCACCGATTATCTGAATCACTTCAACGAAGCCATCATGCTGCTCGAGATGGTCCCGGACATGCCGGAATGCGCCGAGGATTTCCTCGGCTGGCATCCGCTGTCCTATGCCGAGCATTTCACCGCATCCAACTTCAAGGCCCGCGACCTCGCGATCTCGGCCTATGATACCGCGGATCCGAAGATCCGCACCGCATTCGACAATGTCACCAGTGCCATGACCTCGATCCTGTCGGCGGTGAGCGATGCCATGCAAAAGGTCCAGCAGGACAAGTCTCGCGCCATCCTGGCCGAACAGGCCACCGGTTGGGTCAAGCCGCTGGTGATGCAGGCCGGCGGCATCATCAATGGCGACCGCGAGGCCGACATCGACTACATCATGGCCAACTGAGCCCGTGACCTCCCCGGTTCAGCCGTTGCATCCCCAACTGGCCGTTTCGGCGGCGATCTTTCGCGATGGCAAGGTGTTGCTGGTGCGGCGGGCAACGTCACCGGCCAGGGGCTCCTATTCACTGCCCGGCGGCCGGGTCGAATTCGGAGAGACGCTGCACACTGCCCTGCATCGTGAGGTCGACGAAGAAACCGCGTTGAAGATCGAAATCGCCGGCCTCGCCGGGTGGCGCGAAGTGGTCCCGGGCGCGGGCGGCGGCGGGCATTACGTGATCATGTCGTTTGCCGCGCGCTGGGGCTCCGGTGAGCCCGTTCTGAACGACGAGCACGATGATTTCAGGTGGCTGGCGCCGGAAAACCTCGGCGATCTCAAGATCACCGACGGGCTGCCCGGGATCATCGAGGCGGCCCGGCGGGTGCTCCGGACCTGAGCCTCCCGATCCCGATTGCCTTGCTTCCAGCGCATTGAAAAGGCATATCACGGCGGTCCGGAACCCTTCATGGCCAAGCATTTTTCAAAGCATTTTCTGGCTGCTCTCATCCTGATCGCGGCGTGCGTTTCCAGCCCTGCGCGGGCCCAGGATGCGGCCGCGCCGTTCGACGGCGACCTGCAGCGACTGGCCGAGATCCTCGGCACCCTGCACTATCTCAGGGGCATTTGCGGCACCAATGAAGGCCTCAAATGGCGCAACGAAATGCAGGCGCTGGTCGATGCCGAAACCCCCTCCGGCGAGCGCCGCGCCCGCATGATCGCGGGCTTCAACCGCGGCTATAACGGCTTTCAGCAGACCTACCGGACCTGCACGCCGGCCGCCTCGATCGCGATCCGCCGCTATATCGAGGAAGGCTCGAAGATCGCGCGGGATCTCACCGCGCGCTACGCCAACTAGCACGCGCCGTTGCAGCTCGCTCGGGGTCGGTTCCCGGTGCAACACCAAACGGAAACCCCCGTTAACCTTTCTTAAAGAACTGGCCTAGGCGGCCCGCGGCTCATGCTACACCTCCCGCATCAGACGCGTTCCGCCCTGGATCGCGCGCAGTGCCGCCAGTGTGCCATGAGCCATCCAGTGTCCTTCACTACCGCCCGCGACCCGCTGCCCGATCACGAACAGAAACAGGCGGCGCTCGGCTATCTCAACGAGGCCTGGGCGGAAGCGCGGCACGACGGCGTCGATGGCGACTGCCTGGCGCAGGCCAGCCTGTTCGCGGCGTTCGCCGAGCTGGTCGGCACCTATGGCGAGGACGCGGTGGCGAAATTCGTCGAGGGCCTGCCGACTCGCGTCCGCAACGGCGAGTTTTCGATTTCGCTGGCGAAACAGTAAGAGCTGCGCCAGGCGTTTCCTGCTTGCAAAGCGCATCTGCACGGTGTGCCCATAACCACCGCTGTCATCGCCCCGTTCCGACCGGGCACCCGGTATTCCAGCAACGCTAGAGATCAATCGAAGCCGCAGCGAAATGGATCGCCCGATCAAGTCAGGCGATGACATCTGGTGAGCGCAGTATCTCCACGTTCCCGCGCGTTCAGTACCGTCCTGCGGCCAACCCGACGTGATGCGACAAATTAACCCGTCGGGTAAAATTTCGCTTTTTCCGAAAGGCAAATCACCTGTAAGAATCACGCCATCCCGTCCCACTTCAGAGGGGCGTTGCGCAAGGTCACCAATGCGGGACGGGGATGCGGTGGACGCGGATGGCGCTCCTGACCAGGGCGCTGGAAGTGGACGGCGAAATTGTGTGGTTCCGACACCCCCAGGCTGGTGTCAAGTTCGCAGCTTAAGGCAGCGCGGGCGACGGTGGCAAAAGCGCAGGGCTCACCGAGGAGAGCACGTATAAGCCGTAAACCATTGCGCGGGGAGTGCCGGGTGATTCCGGTGTGACCTGACTAACGCGTGTGCGCTCTACCACTACCCATGGCACACGCGGCTATCGGGCGCATCGGGCGCCCGGC
>JBKJUA010000365.1:0-6019 GCA_046590305.1 Bradyrhizobium sp.
CGGTGCCCAGCTTTCGATCGCCGTGTCCGGTGACAGCGCCACGGTGCGCGGCGGCACCGCGAGGCCGGACGCGGAAGCGGCATGGTGCACGACCGCCTTGGCCAGCAAGTCGTCGAACACGCCCTCGTCGCTGCGCTCGGCGGCGGCATCGTTGATTTCGAACAGCGCTTCGGCTTCGGCGCGGCTGACCGGCTGATGCTCGACGGCGGTCGCGGTCAGGATGCGCGCGCACCAGGCGGCATCATCGGCATCCAGCGCACGGGAAAAATGAACACGGCCCCTGGTGGTGGGGCCCTCGCCGGTGATCACGCCATCGCGCACGACAGTGAGGGCAATGGCGGCAGTATCGCGGCAGGAAATTCTGGATGGTTCGAGGGTGCCGATACGGTCGGCAAGTATTCCGGCATAGGCAGACATTGGTACACTTCTCATTTTCTTGTTCTGGTCAGCTTTTTCATGGGGGCGTAAACGAGTGGTTAACGAATCAAAACCTCGATCGCGAGATTTTTAGGTTAGTTGCCGATTTGTCGCTGTGACTTCCGTCATGGTTCGCGGAATTGCCCGAGCCGGGCGTCTTGGGCGCGATAAACGGCAATATCGGGGCGGTCGGATGGCAGCGGCGATCTCGGTCGTTTCGCCGCACGGGCGCGGCGGGCAAGAAATTGCTACGGGTTCCTGCCGGCAGAGAAGGATCTATCCTTTTGTCGCGCGCCGGTTCACTTAAGGGCCGCCGCCCGTTATAGTGAAAACGATAAATTCACCTGTAACTTGAATGACATGAGGTCTAAAAATGGCTCTCCAGATTGGCGCGCTCGCCCCGGATTTCGAAGCTGAAACCACCGAGGGAAAAATCAAATTCCATGACTGGATCGGCAGCAGCTGGGCGCTCCTTTTTTCGCACCCGAAGGATTTCACCCCGGTCTGCACCACCGAACTCGGCACACTGGCCAGGCTGAAACCGGAATTCGACCAGCGCGGCGTCAAGCTGATGGGGCTCAGCGTCGACCCCGTCGACAAGCACGCAAAATGGTCCGAGGACATCCGGGAAACCCAGGGAGCCGCGCCGAATTATCCGATGATCGGTGACACCGATTTCAACGTCTCGAAACTCTACGACATGTTGCCTGCCTCGACCTCCGGCGATCCCGCCACACGCACCGCCGCCGACAACCAGACGGTCCGCAACGTCTTCGTCATCGGGCCGGACAAGAAAATCAAACTGGTGCTGGTCTATCCGATGACGACCGGACGCAATTTCCAGGAGATCCTTCGCGTGATCGATTCGCTGCAGATGACCGCCAGGCATCGCGTCGCGACGCCGGCCGACTGGAAACAGGGCGAGGATGTCATCATCGCCGGCTCCGTCACCGACGACGAGGCCAGGACGATCTATCCGCAGGGCTGGAAATCGCCCAAGCCGTATATCCGGATTGTGCCGCAACCGAAGTGACGGCGACGGACCAGCCAGCGAAAAGGGGATGCGTCGCGCCTCCCCTTTTTGATTTAGTGGGGCGGCGCGAGCCGGTTGGCAATCAGCAAACCTGATGTCGCAGACACCGCCGTAACGAACGAACCCCATGCCACGTCAACAATGACGACCGGCCAGGTCCAGTGCTTGAGCAGGGATAATGAAGTCAGTTCGAAAGTCGCGTAGCAGAAGAAGCCGAACAGCGCGCCATAGAGCAATGTCGACTGCCAGCTGGCGCCGGCCGTGCCGCTGACGAAAATCAGGATCCCTACGGGATAGAGCAGGTAGAACAGGATCGCGGGCGCAAGCCTGATCTCGCCGAGCATGTCGCCGACTTGCGAGGTGAAGAAGCCCTTGGCGAGAATGCCGAGAAACAGGAAATCGAGCGGGACCATGACGACCAGGGTCGCCAGATAAAGAGCGGTATAACGGTTCACAGGCAGCCTCCGGCGCTCCTTGCGCATCCTGATTTGTAATACGTATCTCGACCGATAAAGTTGCAACCCACCTGCGCGCGACCCAAATCGCGCCTTCCGCGTTGAACGCATGATGGCCGCCAAATCCGCTTCCCCCCACATCGTCTGGTTTCGCGACGATCTCCGCCTCACCGATCACCCTGCCTTGCATGCCGCCTCACAGACCGGCGCGCCGGTGGTTTGCATCTATGTCCTTGACGAAACTAGCGTGCAGCTGCGTCCGCTTGGCGGCGCGGCGCGCTGGTGGCTGGCGCAGTCGCTCCGGGCCTTGCAGGCAGGCCTGATTTCGCTGGGCTCTCAGCTGGTGCTGCGGCGGGGACCCGCGGCAAAGGTGATTGCCGCCCTGGCGCGGGAGACCGGCTCTGTCGCGGTGTTCTGGAATGAGATCGCGCAGGCGCCGCATTTGGCCGCCGCCGAACAGGTCGCAGCAAGCCTGCAGGCGATCGGCGTTGCCGCGCACAGCTTTCCCGGCGATCTGCTGGCAACTCCGCTTTCGATCCGCAACAAGGAAGGACGGGGGTTGCGGGTATTCACGCCGTTCTGGCGACGGGTGCAGGCATCAGGCGATCCGCCAAAGCCATTGCCGGCGCCCACCAAGCTCGGTCCGGCACCTGATGTCGCGAGCGACAGGCTCGAGACCTGGCGGCTGGAACCATCGCATCCCGACTGGGCGGGCGGGCTGCGCCAGACCTGGGAGCCGGGCGAGAGTTCGGCACAGTCCCGGCTCAACGCCTTTCTGGAAACCGGTGTGTCCGGCTATTCCGTCCAGCGCGACCGGCCCGATCGCGACGGCACCTCCGGGCTGTCGCCGCATTTGCGGTTTGGCGAGATCAGCCCGCGGCAGGTCTGGTACGCCGCGCGCTTTGCGGCGGCCGCGCGGCCTGCCCTTGCGGGCGATATCGACAAGTTCCTGAGCGAGTTGGGCTGGCGCGAATTCTGCCGGCATCTGCTGTTCGACGTGTCAGACCTTGCAGATCGCAACCTGCAGCCCTCCTTCGACGCGTTTGCCTGGCGGCGCGACGACAAGGCGCTGGGCGCGTGGCAGCGTGGCCAGACCGGCTATCCCGTGGTCGATGCCGGGATGCGCCAGCTCTGGCACACCGGCACCATGCACAACCGGATGCGGATGGTGGTGGCGTCTTTCCTGGTCAAGCATCTTCTGATCGACTGGCGCGATGGCGAGAAGTGGTTCTGGGACACGCTGGTGGATGCCGACGCCGGCAGCAATCCCGCCAACTGGCAATGGGTGGCCGGCTCCGGCGCCGATGCCGCACCCTATTTCCGCGTCTTCAATCCGATCCTGCAGGGTGAAAAATTCGATCCCGATGGCGCCTATGTCCGGCGCTGGGTGCCCGAGCTTGGGCAACTGCCGGCGGGCGTGATCCACCAGCCTTGGAGTGCCTCGCCGCTCGAACTCAAGGCCGCGGGCGTGGAACTCGGCACGACCTATCCGCAGCCGATCGTCGATCACAAGCGAGGACGCGAACGCGCGCTCGAAGCCTATGCGAAAACCCGTCGTGGTTGAGTAGTCGCGGCGTCGGCTTTACACATGTGAGAAACCGGCTATCGTTACGGCTTCGGCAACACTGGGGGACGACATGGACGACGATAAGCCGGTTCTCGAACAAGTGACGGATGCGGTGAGCAGTGCCGCAACGGCAACCGCCGAAGCCGCCAAGACGTTGGTCAAGAAGGTCAATAAGACCGCCCGGAAGGTCAAGAAAGCCGTCAAGAAAGCGGTGACCAAGGCAGCGCCGAAGAAGAAAGCCAAGAAGGCCAAAAAGGCTGGCAAGAAATCTGGCAAGAAATCCGCGGTGAAAAAGTCGGCCAAGAAGGCCGCCAAGAAAACCGCGAAGAAAACCGCCAAGAGGAAAAAGAAAGCCAGGAAGTCGAAGCGCTGATTGCCACCGGCATCGCGTTCACTGGCCTTCAGGTGAAGCCCGGAGGCTTTTGTTTTTGAAGCGAACACCCGTCAGGCCGACGCGCGCCGGTTGACCAAAAACACCGCGGCGGCGCACGCCACCATGCCAATGATGGCGATGGTATCGAGCCCCTCGTCGAACAGAACATAGGCCATGACGGCAGTCACCGCCGGCACCAGATAGAACAGGCTCGCCACCGAGGTCGCCGCCTGGCGCCGGATCAGCCAGTACAACAGTCCGATCGACCCGATCGACAGCACCACCGCGAGCCAGACCAGCGATAGCACGAACTCCTGTGTCCAGTGCACCACATTGCTCTCGAACAGCCATGCCGCTGCGCCGAACAGCACCGTGACCGCGACGTACTGCACCAGATTGCCGGAACGCCAGTCGATGCGGTTGCAATAGCGCCGCTGGTACAGCGTGCCCAGGGTAATGCTGACCAGCGACACGCCCGAGGCCAGCCAGCCCCAGCCCGCCTGCCCGCCCATCGGACGGTCGTGCAGGATCAGCACCACACCGGCGAGCCCGAGCAGCAACCCGGTCCATTGCAGCGGCGTGACGCGCTCGCCGAGCCAGCGGTTCGCCAGGGTTGATGTCAGGAGCGGCTGCAGCCCCGGAATCAGCGCCGAGAGTCCTGCCGGAATCGAAAGCGAAATCGCTACCGCAGTGCCGCCGAGATAGAACCCATGCACCAGAATGCCCGCGATGATGCTATGGCCGATCTCGGAGCGGTTGGGCCATACCGGGCGGGCAATCGCGACGATGATCGCCATCAGCGCCACCACCAGCGCCATCCGTATCGCGAGGTATGTCAGCGGTTCGGCATTATGCAGGACGTATTTGGTGGCGATAAAGCCGGTGCTCCAGAGAAGGACAAAAATCGCCGGCGCCGCTCGTGCGGCAATATTTTCGAAATCTCGGTTCATTTGCAGGTCTGATTGCCTGAACATATGCTATCCGGCAATCGTAAATCCCGCGGGCCCGCTCGCCGGAAGACGCAGATCGAAGAAATGGGGAATACCATGGATGTTCGTGCCGCCGTCGCTGTCGCTGCCGGCAAGCCGTTGGAAATCACCACCGTGCAGCTCGAAGGCCCGCGCGAGGGCGAAGTGCTGATCGAGATCAAGGCCACCGGGATCTGCCATACCGACGAGTTCACGCTGTCCGGCGCCGACCCCGAGGGATTATTCCCGGCTATTCTCGGTCATGAGGGCGCCGGCGTCGTGGTCGATATCGGCCGCGGCGTCACCAGCGTCAAGAAGGGCGATCACGTCATTCCGCTGTATACGCCGGAATGTCGGCAGTGCCCGTCCTGCCTGTCGCGCAAGACCAATCTCTGCACCGCGATTCGCGCCACCCAGGGCCAGGGCCTGATGCCCGACGGCACCTCGCGGTTCTCGATCGGCGGCAAGCCGATCCATCACTATATGGGCACATCCACCTTCGCCAATTTCACGGTGCTGCCTGAAATCGCGGTGGCAAAAATCCGCGAAGACGCACCGTTCGACAAGGTCTGCTACATCGGCTGCGGCGTCACAACCGGCATCGGCGCGGTCATCAACACCGCGAAGGTCGAACAAGGCGCCAAGGCGATCGTGTTCGGGCTCGGCGGCATCGGGCTCAATGTGCTGCAGGGCCTGCGGCTGGCCGGCGCCGACATGATCATCGGGGTCGACATCAACAACGACCGCAAGGCCTGGGGCGAGCGTTTTGGCATGACCCACTTCGTCAATCCCAAAGATCTCGGCAAGGACCTCGTCCCTCACCTCGTCGACATGACCAAATCAGGCGCCGACCAGATCGGCGGCGCCGATTACACGTTCGATTGTACCGGCAACGTCACGGTGATGCGGCAGGCGCTGGAAGCCTGCCATCGCGGATGGGGCCAGTCGATCGTGATCGGCGTGGCGCCTTCTGGCGCGGAGATTTCAACCCGCCCGTTCCAGCTGGTGACCGGCCGGGTCTGGAAAGGCACCGCCTTCGGCGGCGCGCGCGGCCGTACCGATGTGCCGAAGATCGTCGACTGGTACATGCAGGGCAAGATCGAGATCGATCCGATGATCACCCATGTGATGCCGCTGCCCGAGATCAACACCGCATTCGAACTGATGAAACGCGGCGAATCGATCCGCGGCGTGGTGACGTTCTAG
>JBKJUA010000435.1:0-3484 GCA_046590305.1 Bradyrhizobium sp.
CCGTCACGGATCATGTAGCCTGCGCCGCGGATCGTGTGCAGCAAGGGCCGCTCGAAACCCTTGTCGATCTTGGAGCGCAGCCGCGAAATATGCACGTCGATGACGTTGGTCTGCGGATCGAAATGATAGTCCCAGACGTTTTCCAGCAGCATGGTTCGCGTCACCACCTGCCCGGCATGCTTCATCAGATATTCCAGCAGCCGGAACTCGCGCGGCTGCAGCGTCAATTCGTCCTTGCCGCGCGCGACCCGGTGCGAAAGCCGGTCGAGTTCGAGATCGCCGACCCGGTAGCTGGTTTCTTCGGCCGGACCGCCATGGCGGCGCGACAGCACTTCGACCCGCGCCAGCAGTTCGGCGAAGGCATAGGGTTTTGGCAGGTAATCGTCGCCACCGGCGCGCAGGCCCTTGATGCGGTCATCGACCTGCCCGAGTGCCGAGAGAATCAGCACCGGCGTGCGGTTGCCCTTTTCGCGCAAGCTGCCGATCACCGAGAGGCCGTCGCGCTTCGGCAACATGCGGTCGATCACCAGCACGTCATAGTCGCCGGATTCGGCAAGCGACAGGCCTTCCTCGCCGTCGCCGGCGAGATCGGCGATGTGGCCGACCTCGCGAAACGCCTTGACCAGATAGTCGGCGGACTCGCGGTCGTCTTCGATAATCAAAAGGCGCATATGGCGATCAGGTGCGGTCAGGAAAGTTGAGCTCTCTGTCACCATGGCGCGGCCGGCATCCTCATGCAAGGCGACCCGTTGCCTCGCGGTTAAGCGAAAAAGCGGGCGGTGAAGCTGGGGGACTTCACCGCCCTTTGGACCCTTCCGACGGAGGGGGGCGTATTCCATCGAAAGGGAACTGGTGGGAGCGGGCTTTAAGGCCCGCCCCCCGGAAAGAGCCGTCGGCGGGGGCGACTAATGCCGGCGACACCCTCCATCTCGCAATCCGTGCGCGCTCAGCCTTTCGCCAGCGGCACCGCGATAAAGCGCGACGACGCACCGCTCTTGACCCGCATCAGCACGCTGTTCTTGTTGTCGGTGCGCGCCGCATTGATGGCTTCGCGCACGTCTCCGGCATTGGTGACGCTCTTGCCGGCGACCTCGAGAATCACGTCGCCTTCCTTGAAGCCACGCTCTGCCGCCGCACTCTTCGGAACCACCTCGGTTACCACGACGCCGTCCTTGCCGGCGCCGGCAACGCTGTTGGCTGGCGCGAGCGTCAGGCCCAGCCTCGGCTCGTCGGTGCCCTTGGACGCGCTACCCTTCTCCTTGTCGGTGTCGACCTTGGCTTCGACCGTGTTCGGCAACTGGCCGAGCGTCAGGTTGACGACCTTGTCCTGGCCCCTGTGCAGCACGTTCAGTTTCACCGCATCGCCGGGCGCCAGGGCGCCGATGGTGCGGGCGAGCTCGCGGGCATCCTTGACCGGCTCGCCATTGACCGCCGTGATGACGTCACCGGACGCGATACCGGCCTTTGCCGCCGGACCGTCGGCCTGCGGTTCCGCCACCAGCGCGCCTTCGGCTTTCTTGAGGCCGAGGCTGTCGGCGATATCGGCCGTCACCGGCTGGATC
Organism: Bradyrhizobium sp.; assembly: GCA_046590305.1. Lineage (GTDB taxonomy): Bacteria > Pseudomonadota > Alphaproteobacteria > Rhizobiales > Xanthobacteraceae > Bradyrhizobium. Next base: position 1,563 of record JBKJUA010000435.1, read on the forward strand.
TGGACGCCGATCCAGCCGCGGCTGACCGAGCCCTTCGACTGAAGCTGCGCGATCACGCTCTTCACGGTCGATGCCGGGATCGAGAACGCAATACCGACGCTGCCGCCGGACGGCGAATAGATCGCGGTGTTGACACCCATGACTTCACCCGACGTATCGAACGCCGGGCCGCCGGAGTTGCCCTTGTTCACAGGCGCGTCGATCTGAATGAAATCGTCATACGGACCGCTGCCGATGTCACGGCCGCTGGCCGAAACGATACCTGCCGTCACCGAGCCGCCGAGGCCGAAGGGATTGCCGACCGCCAGCACCCAGTCGCCGATCCGGGGCTTGCCGGCGGAAAGCTTGGCGAACGGGAAGTCGGTGCGGCCGTCGACCTTGATCAGCGCGAGGTCGGTGCGCTGATCGGCGCCGATCACCTTGGCGGTGTAGGTCTTGCCGTCGTCCAGCGTGACTTCGACCTTGTCGGCGCCGTCGACCACGTGGTTGTTGGTCACGGCAAATCCGTCCGGCGAGATGAAGAAGCCCGAGCCCTGACCCGATACCGGGGTACGGCCGCCACGGGGACCGCCACGCAGGCCCGGGGGCAAGCCTTCAGGTCCGCCGAAGCGCTTGAAGAAGCGCTCCATCGGCGAGCCCGGCTGGAACGGCGAATCCTCGTTGTTGCCGGAGCTGTCGTCCTTGGAAGCGGTCTTCTCGGCCATTTTGACCCTGACCGAAATTACCGACGGCTTCACGCGCTCGACGATGTCGGCAAAGCCGATCGGCTTCTCCACCTTGCGGACTTCGGTGCTGACCTGCGCATGCGCGGCGCTGGTGAAGACATCAACCGGGCCATGCGACGGGCTGAAGCCGTAAACGGCGACGCCGAGGCCGGCCACGACCGAGGCCATCAGCGCAAACTTGCGGGCGGAAAACAGCTGGCGGCGCGGCGCGCGATAGGACGGAAGCGACGAGAAATCGGTGGGACGTTCGGTCATGTAGCAATCTCCAGAGCCTGATTCGACGGTGCGGGGGCAAGCACCTTACGGGTCTGAAGATGGGGATCTCCGCCTTACCGCGCGCTGGCGGGGGAATTAAACTTTTGTAATGAAGAGAAATATCGCTGCGGCGGAATATCGCAGGGTAGACAACGGCTTAGCCGCAGGCTTAGACCGGTTTTTCCGTTGATATTCCCTCATCCAGCAGCCGCTCCAGCCGGGCTTCTTCGTCCGCCGTCAGCTTCAACAGGGAATCGTCTTCCGGTGCGGAAGCCCCGGAGCGCCGCCGCATATTGGCCCACAGTGCGAACCCGCCACCGGCCAGCGCCAGCGGCGGCAGCAGCCACAGCAGCAGCGTGCGGGCGTTGAACCTTGGTTTCAGCAGCACGAACTCGCCGTAGCGCGCCACCAGAAAGTCGATCACCTGGGCGTCGCTGTCGCCGGACGCGATCCGCTCGCGCACCAGAAGGCGCAGATCGCGCGCCAGCGGCGCGTCGGAATCGTCGATCGACTGGTTCTGGCACACCATGCAGCGCAATTCGCGCGACAGATCCCGCGCTCGCGATTCCCTCGCCGGATCGGACATCACCTCGTCGGGCTGCACGGCATGAGCCGCCTGCGATCCCGCGATCATGGCCATGGCAAACACGAAGGCGCGGATCTGTTTCAAACGATCACTCCGCCGCCTGCAAGCCGCGCAGGGATTTCGCGGGCTTCGGCGCCCCGACCCGCAACCGGCGGTCCGACAACGACAGCACGCCGCCGAGCGCCATCAGGATGGGGCCCCACCAGATCAGCAACACCATCGGCTTGTGATAGATGCGCACCGCGATCGCGCCATCGGCGGTGGTCTCGCCCAGCGAGACATAAAGCTGACTGGCACCGTTGGTGAGCAACGCAGCCTCGGTGGTCGAGGATCCCCGTGCTGCGAAATTGCGCTTC
>JBKJUA010000057.1:0-9580 GCA_046590305.1 Bradyrhizobium sp.
GCGCCGGCGCATCCCAAACCCGGTCGACCGGGCCGAGCTCGACCACTTCGCCGAGATACATCACCAGCACGCGGTCGGAAATGTATCGCACCACGTTGAGATCGTGGCTGATGAACAGATAGGTCAGCCCGAACTCGCGCTTGAGATCGACCAGCAGATTGAGCACCTGCGCCTCGACCGACTTGTCCAGTGCCGAGACGGCTTCGTCCAGAATAACCAGCCGCGGCGACAGCGCCAGCGCACGCGCGATGTTGACGCGCTGGCGCTGGCCGCCGGAAATCTCGTGCGGGTAGCGATTGGCGAAATTCTCCGGCCGCAGGCCGACCTTGCCGAGCAGTTCGCGCGCCAACGCGCGCGAGGCGTCGTCGGCCATGCCGTGAACTTTTGGGCCGAACGCGATCGATTCCTCGATGGTGAGGCGCGGGTTGAGCGAGGCGTAGCTGTCCTGAAACACCATCTGCATGCCGCGGCGCAGCTCGCGCAGCGACAGCGCGCGCCCGACCTGCAGGCCGTCATAGATGATATCGCCGGCATCGCGCTTCATCAGGTGCATCAGGAGTCGCGCGGTGGTCGACTTGCCGCAGCCGGATTCGCCGACGATGCCGACGGTTTCGCCCTTGGCGATCGAGAACGAGACATCGTCGACCGCGCGCACGGTCTTGCGCTTGGCAAACAGACCGCCGCGCACAGGGAAATGCTTTGTCAGGCCGTTGACCTGGAGCAGCGGTTGCGCGACACCGCCGACATCCTCGATCCTCTCCAGCTGTTCGACTGCGGCGATCTTGTTCATGGCGTCAGTTCCGGATGTCCATGGCGCTGCGCATGCCGTCGCTGAGCAGGTTGAAGCAGATCGATACTGCGAAGATCATGGCGCCGGGCAACGCCGCCACCCACGGATTGACGTAGATCGCGGTGCGCAGCGTGTTCAGCATCAGGCCCCATTCCGGCTCCGGCGGTTTGGTACCGAGGCCGAGGAACGACAGGCCGGCGGCCAAAATCATCGATACCGAGATCAGGCCGGTGGCATAGACGAAGATCGGTCCCAGCACGTTGCCCAGCATGTGCACCCGCATGATGGTAAAGGCGCCGGCACCGGAGGCGCGCGCCGCCTCGACGAAGTCCATGTTGCGCACCCCTGTGGTGACGCTCTCGGCCACGCGGGTGATCTGCGGGACGAACACGATGGTCAGCGAGACGATCGAGTTGACGATGCCGGCGCCGAGCGCGCCCGAGATCGCGATCGCCAGCAGCACCGAGGGAAAGGCGTAGAACACGTCGATGGTGCGCATGATCGCGGTGTTGAGCTTGCCGCCGACGTAACCGGCGACGAGGCCGAGCGAGGTCCCGATCATGAAGGCGAGGATGACGGGCAATATGCCGACCAGCAGCGACAGCCGCCCGCCATAGATCAGGCGCGCCAGCATGTCGCGGCCGAGTTCGTCGGTGCCGAGCGGATAGTTCGGCGTGCCGACGTGGCGGAGCCGGCGGATCATCGAACCCTGATAGGGATCGGCGAGCCCGAGCCAGGGTGCGAACACGGCGGAGAGGAAGATCAGCGCCAGAATAAAGGCGCAGACCATGCTGACCTTGTCGCGCGCGATGCGGCGGCCGACCGTCGCCCAGTAGCCCCGCGCCTTGGTGGCGGGCGCGGCCTGCAGGGCCGTGTCTGTCATCGCGCTCATGGTGTGATCCTTGGATGGATAATCACCGGTTCAGCTCCGCTTGATACGCGGGTCGATCGCGGCCTGCGTGATATCGACCATCAGGTTGAGGAACACGAAGAACAGCGCCAGCACCAGGATGGTGCCCTGCAGCAGCGGCAAGTCGCGCTGGAAGATCGCGGAATTCAACAGCAGACCCGAGCCCGGCCAGGAAAACACGGTTTCGATCAGGATCGAACCGCCCAGCATGTATCCAAGTTGCAGGCCCATCACCGCCATCGCAGTCGGTGCGGCGTTCTTGATGACATGGCGGAACACATGGATCTCGCGCAGTCCCTTGGCGCGAAGCGCCTCGACGAAATCCTGCGAGAGAATATCGCCGGTCAGCGCGCGCACGGTGCGGGTGACGATGCCCATCGGAATCACCGATGTGGTGATCGCGGGCAGGATCAGATAGCGGAGGTGCTCCCAGTCCCAGCCCCATGCGCTGGAGCCGCCGGGGCCGGCGCCGACCGCGGGCAGCCAGTTGAGTTGCACCGAGAAGATGATGACCAGCACCATGCCGAGCCAGTAATGCGGCACCGAGACGCCGGCGATCGCGATCGAGGTCGCGACCTTGTCGATCCAGGTGTCGCGGAAATAGCCGGCGAGCAGACCGAAGAACAATCCGAGCGTGAAACCGATCAGCGCGGCCGCGATCGCCAGCGTTACGGTGTTGCCGACAGCGCGCATGACTTCTGACAACACGGGGCGTCCGGTGGCGATGGAATTGCCAAGATCGCCATGGACCGCCTTCCACATCCAAATGCCGAACTGCACCGGCAGCGGACGGTCGAAGCCGTAGGCGATGCGCAATTGCGCTGCCAGTTCCTGCGACGCGTCGGCCGGCAACACCGCGACCAGGGGATCCCCGGGCGTGATGTGCACGAGGAGAAAGCACACCAGCGCCACGCTGATGACGATCGGGATCACATAGACGATACGGCGGGCGATATAGACGAGCACAATTCACCTTTGTCTACTTCCCTTCTCCCCTTGTGGAAGAAGGTGGCGCGCTTTGGAGCGCACTCGCGCTCTTGAGCGCGCCGGATGAGGGGTCTCTATCCGCGGAGAGAGACCCCTCACCCGTCTGCGCTGCTGCGCATCGCAGCCACCCTCTCCCACAAGGGGAGAGGGTGTAGAACGTGCAACGCCGCCCGTTACGGCGTCATCGTGATCGGCGAGAAGTCCACGAACCAGCTCTTCGGCTGCACGAATCCCTTGACCTTGGGGCTCATGGCGCGGGGAGAGACGTCGTGGGCGACATAGAGGAACGCCGCGTCGTCGACCGAGGCCGCATGCAATTCAGCCAGTGCCGCATCGCGCGCCGCCGGTTCGAAGGTCTGGCGCGCCTTGGTCACCAGTTCGTCGAACTTGGGATTGTTGATGAAACCCCAATTGTTCGAAACCGGCGGCGCCATCGACGATTGCAGGAAGCGGACCAGCGCGAAGAACGGATCCATCGCCGCATAGGTGACGTTGGTGGCGTTGGCGCCGTTGGCGGTCGGATCCTTGGCGCCGCGGCGCCAGTTGGTGAACAGCGTATTCCACTCGATGACGTCGAGCTGCACGTCGAAATAGCATTCGCCCAGAGCCTGCTGCAGATACTCGTTCATCGGCAATGGCTGCATCTGGCCGGAGCCGGACGCAGAGGTCTGGGTCTTCACCGTCAGCTTCTTGGTCGGTCCGAAGCCGGCTTCCTGCATCAGCTTTTGCGCCGCCGCCTTGTCATACTTGATCTGGAAGGTCGGCTTGCCGCGCCAGGGATGACCGGGTTCGAAGGTGCCGGTCGCCGGCACCATCAGGCCGGCCAGCAGGCCGTCCCTCAACCCTTCGCGGTCGATGCAGAGATTGGCCGCCTTGCGAACGCGAATGTCGTTCCAGGGCGAGCCTTCGACGCGCGAGAACTGCCACGGCCAGACATGCGGCGACTCGTTGGACTGGAGCTGGAAGCCACGCTGCTTGATCTGCGGGACCGCGTCCGGCGCGGGCGCCTCGATCCAGTCGACCTGGCCGGAGAGCAGGGCCGCGGTGCGGGCGTTGGCCTCGGGCATCGGCAACAGCAGCATCCTGTCGACCTTGGGAACGCGCGCCTTGTCCCAGTAGGCCTCATTCTTCACCAGTTCGAGCCGCTCGCGCGGCGTGAACTTCGACATCTTCCATGGCCCGGTGCCGGAGGCGTCGCGCGCGAACCCGGCCCAGGCGGCCTGCGACTTCGCCTTGGCGTCAGCGCCTTCCGCCGTCTCGAACAGCTTCTGCCATTTCGAGGGGCTCGCCATGAACAGATTGGTCAGGTTGATTGGCAGGAAGCTGTCGGGCTCCTTGGTGGTCAATTCCACCGTGAGATCGTCGATCTTGCGGGCGGATGCCAGCGTCGGCATCCGCGACGCGGTGACGCCTACCTGGCTCGGATCGAAATGGGGTGCATCCTGTTTGAGCACCTTTTCGACGTTCCAGACCACTGCGTCGGCGTTGAATGGCGAGCCGTCGTGGAAGGTGACGCCGGGGCGAAGCTTGAACGTCCACTTCTTCTTGTCGGCATCGTCGACCTTCCATTCGGTCGCAAGCCCGGGAATCACGACGCTCGGCTTGTCGGCGGAGGAGAGATCCCACAGCGTCAGGCCGTCATACATCGTGAGGCCGGTGAAGCGGTTGCCTTCAAAACCCTGATCGGGCTGTCCCAGCGTGCGCGGAATATCCGCGGCGGTCATGCCAATGCGCAGCGTGGTTTGCGCCAAGGCCACCTGCGGCAACGCGGCGACCAGGCCGACACCCAGCACCGCGAATGTCGCAGCCCGGTACTTCCAAGATTTTTCAACACGCATCCCAGCAACTCCTTCTCGTTTTTGATGACTATTTCTTATGCAATCTCATGCAACGCGCATGCCAAGGGAAGCGAATATTCTCCGAAAGGCTATTTGACGCACAATTCGTTGTGACCGCGCGCCCGGGGCGGGAATGGTTGCCTATTCTGGCATCAAGTTTGCATCGCACAATCCATTTCCCCCTAACGGAGCTTGGTTCATGCGCACCCGAAAATCGCAGCTTATCGCTGCCGCGGCACTCGCCGTCAGCGCCGGTCTGTTCGCCGCACCGGCGAAGGCCGAGACCGTGGTGCGCTACGGAATCTCGATGGCGGACATTCCGCTGACCACCGGACAGCCCGATCGCGGTGCAGGTGCCTATCAATTCAGCGCCTATACGATCTACGACCCGCTGGTCGCCTGGGAAATGGACGTGTCGGAGCGGCCCGGCAAACTGGTGCCCGGCCTCGCCACCCAATGGAAGGTCGATGAATCCGACAAGAAGAAATGGCGGTTCACGCTGCGGCAGGGCGTCAGATTTCATGACGGCAGCGAATTCAACGCCGATGCGGTGATCTGGAATCTGGACAAGGTGCTCAACGACAAGGCGCCGCAATTCGACAAGCGGCAGAGCGCACAGGTCAGGACCCGGCTGCCCTCGGTGGCGAGCTATGCCAAGGTCGACGACACTACCATCGAAATCACCACCAAGGCTGTCGACTCGTTCTTCCCCTACCAGATGCTCTGGTTCCTGGTGTCCAGTCCGGCGCAATATGAGAAGCTCGGCAAGGACTGGGACAAGTTCGCCGCCTCACCTTCAGGCACCGGACCGTTCAAACTGACCAAACTGGTGCCGCGCGAACTCGCGGAGCTGTCGAAGAATGCGGACTACTGGAACAAGAAGCGCCTTCCGAAGGCCGACAAGATCATCCTGATCCCGATGCCGGAAGCGCTGACGCGCACCAATGCGCTGCTGGCGGGACAGGTCGACCTGATCGAAACACCGGCGCCGGACGCGGTGCCGCAACTGAAGTCGGCGGGCATGCGGATCGTCGACAACGTCACCCCGCATGTCTGGAATTACCATCTCAGCGTGCTGCCAGGCTCGCCCTGGACCGACATCCGCCTGCGCAAGGCGCTCAACCTCGCGATCGACCGCGAGGCGGTCGTCGGCCTGATGAACGGCCTCGCCAAGCCTGCCAAGGGCCAGGTCGATCCGTCGAGCCCGTGGTTTGGCAAGCCGGGTTTCGATCTCAAATACGACCTGGCGGCGGCGAAGAAGCTGGTCGAGGAAGCCGGGTATTCAAAAGCCAAGCCGCTGAAGACCACCTTCGTCATCGCGCAAGGCGGCACCGGGCAGATGCTGTCGCTGCCGATGAACGAATTCCTGCAGCAGAGTTTCAAGGAAATCGGCATCGAGGTCGACTTCAAGGTGGTCGAGCTCGAGACTCTCTACACGGCGTGGCGCAAGGGTGCGGCGGACGAAATGAATGCCGGCATCACCTCCAACAACATCGCCTATGTGACTTCGGATCCGCTCTACGCCATCGTGCGCTTCTTCCATTCCGGCCAGATCGCGCCGGTCGGCGTCAACTGGGGCGGCTACAGGAATCCGAAGGTCGACGCGCTGATCGATGAGGCCAAGCAGAACTTCGATGTCGCCAGGCAGGATGAATTGCTGGCGCAGGCCCATGCGATGATCGTCGACGACGCCACGCTGGTGTGGGTGGTGCACGACACCAACCCGCACGCCCTGTCGCCCAAGGTGAAGAACTTCGTGCAGGCGCAGCACTGGTTTCAGGACCTGACTACGATCGGGTTGGAGTAGAAAAACCTCGCTGTCGTCCCTGCGAACGCAGGGGCCCATAATCCCGGACGTCGGTTGTTGCAGGAGATATCCAACACCTGCGTTTCACCGTGAGGCCGCGGCGTATGGGTCCCTAGTGCGCTCGCAGGGACGACGAGAAAACGCTACTTCGTCAGCAGCGCGAATGCGCCGTTCCAGTCTGGTGGCGGCGGGTTTTTCTGATAGAGGCGGATTCGCGCCTCGTACAAACCGTACAGATAGTCCAGCGCCTGGACGTCGTCGGTCTTGCGGCCGCGTTCGATCGCCGCCAGCGCGCCGTCCCAGTCGCGGCTGCGGTAGCACGCCAGCATTTCGATGGTCAGGTTGCGCAATCGCTGAAACGTCTCGGATTGTGCGGTATCCTCGCGGCCGGCGATGGCATAGATCACCTCGGGCTCCTTCTTGCCCTTGACCATGATGAAGTCGAGTTCGAGAATCGCAAACCGGTCCTTGACCGCCATCGCGGTCTTCGAGCCGATGATGATCGGAAAGCCGTACTCCTTGGACTGCCCTTCCAGCCGCGACGCCAGATTGACGCTGTCGCCCAGCACCGAATAGTCGAAGCGCAGGTTCGACCCCATATTGCCGACGACGCAGACGCCGGTATTGAGGCCGACGCCGACATTGATCGGGATATAGACGTGGCCGCCGTCCCGCGCCTCGGTCTCGCGTTCCTGGTTGAGTTCGTCGATCCGCTCCAGCATGTCGAGGGCGGCCTCGCAGGCGTTGATCTCGTGCTCCTTGTCGTCGAGCGGCGCGTTCCAGAACGCCATGATGGCGTCGCCCATATACTTGTCGATGGTGCCCTTGCGATCGAGGATGGCGTTGGTCAGCGGCGTCAGGAACCGGTTCATCAGCGCCGTCAACCCCTGCGGATCGTGCTTGTAGGATTCCGAGATGGTGGTGAAGCCGCGGACGTCAGAAAACATGATCGTCATCTCGCGCTCCTCGCCACCGAGCTGGAGCTTCTCCGGCGACTGGGCGAGTTGCTCGATCAGCGCCGGCGAAAGATACTGGCCGAAGGCCGAGCGGATCTGCCGTCGCTGCTTCTGCTCCCGGACGAAACTTGAGAACACCAGGGTGAGGTAAATCGAGCTGGTCGAAATCAGCGGATAGGTGAAATCGATCAGCAGGCGATGCTGGGTGTAGAAATACCAGGAGGTTCCGATCAGCACGGTTGCAAACAGGGCGCCGACCGCAACCAGGGTGACCGGTCCGAACATCGGCGCGAACGCGATCACCAGAAGCCCGAGGATGAGCGCGAAGAAGAATTCCGCCGATATGGCCCAATTGGGCTGCGACAGCACGTTTCGGGTCAGCACGCCTTCGAGAACCTGGGCATGAATTTCGACGCCGGGCATCACGGGATCGACCGGCGTGGTCTTGACGTCGAGCAATCCGACCGCCGAGGTGCCTATCAGCACCAGCTTCTGCGCGATCTTCTCGGGCGGCACGCGGCCTTCCAGCACGTCCAGCGCAGAGACGTAGATCGACGGATCGCGGCGCGCGAAGTGCACCCAGACCTGGCCGTTGCGATCGGTCGGGACCTCGAAGCCCGAGACGGCGACGCTTTGCAGGCCGGCCTTGTCGGCCTTGGTCAGGATGGTGCCGGAGCCGGAGGCCACCCGCAGCATTTCGAAACTCAGCGACGGCATGGTCGCGCCCTGCGCCAGCATGATCATGGGCACCCGCCGCACGATGCCGTCGCGCTCGTTCTTGATCGTGAAAAGGCCGCGCCCCGCGGCCGCCTGCTCCAGCACCGGGACGTTGCGCAGCAGCCCCTGGAAATCGATCAGGAACGGCTGCGGCTCCTCGCCGCGCATCGCCAGCCCCGTCACCGGCAATGATTTATCGAGTTCGCCGAGCACATAGGGAAAGCCGGACTGGCCCAGCACCACGCGGGAGCGCTTGAGCGCAGCGGCCAGAATCTGGTCGTTGCTCGGCAGCGCGCGCAGCTTGGCCCTGGTGTCCTCGTCGAGATTGGGGATGGTGTCGGCCGCGATCCCAGGATTGAGCCGGTCGGGCTCCGCGAACACGATATCGAAGGCGATCACGACGGCGCCGAGCGCGGTCAGCTTGTCGATCAGTTCCGCGACCCGGGTCCGCGGCCAGGGCCACTGGCCGAGCTTCGCCAGGCTTTTCTCGTCGATGTCGATAATGCTGACCGGCCTTGCCGTCTTCATCCGGGGCTCGATGACCTGGAAACCGTCGAAGGTCCTGACCCTGAGCTCCTCGACCGCAAAGGGATCGGCGACGCGCAGCGCCGCCAGCCCGATCAGGATCGCGAGGCAGACCAGCCTGGCAATCCCGAACCTGCGCTTGAACCAGCGCCGCAATGCCCTCAGCCGCTTCATCCCGTTTGGGTATCACATCAGGGGATTGCGGCACCAGATGCCGGATTCCGGGACGCCCCTATAACCTGCGCATAAATCGGTTATATGCTGGGTGACGCGATATTTCGAAGCCTCGGGGTCCTGCGGGAATATGTCCAACCTTGTGAGCGGCACCCTTCCGCCGGCAGCGCCGCGTCACGACGCCATTCGCGCACTGCTCCGGGCCGGCGACAACGACAAGGCGATCGTCCAGCTTTGCGCGATCACCGTCCGCGATCCCGACGATCTGCAGGCAAAAGAATTGCTGTTCGACGCGTTCTTCCAGAAGCGCGACTGGGCGCCGGCGCTGGCGCTGGCCGAGGAACTGAACCGCCGTCAGCCCGGCATGGCGCGGCTGCAGAAAGCCCGGATTGCGACGCTTTCGAACATGAAGCGCTTCGATGAGACCATCGCGCAGGCGCAAGCCTACATCGCGCAGCACGGCGAAGACCACACCATCCTCGATACCCTCAAGGTCGCGCATTTCTATACCGGCAAGACCGCCGACGCGGTCCGGCATGGCCAGCGCGCGCTCGACCTGCGCGACGCCGAGGCCTGTCGCAACCCGCTGCCGTTCGCCCTGAAGGAGCCGGCCGGGCCGCCTTTGGGCCGCAAGGTCATTTCGTTTTCACTTTGGGGGCCGCAGCTGTTCTACACCTATGGCGCCATGATCAATCTGGTGCTCTGCCGCAAGTTCTATTCGGACTGGGCCTGCCGCTTTTACGTCGATGGGACGGTGCAGCCGGCCTGCATCGCCTTCCTGCGCGACAACGGCGCCGAGATCAGGAACATGGCGGACGAGTATCCGGGGGTCGGCCTGTTCCAGCGTTTCCTTGTCATGGACGATCCGACGGTCGG
>JBKJUA010000060.1:0-28655 GCA_046590305.1 Bradyrhizobium sp.
GGTGACCCAGTCCGAGTTCGAAGAGGCCAAGGACAAGGTCATGATGGGCGCCGAGCGCAAGTCGCTGGTGATGACCGAAGAAGAGAAGATGCTGACCGCCTATCACGAGGGCGGCCATGCCATCGTCGGGCTCAACGTGATCGCGACCGATCCGATCCACAAGGCCACGATCATTCCGCGCGGCCGTGCGCTCGGCATGGTGATGCAGCTGCCCGAACGCGACAAGCTGTCGATGTCGCTCGAGCAGATGACCTCGCGGCTGGCCATCATGATGGGCGGACGCGTGGCGGAAGAACTGATCTTCGGCCGCGAGAAGGTGACCTCAGGCGCTTCGTCCGACATCGAGCAGGCCACGAGGCTGGCGCGCATGATGGTGACGCGCTGGGGCCTGTCGGAAGAACTCGGCACCGTGTCCTATGGCGAAAACCAGGACGAGGTGTTCCTGGGCATGTCGGTGTCGCGAACCCAGAACGCTTCGGAAGCCACGGTTCAGAAGATCGACACCGAGATCCGGCGCTTCGTCGAAGAGGGCTACAAGGAAGCGACCCGCATTCTTACCGAGAAGCGCGCCGACCTCGAAACCCTGGCCAAGGGCCTGCTCGAATTCGAAACCCTGAGCGGTGACGAAATTCAGGACCTGCTCCAGGGCAAGAAGCCGAACCGCGAGTCGGTGTTGGAGCCGACCACGCCGCGCACCTCCGCGGTGCCGCCGGCCGGCAAGCCGCGCCCGCGTCCTGATCCGGACGCCGGGCTGGAGCCGCAGCCGCAGGCGTGAGCCGGCAGCAGCTCGCAGCGGATTGATTTGAGAACGGGCGCATCTTGCGCCCGTTTGCTTGTGAGCGAAGTGCCCGAGCAACTCCCTACAGCGGAAATCCCGGCGTCGCCGCCCAGAACCTTAAGATTTTTTAAGGCCTGTTTGCCTAATGGTTGAGGGCGCACGGTTTCCGCGAGGCTGCGGCATGCGCAAGGGATCTCGCATGGCCACGCCCGTATCCTTCCCGACCATATCAGGCGAGCACCGTGCTATTCCCCCGGCGCTGCTGAACGTCTGCTTTGCGCTGGCCGTCATCAATGTCTCGTTCTTCCCGACCGCGTATCTCGCCCATTGGTGGATCTACGATTCAGCCGGATTGGGCATCCCGACCGATTTCGTCAACGTCTGGGCTGCGGGCCGGCTGGCGCTCGACGGTCAGCCTGCACAGGCCTGGGATTGGAATATTCAGAAGCAGATCGAAGTGGCACTGCTCGGCCAGAACTTTACCGGCTATTTCGCATGGCACTACCCGCCGCCCTTTCTGTTCGTCGCAAGCCTGCTGGCGCATTTTCCCTACGCGGTTGCGTTCATCGGCTGGGCGCTGGTGAGCCTCGTGCCTTATCTCGCCATGATGCGCGCGATCGTCGGGCGTCCCTTCGGGCTGTTGCTGGCGTTGGCGGTGCCGATGGCGTTCAACAATGTGCTGGTCGGCCAGAATGGTTTTCTGACCGCCGCGCTGATCGGCGGCACGCTTTATCTGATGCCCATACGGCCGATCCTTTCCGGCATTTGCCTCGGGCTGCTCAGCTACAAGCCGCAATACGGATTGCTGTTTCCGCTGGTGCTGATCGCTGCGTCGCAATGGACGGTGTTCTTCACCGCGGCGACAGTGACAGTGGCCATGGCCTTTGCATCGTGGCTCGCCTTCGGTACCGAGAGCTGGCAGGCGTTCTTTCACTGGATGCCGATGTTCTCACAGGCCTTCCTCACCGAAGGCAAGGCGCCATGGTGGAAGATGCAGAGCCTGTTCGCGCTGGTGCGAACCTTCGGCGGCACCGAAGCGCTGGCCTGGATATTCCACTGGATTTTTGCGGCCTCGGTGGCGGTGGTGCTGACGCTGATGTGGCGGAGCCGGGTGCGCTACGCCGTGAAGGCCGCAGCGCTCGCGACGGGCGCCTTGCTGACCACGCCATATCTCTTCATGTACGACATGATGGTGCTGGCGATACCGGTCGCTTTCCTGGTCCGCATGGGGCTTTCGAACGGCTTCCTCGCCTGGGAGCTTCCGGCGCTGGCTTGCGCGCTGGCCCTGATCGCGGGCTTCATCCTCACCGGGGTGCCGCTCGGCTTCGGCGCCACGCTGATCGTGGCTGCTCTTGTGCTGCGCCATGCCAGCCTGTGGCGGCGGCCTGAGCCGGCGCAGTCGATGGTGTCGGCCGCCACCTGAGGTGATCGCGGGTGGGCGATACCGGGGCCTCCGCCGACATTCTGAACTCAATAATTGTCCCTTGTCATCGGCCGTGAATAGTTGTTCAGTTCTTCAAAGCGACAGGTAATCGCTGTTTAAAGGACTGCAGTGCGCGTGCTCGGCCGGGCGATCCGGCCAGCTCCGCGCCGGGATGAGAAACGCGCCATGGTCTATCGGCGAACCCATCAGGTGGTGAAGCGGCTGGCGGCGCGGCGGAGCGCCATCCTGGCGGCGGCGCGGGACGCCGCGGCCGAAGGCGGTATGGCCGCGGTGCAGATCGCCCCGGTGGCGATCCGGGCCAATGTCGCGGCCGGCACCGTCTATCGCTACTTCCCCTCCAAGGCCGATCTGATTTCCGAACTGATCGCCGACGTCTCGCGCGACGAACTGGCGGCGATCCGCCGCGCCGCCGATGCCGCCCCCGGGCCATCCTCGGCGCTGGCGGCCGCCGTCACCACGGTGGCGGTGCATGTGCTGTCGCAACGCAAGCTCGCCTGGGGCATCCTGGCCGAGCCGGTCGATGTCGACGTCACCGCGTCCCGGCTGGCCAGCCGGCGCGAGATCGCCGGCGAGATCGCAGGGCGAATCGACGCCGCGGTTCGCGCCGGGCATCTGCCGGCGCAGGACACGGCATTGGCCGCCACCGCGTTGCTGGGCGCGCTGCATGAATCGCTGGTCGGGCCGCTGGCGCCTGACAACACCGATGATTCCGGGAAACTGCGTGACGCCGTGCAAACCGTGACGCTGCTCGCGCTGCGCGCCGTCGGCGTGATGGACGCCCGCGCCCGCGGCCTCGTGGTGCAGGCGGTGCTGCCGGCGAAAGCGCTGGTCGGCGCTTAAGGCGTTCCGGCGGCCTTTCCCCTCCGCCGGCCGGCGCCGTGACACCGCTTTGAATTTTTCGTTAACCAGCGGCCGCTATCGTACGGACTTCCGGACCGGGATATCCGCTGAGGCCTATGCGATGCGAGCGAACCTCGATGCCCAAGGCATCGCCAGCCAGCGCTTTCGCAGCATCAACTGGAACGCGGAAGCCACAGCGCCGCAGACCGCGGTCGTTTGCATCGTCGCGGCATTGCTGTCGTGCGCCTTCACGGGTTTCGTTTTCGGCGTCTCGAACAACCAGTTCCATCTGCCGATCATGGAACGCCTGTATGACGAGCCGCAATTCGCCAATGACGCCTTCGTCCAGTCGCTGAAGTATTTCTCGTCTGGCGTGTGGCTCACGCTGGCGGCGGTTCCGAAATTCGCCGACGGTGGATACGGAATTTTTCTGCTGTTGTTCTATGCGTCGCGGCTGCTGTCGATGGTCGGCTTCATGTGCTGTGCGTCGCTGCTGGGCATCAACAGCCTGCGCGAGCGTCTGATCTTTGCCGCGATCATCTGCTTCACGGTCCTGCTGGACGGCAACAGCTTCGCCGGGCACGGCGGCCTCTTCCTGGTGTTCTTTTCGCACTCCGAAATCGCCAACGGCACGATCCTGCTGGCGATTTTCCTGGCCGCCCGGGGGCGCTTCACCGCCGCGCTGCTCTGCGCCGGCGCAACCTTCCTGATCAACGCTTTCATGGGTCTGTGGGTGTTGGCACCGATCGCCTTCATCGCGCTTGCATCGCTTCGTGCGGGCAAGGTCGAGCTGCGCTCGCTCTTCCTGCAAGCGGTTCCAGGTGCGATCGGCTTTGCCGTTCTGGCCTCGCCGGTACTGTACAATGCACTTTCCAACCCCGAGCTGCGAGCGCCGATCACCTTCGACTATGGTGCGTTTCTGCGGGAGTGGTACGGCTCGCATTATCTGATCGATGCGAACTCTCCGATGGATATTTTCATGCTGCTGAGCGTGATCGCGCTCGGCTGGCTCTCGTTCAAAGCCCTTGAACATCCGGCATCGGAATTCACTGCGGCCTTCCTCGGAATTCTCACGGTCTACGTCATCGGTGTGCTGGTTTCCCTGGTGACGTCACATCCGGCGATCATGAAGCTGCATCTGCTGCGCAGCAGTGCGGTGATCCAGTTGCTTGCCACCCTGGGTGCCGGAGCGCTTTCAACCCGATGGCTTTGCAGTCCGGAGCGGACACTATCGACGCTCTACGGCCCGGTTCTGCTGCTTTGTCTCTGCGTGAGCAAGAGTTTGATCCCCGCGGGCGTCGTTGTCGTCGCTCTCGCGGCGCACTGGCGGCCACAAAGGCTGCCGGGCGCGCTTCGGCCGGCAATCCTGACCGGTCTGCTCCTGATCGTGCTGCCATGGCAAATCTGGCAGCGCGGCAGTCTGAACCAGCAACTGACCGCCGCAGTAAAGGACTGGCAGACCGTCGGGGCCTGGGCGAGATCGACGACGCCGCCGGACAGCAACTTCCTGATCCTGACCACCAGCGCCGATTCGCTGGCACGGATGCCGGCTGCCGATGTGCAGCGTGCCCTTCTTTTGTCGACGTCCGCGGCGGCATTCCAGGCCGCCGCCCATCGCCGCATCTGGGTCGACTTCTTCAATGGCGGGATGGTGGTGTTCCAGCCCTCCTATTACGACGAGTGGCATTCGAGGTCATCGGCCGTCCTCGCGCTGCGGACCATTTCCGGGAAGCTCAGATACGCGCATGACAACGGCGTGGCATATGTGATCGACGACTGCACGCTGTTTGAGGCCGAGAACATTCAGCCGGCGTTTCGCAGCGGTCTGCTCTGTGCGGCGGCGGCCGGAAGCTAAACTCGCCGCGCCTGCCGAGCGAGAACGGGTCGTGCGTATGGCGCGCCCGATGTCAGGCTCCGGGTGGCCGTTACCCGACGAGCAAATCACTTCTGTTTACCAGAAGTCATGTCAAGCCCCTCGCGCAAAAATAAATCGCTTAACATTTCGGGCAAATCACCTTTACTAATCCGCCCGTCTCACCCGAACGAGGGACGTTGCGCAGGTCACGAACGCGCGGTGGGATGCGATGGACGCGACAGCGTCGGGCGCGCAAGGGATTGCAGGGCGGATTGAACTCCGTGAGCGATGGTCCGGCGCGTAGACCGACGGCGCTGCCAACTGTCTTCGCTGGAACTTGCCGGGACGCACGAGGACCGGCAAGAACTCTGGCAGGACGGGCGCGTACGGCGAAATGGTATGGTTCCGACGCCCCCAGGCTGGCGTCAAGTCGTGTGGAGATGCAACCGGCTCAACCGGGCTCGGGTGTATCGTCAATCCGCACGGCGACGGTGGCAATAGTGCATGGCTCACCGGGGAGATCACCTATAAGCCGTAAAGCCATTGCGTGGGGAAAGCCGGATGATCCGGCTGCCCTGTGGTCTACTCGTGCGCTTTTTGCGTACGACCGCGGGTGCGATCGGCACCCGGCTTTCCCCGCGCCCTCTTTTGATTGAGAGGGTGTGAAACGAACGCAAAGCCCCGGGCGCATCGCGCCGCGGGAGCTAAACGCATGTCTGGAGGCCGTCATTGCGAGGAGGCTTGACCGGACGACCCAGTGATCCAGTGACACCAGCGATAGAGTCCAGAAGCCGCAGCGTCCTGGATCGCCAGGTCAAGCCGGGCGACGATAATTTCGATTGTGAAATCACATATCCGCGTCGCCGTCCGGGCCGACCGAGGCGATGCGCAGCATGTTGGTGGTGCCGGGCGCGCCCAGCGGTACGCCGGCCACGATGATGACGCGCTGGCCGGCTCTTGCAAATCCGTCCCTGAAGGCGATGCTGCCGGCGCGGCTGACCATGTCGTCGAGATCCTGCGCGTCTTCGGCGACCACGCAATGCACGCCCCACACCAGCGACAGCTTGCGCCCGGTCGCCAGATTCGGCGTGATCGCGACCACCGGCGGCTTCGGCCGCTCGCGCGCGACCCGCAGCGCGGTCGAGCCCGAACTGGTCCAGCAGATGATCGCGGACAGGTCGAGCGTTTCGGCGATCTGCCGCGCGGCGTCGGCGATGGCGTCGCCGACGGTCGGCTCCGGCTCGGCGCGCTGCGCATTGAGCACACCGCGATAGGTCGGGTCGCGCTCCACTTCCTCGCCGATTCGGTTCATGGTCGAGACCGCCTCGACCGGAAACTTGCCGGCCGCCGATTCCGCCGACAGCATGATGGCGTCGGCGCCTTCGTAGACGGCGGTGGCGACGTCGGAGACCTCGGCGCGCGTCGGCACCGGGCTCTGGATCATCGATTCCAGCATCTGGGTGGCGACCACCACCGGCTTGCCGGCGCGCCGCGCCATCCGCGTCATCTGTTTCTGCAGGCTCGGCACCCGCTCCAGCGGCAGTTCGACGCCGAGATCGCCGCGCGCGACCATCAGCGCGTCGGAGGCTTCGATGATCTCCGGCAGCCGGTCGATTGCCTGCGGCTTTTCGATCTTGGCCATCACGGCGGCGCGGCCGCGGATCATCTTCTTGGCTTCGAGGACATCCTCGGCGCGCTGCACGAAAGACAGCGCGACCCAGTCGATCCCGGTCACCAGCGCGGCGTCGAGGTCGGCGCGATCCTTCGGCGTCATCGCCGAGACCGGCAGATCGGTGTCGGGCAGGCTGACGCCCTTGCGGTCCGACATCCTGCCGCCGATCACGACCCGGGTGACGGCGCGCTCCGGCGAAGTTTCTTCTGCGATCAGCCGCACCTTGCCGTCATCGAGCAGCAGCGCATGGCCCGGCCGCAACGCTGCCAGAATTTCCGGATGCGGAAGGTGGACACGGGTGTTGTCGCCCGGGGCCTTGTTGGAATCCAGCACGAAGCTTTCGCCGTTCTTGAGCTGGATCGAGCCTTCGGCGAACGATCCGAGCCGAAGTTTCGGGCCCTGAAGATCGACCAGGATGCCGATCGGGCGGCCATAGCTGCTCTCGACATTGCGAATGGTCTTGACCAGTTCGCGCATGGTGTCGTGCGAGGTATGGCTCATATTGATGCGGAACAGGTCGGCGCCGGCCTCGAACAGCTTGCGGATCATCGCGCTGTCGGAAGAGACGGGGCCAAGCGTTGCCAGGATCTTGATACGGCGAAGGCGTCTCATTGTTTGCTTCCGGGCGCTGGTGGCAGTCCAGGACCGCCCGGTGCATTCGGCATCCCCGGAAGGCCTCCGGGTCCGCCCGGCGCATTCGGCAACCCAGGCAGACGCTGCGAAGGGGTTTCGTTGGATTCGGTCAGCTGCACGGTCCAGGCGCGCTGCTCGCCGGTATCGACCTCGAAGAAGCCGGTGCGGTCAAAACCGCGTGCCAGGCAATTCTCGGTGCCCTTGATGGTGAATTCCTTGTCGCGCGAACACATGAATGCCTGTCCCGACCATTCGCCGCCCCGGTCGTAATCCAGCGCATAGATATAATAGAATCGCGCGACGAGCGTGCCGCGCAGCAGGGTTTCGCAGCTTCGCGACGATACGTTCCACCAGCCCTCGGTGGTCCAGCCCTCGGCATCCTTGTAGCCGAGCGCGATGCCGACCCGGCTCGAGGTATTGTTGCAGAGACGGAAGTCCGCCGCGGCTGAACCGTTCCACAGGCAGGTCACCGCAAGCGCCAGCGCCGGGAACAAACCGGCGGTCAGGCGAGCGGGAAGGGAATGGCGGCGGTGGGAATCGCTTGCGATCATTTAGTGAAGCTATATCAGTTCCTTGATGATTTCGCGTAGGCCATCGGCGGCTGTCAATACCGCAACCGCCTTTTTGGCCCAAAGGCAGTTAAATTCCGCCTCAAGCTCCCCTCTTGCGCTGCGATATGGCAAAATCTGTGACAACTCCCACCTAATAACGAAGATCACTCGGGGAAGGGAATACGGCCATGGCAATCGACGAAAAAACCAGAACGGAACTCGAAGCGGCGGCTTTTCGGCGCCTTGTCGAGCATCTGCGTTCCCGCAACGACGTCCAGAACATCGACCTGATGAATCTGGCGGGGTTCTGCCGCAACTGCCTGTCCAACTGGCTCAAGGAAGAGGCCGACGCCAAGGGCGCTACCATGACCAGGGACGAGAGCCGTGAGGCGGTCTACGGCATGCCCTACGAAACCTGGAAATCAACCCATCAGGGCGCCGCCACGCCCGAGCAGATCGCGGCGATGAAAAAGAGCCATAGCGGGCATTAGAATTTACCAGCAATTCTCACCTCATCCTGAGGAGCGGCGTCTTGGCCGCGTCTCGAAGGATGGCCGCGAGTCCTCATGCTGCATCCATCCTTCGAGACGCGCGCCCTAAAGGGCGCGCTCCTCAGGATGAGGTCGGGATTCCCTGTGGGCGCGCTGTGGATGAGCGCGATGTTGCCTTGACGCAAGGCGCCGCACTCATGAGGGTCATTCCGGAATGCGGTGCGTGGAAAGCGTGCGGCGCTCTGCTGACACCTCAACATCAGTTCATTCAGGAGTACCCGATGGCCACCTCAGCCGCTGCCGTCCAGGACGAGCCCGCGACGAAATTCGCGAAAGACCAGCTCAAGGCCATCATCGAGCGCATTGAACGGCTGGAAGAAGAAAAGAAGACCATCGCGGACGATATCCGCGACGTCTATGCCGAGGCCAAGGGCAACGGCTTCGACGTCAAGGCGCTGCGCGCCATCGTGCGCATGCGCAAGCAGGACGCCAATGAGCGGGCGGAAGAAGAAACCATCCTCGAAACCTACATGCAGGCGCTGGGAATGCTGTGAGATGACGGTGTCATACGCGGGCTTGACCCGCGTATCCATCAATCTTCAAAAGGATTATTACGAGGTGGATAGTTTGCAACGACGATCCGGCTCAGCGCAGTGCGGCAGTCCGCACCACGAAGGATTGCGTCGCCAGCCTGGCGATGGCCGATCCGGTAAAGCGGTCGCAGATCAGTCCCAGCTGCGGATCTTCCGAGAAGCCCATCGCCACGATGGCCTGCGGCTTGACGAAATGGGCGCGCATCACGGTCATGTCGGAATCGCCGAGCACCGTCGCCGACATCGAGGTGGTGGCGCTGGGCGCCAGGATCATGACGCGCATCCAGGCATCGTTACCTCTGGAGGCGGTCATTCGCGTCGCGGTCGTAACCACGCTGGGCTGGCCCTGCTGTCCCTTGGCGACCACCGTATCGATCGTGGGTGCAACCAGCGGGTTGCGGGCCGGGCGGGCGCTGCGGGGGATCGGCGCGCTGGCGGCGACGATATTGGCGCGGTCGACCGGCGAGGAGGCTGCCGGCGCGTAGGCCAGCGCCCTGTTGAAGGATTCGGTGACGCTGGCGGTCGTTTGCGGATTGGCTGAATTGACGGCGTTGCGGGCGCTGATGGCTGCGATCTGTGCCGGAGTGGCCTGTTTCGGCGCCGCATCCCAGAAGCCGCGGGCATTGATGATGTCAGCCGGCGTTTGCGGCTTTGCTTCGCCCTTGTCAGTCGATGCGGCCTGCTTCGGTTTTGCGGGCTGCGCGATCTGGGCGTCGGCCGAGGCCAGCTGGAAGGTCGAGCCAACGGGCTTTGCGCGCGGCATCGGAACCGGGTCGGCGGGTTTGGCGGGAGCTGCTGCGGCCATCACGCTGGCCGGGGAGGGCTTGCCACGGACGGCGGGAGCGCTGGCGCCCTCGTCTTCCTCGTCGTTCGACTTGCTGCTTCCGAACAGACTGGCGAACAGGCCTGGCTTGCCCTTGCCGGAGACCTCCTGGCCCGACCCGCGCTTTTCGATGTCGGCAAGGGCGAGCTCGTAGCCCTTGAGCGGTTTGCCGTCGGTCGGAAGATGCACGGTGCGCCCGTCGGGGAATACCCTGGCCAGCTGGTCGTGGTTCATGCGCGGCCAGTGCCGGACGCTGCCGGTATCGAGATGGACGAAAGGCGATCCGGAGGTCGGATAGAACCCGACGCCGCCGCGCTGCAGGCGAAGCCCGGCGTGGCGGACCCGCTCCAGCGGCACTTCCGGAATGTAGAAATCGATCGCCTGCCCGAGCACATGCTGGCTGTTGCGGGCCACTCCCGAGGAGCGGCGGCGAAGCATGGAATTGGTGGCGGGGGAGCGGTAGGACGAGATGATGTTGATAGGCTTCTTGCCGTCGACTTCGCGATAGACTTCCCAAAGGATGTCGAACAGGCGACGGTCCATCGTGGTCTGATCCTGGCTGCGCCAGTCGCGGAGGAAGTGATTGAGTTTCTTCAGCGATTCTTCGTCGTAGCGCCCGTCGCGCTTGAAGGTGACGGTGATATCTTCATCGGAATGGGTGTGATGGAACGAGAGGGTGCGGGTTTCGTTGAGAGCGGTCGCATCCTGTACTGAACCGGCTCCCGCCAGCAGCAACAGGGATGCCACGCCGGCATGACAGCCGGCCCTTGAAAGCGACAGCGAGTTGAATTGGCGTGCGAAACCAGCCAGCACGTATGAGCCCACCCAGAGGATCGAGGAACCCTTTCGCTACCCCATGTGGCGAAAGAGCGTTAACACAGTCTTAAAACCGGGTGGGTTGTTTGAGTTTTTATCCCACCCCCAAGTCACCGGTAACCTAACCCGGTGAGTGTGGCGAAAAAGTGCCCGCTGGCTAAGTTGGGGTGGAGAATGGTTAACGTTAAGCGCTCCCGCCGGTGTGGCGAGAGCGCTGATCTCGTTCAGGAATTTACTCGAATCGTCGGAAACGGCCGAGATTACCGGGTGATCACCCGCCGCTGCTGCTGCCGGCCGACGGGGGCGGGGGGTGTCGCCGGTCCGCCGAAAAGCCGCTCGAAGAACGAAGGACCGGAGCTGCCGAAGTCGCTGTTGAAGGCGACGTTGGAGGGCAACGACGAGCCGTTCGGCCGGACGTAGCTCGGATTGGCATGGGCGACGACGTTCTCCAGATCCCTGTTTCCAGTGTTCTTGAGCAGCGGCATCATCCTGGCGTCGCGGCCGTAGACGTCCTTGCGAAACTGCAGCTTGCCGGCTTCGTCCACGAACGCGGTCTGATAGGTGATGTGGACCGGGACCGGCGTCGGGAAATTGATGTTCATCTCGCTGCGGCCATACATGCCGCGGATTCTCTCCGCCGTGTATTTTTCGTTCGGCAACACGATGTTGAGCAGGGTCGCACCGTACTGATCCGGATTCTGTACCCGCATGCAGCCATGGCTGAAGGCGCGCTCTTCCTTGGCGAACAGGTGCTTGTCCGGGGTGTCGTGCTGGTAGACCAGGAACTTGTTCGGGAAGTTGAAGCGAATGCGGCCGAGCGCATTGGATTCGCCGGGCGGCTGCGAAATGCGGATGCTGCCGTCGCGAGCGCGTTCAAGCTTCAGGCCCATGCGTTGCAGCACGGTCGGATCCTGCTGCAGCGCCGGCAGATATTCGTTGTAGATGATTGACGGCGGCACGTTCCAGGTCGGATTGACGGTGATGAACTTCATCGTCTCGGTCATCATCGGCGTGGCGTGGTTGCCCGGCTTCCCGGTCACTACCCGGGTGGTCCAGACCTGCTCGCCCTTCTGCATCACCTTGAGCGTGAAGTCGGGAACATTGAGAATGACGTAGGCGTTGTTGAGCGCCGGAGCGCCGAGCTGGCGCGGCAGCCAGCGCAGGCGCTCCATGTTGACGACCACGGTATCGATCTGGCGGTCGCGCTTCGGGCTGTTGATGGCCTTGACGGTCCTGTCGTCGAGCACGCCGGTCGGCTTGAGGTCGGCGCCTTCCTGGAACTTGCGCACCGCCGCGGCAACCTTGGCGTCGTATTTGGTGTCATCGGGGTTTTCGATGATACCGAGCTTGGCGCGCAGTTGAGGCACGCGCTGATCCTCAGGCGTGACCGCCGGCTGCTTCTTGGTGGCGGCCTTGAAGGCGAGCGGCGGGCCTTCGGCGATCTGCATCACCGGTCCTTCACCCTGACCGCGCAGTTCGGCCAGCTTGGCCTTCAAATCCTTGTAGAGCTTGTGGGGAGGATTGTAGCCCTCGAGTGCTGCCGACGCATCGTTGGCGTTCGTCACATTCGCGAGTACCTCGGCGGGGTCGGTCGGGTGTTCGGGATAGAGGATGTCGGACGCGACCTGCGACCAGTGCATCCGGCTGCTCTGCGCCTGGCGTGCATAGTCCAGCATGCTGGCGGTCAGTTTCAGCTCGGCTTCCGCCAGCGCATCGGGCGTTGCCGCCGCGGCGAAATTCGGCGCCGGATAGTCGGTCGCGTTCAAGCCTTCCGCGGCGGCATCCTTGAGCCGCGCGATGACGCCCCTGGCGCTGGCTGTCGCCTTGCCGCCTTGCGTCCACAGCGGCGCAAATTCGCGCGCCGCATAAAATTTCTCGACCGCTGCCCGTTCACCCTTGCGATCGAAATAGCGCGACGCTTTCGCGCCCATCAATTCACGAAGCTTGTCGGCGACGGCCTGGTCTGCCGAGGAGACGATGCTCGCGGCCTTGACCGGCTCGGGAGCCGGCGCCGCGGCGGCCGCAGCCGGCGACGCGGCGGCGGGCGCGGTGACGACATCGGCAGGTTTGGGTTCGTCGGCCTTTTCGGAGGTGGTGGCTTTCGCAGGATCGGGCACCGACGCGGTGGAGTCCAGTTTGAAATCGCTGGCGGTCGGGGGCGGCACATTGGCAGGTTCGGGACGCGGGATCGCAGCGTCGATCGCGAGTTCCGCCGCACTGCTGCGGGTCGGACCGGCCTGCGCCAATGCTGAGGTCGCGGACACCGTGAGGAAGGTCGCCGCGACAGCCATCAGCACGCAGTCATAACCGGCACGGTTCTTCGAACGGTCTCGCATCGTCACACCCCTTGGGCGAAAACTGCCCCGGCATTGGAACAGTTCTTGATAATTTCGTTTGCGCTAAAGCGCCGGCCTTGTTGTCTTGAAGCAATATTCATTCAGGTGATTGGTTCGCTCCTGAACGCTGCTCCAGACTTTTCTCGAGTCGTTACGCCTGCACGCCACGATTCATACGCAGACGGTACCTGTGCCCCATTGATGCAGCCAGCGCCACGCGGGGCAACTCACGAGAAACTGACTTCAAAGGATCCCCTTTGCAACGGATTGCGCGCTTTTGCCACGCTCTTTGGCCTTTGTCTGTCACCGTCAGGCAACGGTTCAAATGTTCCGCGAGGCGGGTGTCAGTGGCCCTCGCGTTGCGGACACCGCTTCGCCACAATCCTAATCGCGTTCAGCTTGCCTCGTCCGTGCCGTCGGCTGCCCGATCGTCGGCGGCTGCGTCGTCAAGTTTGCGATAGAGCGTCGAGCGGCCGATTTTCAATCGCCGCGCCACCTCGGACATCTGTCCGCGGTAATGCGAGATCGCGAACCGGATGATCTCGCTTTCCATCTCCTCGAGCGGCCGCATTTCGCCTGAGCTTGTCAGCATCGCCAACGTCCCCGCTGACGGCAAGGGTGCGATCGGTATTTCACTACCGGATACCATGGTGGGCACGGTCGAATGAAAGGCAGGTCCGACGATCAGGGGCTCGGTATGCTGGCTGCGCTCGCCGGGGGCGGGCGCCGACTGCGCTGCGCTCACCGGAAAATCGGCAAGCCCGAGCTGGTCGTGGTCGCTCATGACGACGGCGCGATAGACCGCGTTTTCGAGCTGACGAATATTGCCGGGCCACTCCAATTGCGACAGCTGCGCCATCGCCTCGCCGCTGATGCCGGTGATCGGACGGTTCTCCTCGGCGCAGAACCTCGCGAGGAAATGCCGCAGCAGATGCGGGATGTCCTCGCGCCGCATTCGCAACGGAGGGATCGTCAGCGGCAGCACGTGCAGGCGATAGAACAGGTCCTCGCGAAACTTGCCGTTCTTGACGTGGTCGAGCAGCTTGCGGTTGGTGGCTGAAACGATGCGGACGTCGACCTTGACGGGCTTGCGTCCGCCGACCGCCTCGACGGTGCCTTCCTGCAGCGCGCGCAGCAGCTTGACCTGCGCCGCCAGCGGCAACTCGCCGACCTCGTCAAGAAACAGCGTGCCGCCCGAGGCTTCGACGAATTTGCCGAGATGGCGTTCGGTGGCGCCGGTGAAGGCGCCTTTCTCGTGGCCGAACAGGATCGACTCCACGAGATTGTCGGGGATCGCGCCGCAATTGACGGCGACGAACGGCTTGGCCTTGCGTTCGCCGCTGCCATGAATGGCGCGTGCGAACAATTCCTTGCCGACTCCGGACTCGCCTTCGATCAATACCGGAATGGTCGAGGCGGCGGCCTTCTGCGCGGTGCGCAGTACGCCGGCCATGGTTTCGCTGCGGGTGACGACGTCGGCAAATGTCAGCCGGCCTTCCTTGGCGTGACGGATGCGCTGCAATTCGCCCTTCAGCGCGCTGGCGTTGAGCGCGTTGCGCAGGCTGACCTGCAGCCGCTCGACGCCGACCGGCTTGACCACGAAATCCTGGGCGCCGGCGCGCATCGCCGACACCACATTGTCGATGCCGCCATGGGCGGTCTGCACGATGACGGGGATGTTGAGGCCGGCTTCGCGGATCTTGGCCAGCACGCCCATGCCGTCGAGGCCCGGCATGACCAGATCGAGCACCACGGCGTCGATGGCTTGCGCGTCGGCCGCGGTCAGCGCGGCGATGGCGGCATCGCCGCTGTCGACGACAACGGTTTCATAGCCGCATTTCTGCACCATGTTTTCGACCAGGCGGCGTGCTACCGCATCGTCATCGGCAATCAAAATGGTCGCAGCCATGGCATTCCCCGCGAGTTACTCTGTCTCGAATCGGGGCACTCTGGCCGATGCCGATTAACGCCTGCTTAAGCCTTGCTGTTGGCCCAAACCTCCAGGGCACCGCGATAGCACATGTCGCCCGCCACATAGAGGATGATCACGAGGCCGACATAGGCGATCCAGCGGTGCTTCTGCAGCAAGCTCGCGATGAAATTGGCGGCGAAGCCCATCAGGGCAATGGACAGGGCCAAACCGAAAATCAGGATGTACGGATGCTCCCGGGCAGCGCCCGCGACCGCCAGCACGTTGTCGAGCGACATCGACACGTCGGCGAGCGTGATCTGCCAGATGGCCTGGCCGAGGGACTTGCGATTCTGTCCGGCGACCTTGCCGTCGGCGTTGGTGTCCTCTCCCGACAACGCTTCGTCGACATCATGTGACGGTGTGCGCAACTCGCGCCACATCTTCCAGCAGACCCAGAGCAGGAGAACACCGCCGGCCAGCAGCAGCCCGATGATCTGCAGCAGTTGAACCGTGACGCTGGCGAAAGCGATCCGCAGGACGGTAGCGGCGATGATGCCGATCAGGATCGCCTTGTTGCGCTGGTCCTTGGGCAGGCCGGCGGCTGCAAGTCCGATGACGATGGCGTTGTCGCCGGCCAGCACCAGATCGATCATCACGACCTGGAGCAATGCCGTCAGGGCTTCTTGGGAAAATATCGCGGTCACGTGGGAGGGCCCTCCATTTTACGTCCAATCCGACATCGCAGTTCGCTTGAACTGCCAGAGGGGCCCGGGACTTGGACGTGGTAATAATAACGATGCAGTTGAGCTGCCGGATGGATGATCCGGTCAGCCTGATTGATTCGAAGCGGTGAGAAGCCGAACCAATTGGTCCGGCTCGATCAAAATGGAGATGCCGATGCCGACGAAAGTCAGGAGCCCTGCGACGTTGAGCCACGTCGTGCGGGCCTGATTGCGCAGCAAGAGCAGGGCGAAGCCCGCGGTTGTCGCGCCGAGTGCGAATAGCAGCGTCGCGATCGCAGGCGCCAATGCATCGGTCGGCAAAACGGTACGCAATCCCAAGGTGGTGATCAGCGCGCCCAGCAGCATGGCCGCGATCAGTTCCCTGGTTCGATCCGTGGATCCCTGACCCTGCTTCCAACCAATCCGTCGGCGGTCCGTGAAGGCCATCTCATCGCCCTGGTTGAAGTTTCGTTAATCCAGGAGACATGCTACGAAAAGTCACCCTGCTGATTAATTCATAATAGATAGTTTAGTAATCATGAAACGCGCAAAACATCAAGAGGCTTTAGGCGAGAAGCCTCAGCGCGCAGCGGTGCCGGAAGGCCGGCAACTGCGGAAAGAAGCGGGGGATTGGCTGAAGCAGCGCAGGGCGGACGCCGGCCTGTCGCAGGTCGCTCTCGCCGAACGGCTCGGCATGAAATATTACACGTTCATCTCGCAGGTGGAGAACGGGTTCAGCCGGGTTCCGACCGAAGCGATGGAAGCGTGGGCTGTTCAATTAGGCCTTGAACCCGCCGGGTTCGCCAAGCATCTTTTGCTGTACTATGACCCGGAATTGTACCGGCTGCTTTTCGGAACAGAAAAATGAATGTGCTCGCCTTCAAGAGGAAATTGAGCGCTGAAGCGTGGAGCGAAGCGGAACTCGATACCCTTCTGGCGGCGCTGAACCACGCACTGGCGTCGGAAGGCGGCCGGGGATGGGAAGCCGGCAAGACCGAAAACGGCGATCCGCAGTTCTATCTGCTGAGCTCGCTATCCGATCAAGCCTGCGAATTATGCGTGTCGCGGATCGGCGCGCGTTACATCCTCGAGGACGGGGCGGGCCGGCTCTTGTTCGAGCATCAAAGCCTCCCCCTGGTCGCACTGCACGCGAAGGCGGCCGTCAGTTCGCGGCGGTGGTCGCTGGTCGCACGGATCGTGCTGTTGTGTTGCATGGTTCGGCACGCGATTCACGACAAGGTCGAGCCTTTGCTCATCGAGGGCGAAGAGATCCTCGTCCATCTGGCACCGAACCTCGCGGTTCTTGCCTGATGGCCCCGCGCCAATTTTGAAAGTATCCATGACGACCAGATCTGCGATATCCCGCGCCAGGACGTCCCCGGCGAACCGCAAGGCATCCGCCAAGTCGCGGTCAGCCAAGCTGCCGGAATGGAATCTGGCCGATCTCTATGCCGGGATCGACGCGCCGGAAATCACCCGCGACCTGCAAAGCATGGATGCGGAATGCGTCGCGTTTGAGACTGCCTACAAGGGCAAGCTCGCGGAACGAACCGCCGGCGAGGGCGGCGGCTTGTGGCTCGCCGAGGCAGTCAGGCGCTACGAGGCGATCGACGATGTCGCCGGACGCCTTGGTTCCTATGCCGGGCTGGTCCACGCCGGCGACAGCGTCGATCCCGCTATCACGAAATTCTACGGCGACGTCTCCGAGCGGCTGACCAATGCGTCGGTGCATCTGCTGTTCTTCGCGCTCGAACTCAACCGCGTCGACGATGCCGTGATCGAACGCGCGATGACCGTGCCCGAACTGGCGCATTATCGCCCCTGGCTCGAGGATCTGCGCAAGGACAGACCGTATCAACTGGAGGATCGGGTCGAGCAGCTGTTTCATGAAAAGTCCCAGAGCAGTTATGCCGCCTGGAACCGGCTGTTCGATCAGACCATTTCCGGCCTGCGCTTCAAGGTCGCTGGCAAGGACCTCGCGATCGAGCCGACGCTGAACCTGCTGCAGGACCGCGCGGGCGAAAAGCGCAAGGCGGCGGGGCAGGCGCTGGCGAAAACCTTCAAGGCCAATGAGCGGACCTTCGCGCTGATCACCAACACACTCGCCAAGGACAAGGAGATTTCCGACCGCTGGCGCGGCTTTGCCGATGTCGCGGATTCGCGTCACCTGAACAACCGTGTCGAGCGCGAGGTGGTCGATGCGTTGGTCGGTTCGGTGCGCGCGGCCTACCCAAAACTGTCGCATCGCTATTATCAGCTCAAGGCCGGCTGGTTCAAAAAGAAGAAACTGGCGCATTGGGACCGCAACGCTCCGCTGCCGTTCGCCGCCACCGGCACCATCGCCTGGCCCGAGGCGAGGCAGATGGTTCTGTCGGCCTATCGCGGCTTCTCGCCGGAAATGGCCGATATCGCCGAGCGGTTTTTCACCGATCGCTGGATCGATGCGCCGGTGCGGCCCGGCAAGGCGCCGGGCGCCTTCTCGCATCCGACCACGCCGTCGGCCCACCCTTACGTGCTGATGAACTATCAGGGCAAGCCGCGCGACGTGATGACGCTCGCCCATGAACTTGGCCATGGCGTGCATCAGGTGCTGGCCGCCAAAAATGGAGCGCTGATGGCGCCGACACCGCTGACGCTGGCGGAGACCGCCAGCGTGTTCGGCGAGATGCTGACCTTCAAGCGGCTGCTGGCGCAGACCAGGAGCGCCAGGCAGCGCCAGGCGCTGCTCGCCGGCAAGGTCGAGGACATGATCAACACGGTGGTGCGGCAGATCGCGTTCTATTCTTTCGAGCGCGCCATCCACACCGAGCGCAAGAACGGCGAATTGACCGCGGAGCGGATCGGCGAAATCTGGCTCAGCGTGCAGGGCGAGAGCCTCGGGCCCGCGATCGACATCCGCCCCGGCTATGAGAATTTCTGGATGTATATCCCGCACTTCATCCATTCGCCGTTCTACGTCTACGCCTATGCGTTCGGCGACTGTCTGGTGAACTCGCTCTATGCGGTCTACGAAAATGCCGCCGACGGATTCGCCGAGCGCTATCTGGCGATGCTCGCTGCCGGCGGCACCAGGCATTATTCCGAGCTGCTGAAGCCGTTCGGGCTCGACGCCAGGGATCCGAAATTCTGGGACGGTGGGCTGTCAGTGATCTCGGGGATGATCGACGAACTGGAAACGATGGGCTGATGAGGTCGCTGATGATCGACACCCCGACGCGCCGCGCGGTACTGGGAGCCGGTGTCTTTGCGGCCGGCTCATGGCTCACGATCGATCGCGGCGCCGCTCAGGCGCCGCTTCCTCCGACGCCGGCCTGCCACGACGGCGACGAAGCCACCTTGCGGCAGACCGAAGGACCGTTCTTCAAGCCGTCCTCGCCCGGACGGGTCGAACTGCTTGAGACCGGCATGGCAGGGCAGCCGATCGAACTGGTTGGCTTCGTGCTCTCCCGCGCCTGCAAACCTCACGCCGGAGCCTTGCTGGATTTCTGGCAGGCCGACGATAGAGGCCGCTACGACAATTCCGGTTTCCGCCTGCGTGGCCATCAGTTCACCGACGCGGAAGGACGCTACCGATTGCGCAGCATCGTGCCGGGCGTCTATCCCGGCCGTACGCGCCACATCCACGTCAAGGTGCAGCCATCAGGCGGCCGCGTGCTGACCACGCAGCTCTATTTCCCGGACGAATCGCAGAACCGTTCCGACGGCCTGTTTCGCAAGGAATTGTTGGTGCGCACCGCCAAGAACGCCGGATGGCTCGCCGGGCGATTTGATTTTGTGGTCGATTAGGAGCGTAGGCGGCTCTGGGTTTGAGGCGGGTCCGTAAAACATTTGTGTCCGTAAAACATTTGTTGAACAGGGTCGCTAAATCCGTTATACATTATGTACAACGGAGATTTGCGCCATGAACGAACGGTCGAAGATTGAGCCCGATGTCCGCGGTCAGGTGATCGGCACCGTCGAGATCAAGAAAATCGGTAATTCGTCGGGAATTATTCTCTCCAAAGACGTGCTGGCTCGGATGAATGTCGGGGTTGGAGACAAGTTGTATGCGACGCTCACTCCGGATGGCGGGTTTCGGTTAACTCCATACGACCCGGATTTTGAGAAAGCGATGGAAGTCGCGCGGCGTGGCATGAAGCGGTACCACAATGCTTTGGCTGAGCTTGCCAAATGACCGAGCCGTTTTGGCTCACCCGCCAGATGGTCGTTGCGATTCACGACGAGCAACTCACGATCCACGGCGGGGCGAGCGGTTTGCGGGACGAGGGCATGCTTGAGCCTGCACTCGATCGGCCGAAAAACCGATGGTCCTACGGGCAGGCCGAATTGGCTGAGCTGGCCGCGGCCTATGCCTTCGGAATCGCGCGGAAGCATCCATTTGTCGATGGCAACAAGCGCACCTCGCTGCTTGCGCTCTATACCTTCCTCGGCGTGAACGGTGTCGATTTCGTCGTGTGGGAAGCGGACGCGGCAGCCATCATCCTCTCCCTCGCCGCCGGTGAGGTCAGCGAGGAAAGCCTGACCCGCTGGATCAGGGACAACTGGCCGGGCGGGCCGGGCAAGTAACGGTTGCCACAGGTGCACAAAGTGCCCGCCGCCGTTGCCCTTCCGGGCGGTTTGCGGTAATTCCCACGCCAGAACCAAAACTTGACTGGGGATACCGATGGCAGAGCATCACGAAGTGGCCTACACGACCGCCGAGGGCAACGATTATCCGGCCCATGAGCAGACCTATGAGGGTTTCATCATGCTGGTGAAATACGGCACCGCTTCCGTTATTTTCATCGTTGTCATGATGGCGATCTTCCTGACCTGAGCGCTGCCCCGGATCGTCGCCCATCCGGCGGCGGCCGGAAGAATAGCCCGGCGTCCGGTCGCAAAACCGGGTATCCATCTCCACGCAATAAGCGCTAGTTTGCTTGCGCGCGCGCTGCCCGCGCCGCCGGAGGCCCCATGAAGATTGCTGTTGCCAAGGAAATCGATCCGTCCGAGCCGCGGGTCGCCGCTTCGCCCGACACGGTGAAAAAATATAAGGCGTTAGGCGTCGATATCGCGATAGAGCCGGGCGCGGGCGTCAAGTCCGGCCTGCCGGACTCCGAATTCACCGCGGCCGGCGCCACCGTCAGCGTGGACGCGCTCAAGGACGCCGACATCATCATCAAGGTGAAGCGGCCCGAGGCCAGCGAACTGGCCAGCTACAAGCGCGGTGCGCTGGTGATCGCCATCATGGATCCCTACGGCAACGACGCGGCGCTGAAGGCGATGGCGGACGCCGGCGTCTCGGCCTTTGCGATGGAATTGATGCCGCGCATCACCCGCGCCCAGTCGATGGACGTGTTGTCGAGTCAGGCCAATCTTGCCGGCTACCGCGCCGTGATCGAAGGGGCGGAAGCCTTCGGGCGGGCCTTTCCGATGATGATGACCGCGGCCGGCACCATTCCGGCCGCCAAGGTGTTCGTGATGGGCGTCGGCGTCGCCGGCCTGCAGGCGATCGCGACCGCGCGGCGGCCCGGCGCCGTCGTCACCGCGACCGACGTGCGCCCCGCGACCAAGGAGCAGGTCGAAAGCCTCGGCGCCAAATTCCTGGCGGTCGAAGACGAAGAGTTCAAGAACGCCCAGACCGCCGGCGGCTACGCCAAGGAAATGTCTAAGGAGTACCAGGCCAAGCAGGCCGCGCTGACCGCCGAGCATATCAAGAAACAGGACATCGTCATCACCACCGCGCTGATCCCGGGCCGCCCTGCGCCGAAACTTATCAGCGCCGAGATGGTGAAGTCGATGAAGCCGGGTTCGGTGCTGGTCGATCTCGCGGTCGAGCGTGGCGGCAATGTCGAGGGCGCCAAAGCCGGCGAAGTCGCCGCCGTCGATGGCGTCAAGATCGTCGGTTACACCAATGTCGCCGGCCGGGTGGCGGCGTCGGCATCGAGCCTCTATGCACGCAATCTATACAACTTCATCGAAACGCTGGTCGACAAGGCCAGCAAGTCACTAGCGGTGAACTGGGACGACGAATTGGTCAAAGCCACGGCATTGACAAAAGACGGCGCCGTCGTTCATCCGAACTTCCAGCCCAAATCTTCCTGATAGAAGGCATAAGGAGAGCCGCCATGGATCATATCGCGCAGGCCGTCGATCCCTTCGTGTTCCGGCTTTCGATTTTCGTGCTCGCCGTGTTCGTCGGCTATTTCGTGGTGTGGTCGGTGACCCCCGCGCTGCATACGCCGCTGATGTCGGTGACCAATGCCATCTCCTCGGTGATCGTGGTCGGCGCGCTGCTCGCGGTCGGCGTTCCCATGATCTCGAGCGGCAGCGGCTGGGCGCGGGGCTTCGGTTTCGTGGCGCTGATCTTCGCCTGCGTGAATATCTTCGGCGGCTTCCTTGTCACCCAGCGCATGCTGGCGATGTACAAGAAGAAGGCCAAGTGAGCGGCGTGCACCTCGGGGTGACGATGACAAAGGGGACCTGAGATGAACGCCAATCTGGCTGCAGTACTGTATCTCGTGGCGGGTGTGCTGTTCATCCTGTCATTGCGAGGGCTGTCCAGTCCCGCCACATCCCGCCAGGGCAATTTCTTCGGCATGATCGGCATGGCGATCGCGATCGCCACCACGATCGCAAGCCATCCGCCGGCGGACGGACTCGCCTGGGTGCTGGTGATCCTGGGCGTCGCCATCGGCGGCGGCATTGGCGCGGTGATCGCGCGCCGGGTGCCGATGACATCGATGCCGGAACTGGTCGCCGCGTTCCACTCGCTGGTCGGCATGGCCGCGGTGCTGGTCGCCGCCGGTGCGTTTTACGCGCCGGAGGCCTTCGACATCGGCAAACCCGGCCAGATCCACGCCGCCAGCCTGATTGAAATGTCGCTCGGCGTCGCCATCGGCGCGCTGACCTTCACCGGTTCGGTGATCGCGTTCCTGAAACTGTCCGGCCGCATGAGCGGCGCGCCGATCATCCTGCCGGGGCGCCACATCATCAACATCGTGCTCGCCGTGGCGCTGGTATTCTTCGTCGTCGGCCTCGTGCTGTCGGGCAGCGCGCTCGACTTCTGGCTCATCACCATCATCGCGCTGGTGCTCGGCGCGTTGCTGATCATCCCGATCGGCGGCGCCGACATGCCGGTCGTGATCTCGATGCTGAATTCCTATTCCGGCTGGGCCGCCGCCGGCATCGGCTTCACGCTCGGCAATTCGGCGCTGATCATCACCGGCGCGCTGGTCGGCTCGTCCGGCGCGATCCTGTCCTACATCATGTGCCACGCGATGAACCGCTCCTTCATTTCGGTGATCCTCGGCGGTTTCGGCGGCGAGACCGCGGCAGCAGGCGCAGCCGGCGGCGAAGTGCGCCCCGTGAAACTGGGTTCAGCCGACGATGCCGCCTTCATCATGAAGAACGCGCAGAAGGTCATCATCGTGCCCGGCTATGGCATGGCGGTGGCGCAAGCGCAGCATGCGCTGCGCGAAATGGGCGACATACTGAAAAAGGAAGGCGTCGAGGTGAAATACGCCATTCACCCGGTTGCCGGCCGCATGCCCGGCCACATGAACGTGCTGCTGGCCGAAGCCAACGTGCCCTATGACGAGGTGTTCGAACTCGAGGACATCAATTCCGAATTCGCCCAGGCCGACGTCGCCTTCGTGATCGGCGCCAACGACGTCACCAACCCGGCGGCCGAGGACGACAAGACCTCGCCGATCTACGGCATGCCGGTGCTGCAGGTCTGGAAGGCCGGCACCGTGATGTTCATCAAGCGCTCGCTGGCGTCAGGTTATGCCGGCATCGACAATCCCCTGTTCTACCGCGACAACACCATGATGTTGCTCGGCGATGCCAAGAAGATGACCGAGAACATCGTCAAGGGGATGTAAGCCGCTTTCGGAGAATCATGACCGTCCTGAAATGGCTCCTGATCGTCGTTTCGGTCGGTTATCTCGGCGGCCTTGCCGCCCTGTTCCTGCTGCAGCGCTCGTTCCTGTTTCCGATTCCGCAAACCGCGCGCACGACGCCGGCCGCTGCCGGCTTTCCGGCCGTCGAGGAACATCTGCTGACCACCGGGGATGGCGAGAAGGTCATCGTCTGGCACCATGCGCCTAAGCCGGGACATCCCGTCATTCTTTACTTTCACGGCAACGGTGATTTTCTCGCCGGGTTCTTCGGACGCTTTCGCGATGTCATCGCTGATGGCGCCGGCATCGTCGCGCTGTCCTATCGGGGCTATGCCGGCTCGAGCGGACGTCCGAGCGAGCAGGGTCTGCTGAGCGACTCTGCGGCAGCCTATGCCTTCACCACCACGCGATACAGCACGGACAGAATTGCAGTCTGGGGCTTTTCGCTGGGCAGCGGCGTCGCAGTTGCGCTGGCGGCGGAACAGCCGGTCGGCAGAGTGATTCTGGAAGCGCCCTACGCTTCGATTGCCGAAGTTGCCGCGTCGGCGTTTCCGATCTTCCCGGTCCGCCTCGTGATGCGGGATCCGTTTCACTCCGACCAGCGCATTGTCAGGGTGAAAGCGCCGCTGCTGTTCATGCATGGCGCGCGCGATGGAACGATTCCGATCGTCTTTGGAGAGCGCCTGTTCGCGCTGGCGCCCGAACCGAAGCAGTTCGTCCGGTTCCCCCAAGGCGGCCACAACGATCTGGACGCCTATGGTGCGACGGCAACGGTGCGGCAATTCATCGGCGCGGCGAGCGGCCGATAGATGCTAGGGTCCGATCATCGCGGTTTCGCAGGTTCTTAGGATTTTGGGAATGACAGTATGAGCGCGCACGGCCCGATGCCGCGATCGGCGTGGATTTTTCCTGCCCTGGCGATTCTGCTTTTCGCTGGCGCCACCGCGCTGGGCTTTACGTTTACGCCCTCGGCCACCGGGTTGGTTTTCGCCGCTGTCCTCCTGGTCATCCTGTTCGGCACGGTGTTTGCGGCAGTCCATCATGCGGAAATGATTGCGGAGCGGATCGGCGAGCCCTATGGCACGTTGCTGCTGACGCTGGCGGTCACCATCATCGAGGTCGCCCTGATCGCGACCATCATGCTCGGCGAGAAGGAGGTGCCGACGCTGGCGCGCGATACCGTGTTCGCGGTAGTGATGATCGTCTGCAACGGACTGGTCGGCATCTGCATCTTCATCGGCGGGCTGCGTTACCGCGAGCAGGATTTTCAGGTCACGGGTTCCAACCTGTATCTCAGCGTGCTGTTCGTGATGGCGACCATCACGCTGATCATGCCCAACTACACGCTGACCACCTCGGGACCGGTCTATTCGGCCGCCCAGCTCGCTTTTGTCAGCATCGTTACCCTCATTCTCTACGGCGTGTTCCTCTATACCCAGACCTACCGGCATCGCGATTACTTCGTCAGCGCAGCTGCCGAGGCCGCGGAGAGCGGGACGCACGCTTCGAATCGGATGCTGTTCCTGAGCGCCGTGCTGCTGCTGGCCTCGCTGCTGGCGGTGGTGCTGCTGGCGAAGAAATTCTCGCTCGTGGTCGACGTCGTCAGCGCCCGGATCGGCGCGCCGCCGGCGTTTGCGGGCGTGCTTGTGGCGCTCTTGATCCTGTTGCCGGAAGGCGTCGCCGCGATCGGCGCGGCCCGCAAGAACGATCTGCAGAAGAGCATCAACCTCGCGCTCGGCTCGTCGCTGGCGACGATCGGGTTGACGGTGCCGACCGTTGCGGTGGCGGCCTGGGCGCTGGACAAGCAGCTGGTGCTCGGGCTGAATGAGCAGGGCATGGTGCTGCTGCTGTTGACGTTCATCCTGAGCATGCTCACCTTCGGCACCGGCCGCACCAACATCCTGTTCGGCCTGGTCCACATGGTGGTGTTTGCGGTGTTCGTGTTCCTGGTGTTCGTGCCGTAATTCCCTGGAGTAACAACAATGATCAGTGCCAAATCAGACGTTCAGGTCGATACGCCCGAAGTCCGGGTCACCGAGTGGCGGCTGGCGCCGGGCAGCGCCACCGGCCATCACACCCACGGGATGGACTATGTCATCGTTCCCGTAACTTCGGGCGAAATGACCATCGTGGCGCCCAATGGGGAGCGCTCCAAGGCGCAACTCGCGGTAGGAAAATCCTATTTCCGCAAAGCCGGCGTCGAGCATGACGTGCTCAACGAGACCGCAAGCGAAATCGTGTTCCTGGAAGTCGAGCTGAAGCCCTGAGTCTGCTGCCGGGCGGCTCCACGATCGGCAGCAGGCTGACGCTGCCGTGAACGGATCGTCATGCCGGGGTCAGCCGATTGCCACCGATCTGTCGCAGTTGATCCCTCAATGCGCCTCAAAGTTCCCGCATCAGATCGGCTGCGGGGAGTGCCGGTATGCTGAAAAAGTATCTGACGAAATTTACGGTGGACATTTTGCCGTCGGTGGCTGCGACCGTGATCGGAGCCTACATCGTCAATCATTACATTGTCAGCAAGCCCGCCCCGAGCGCGCCCGCCGCAGCGGTGGTTTCGACCGTCGATCCGAAGGCCGCTCCCGAGGCTGCCAAGGTCGACGTCAAGACAACTGAAAAATCATCCGACACATCCGCCGAAATCGTCAACACCCGGGGACCGGGCGTGAAGGCGAAGGGGATCTCGGAACGGGCGATCCTCGAGAAGGCCGCCGCCGAACGGCCGCAAGAGAAACCAGAGAAATCCGCAGAGAACGCCGCCGACAAGCCGGCGGAGACCGCTTCCATTCCAGTCGAGACGCGGCGGCACCAGACTGCGCCGCGTGAAAAGACGGCCGCCAAAGCCGTGCCGGCCGAGGCCGCGAGCGCATCGGAAGAGCGCCGCGACGCCAACGATCTTGCCCGCGCAGCGATCGACCGCCTGCGCGGTTCGAATGATGGTTCGCCGCGACCGCTGGAAGCCGCCCGCATCCCCGACACGGCTCGTGCGCCGGAGGCCGTTCGCATCCCGGATGCTCCCCGTGTCGTGTTGGCGCCTGCGATCCGGCCGCTGCCGCCGCCGGTCGTGGTCTCGACGCCCGCGCATGAGGCCGTCGATTCGACGACGGGACATCAGGAAGTAAAGCCGCCTTATGCCGCCGCTGCGCGGAACGACGGTCCCCGCCGCCCGACGCCGCCGGCCGACATCCCGTCACCCCCGCTCGATTTGCGTGCCGAGGCATCGGGACCGCTGGCACGTGCCGAAGGCGCGGGGCCGTTAGCGCGGGTCCGCACCACAGCCGAGGACGTGCTGTCGGCGGCCAAGTCGGTGTTTCACGTGGTCTTGCCGAAATAGCCGAAGCGGCTTGTGGCGCTTGCCGGCTAGCCGCCGAGGCGCGCCAGGCCGCTTCGCGCGGTCTCGTCCCTGGGACGGATGGCGATGGCGCGGCCATATGAAGCCTTGGCCTTGTCCTTGTCGCCGAGGCGTTCATAGGCCTGTCCCCGGGTCGTCCATGCCAGTGCGTTTTGCGGGTCGGCCTGCACCGCCTCGTCGAGATCGGCGGCGGCTTCCTTGAACTTGTCCATCGCAAGGTAGCTGATGGCGCGGGCCAGCAACGGCTCGGCCCGCTGCGGCGTCAGGCCATTGGCCGAACTGAAGTCGTCGACCGCGAGTTGGTGCTGCCTTTCTCTCTGGTAGAGCAGGCCACGGTTGTACAGCGCCTCAGCATGATGCGGATCGATGGTGATAGACTTGTCGAACTCGGCCAGCGCCTCATCGGTTTTTCCGGACTTTGCCAGCGCCTGGGCGCGCGTGGCGTGGCCATCGGCATCGCCGGTGCTGGCCGGCGCCGCTGGCGCGACCTTCGGGGCGGCTTCCTTCTCGGGAGCGGACGACCATGATCCCAGGTCAAAGGAGCAGCCGCAGAGCCCGATCGCGAGCAAAGCGATCGGAGCCGACCTGCGTCCGCCGAGACGCCAGATTCCTGGAAAGGGGGAGAGTACCGGAAGGACCATTGTTGCAATTACCCGCGGCTAACGCCGCATTGGTAGCCCGGCGCACCGCAAAATGCATGGTCAAAACAAAAACGCGGGCCCAAAGGCCCGCGTTTTCGGTTCAAAATCTGTGGGATGGCTCAGCGCGGTCCGCGCGGACCGGCACCCGGGCCGCCACGGCCGCCGGCACCACCGCGTTCTGCACCGGGACCGGCGCCAAACACCGGCTTCGGCTTCATCGGCAACAGGCCTTCGCGCTGCAGCTTCTTGCGGGCGAGCTTGCGCGCGCGACGCACGGCTTCCGCCTTTTCACGGGCCTTCTTCTCGGAGGGCTTTTCGTAATGTCCGCGGAGCTTCATCTCGCGGAAAATACCCTCGCGCTGCATCTTCTTCTTCAGCGCCTTGAGGGCTTGATCGACGTTGTTATCGCGGACGAGAACCTGCACGCGGCATCCTCTTTCAATTGATCGGATAAGAATTCTGGTAAAGCGAAGAGCTGGCGAAAGGCCTAGCCCTTAACCCTGAGCGCGGGCATTTACCAGACAAAGGCGGGGATGTCCACCTGCGGAGCAGTTTTCGGGCCAAGCCATGAAAAGCGGCAAATCTGGCGCCGTTCGGCCCTGATTTGGGAGGTTGATCGCCCCGAGTTGGGCTGTTCCCGGAATTCTGAACGAGCCGACAACAACAAATCTGGGGAAACAATCTTATCCCGCTTGATGCGATCTGCGGCTATTTCTTGTGCGGCAGCACTTCGGTGACGTGGCCCATCTTGCGGCCCGGCTTCGGCGCGCCCTTGCCGTAAAGGTGCACGGTGGCGCCGGGGACGGTCAGCCACCGCTCGTAGCCGAGGATATCGTCGCCAATCAGGTTCGTCATGGTGACCTCGCCATGGCGGACCGGCTTTCCGAGCGGCCAGCCGGCGATGGCGCGGATGTGCTGTTCGAACTGCGAGATCGAGGCGCCGTCCAGCGTCCAGTGTCCGGAATTATGCACCCGCGGCGCGATCTCGTTGACCAGCACCTTCGGGCCGCCGTTCTCGCCACTTTCCTGGACCACAAACATCTCGACCGCGAGTACACCGACATAGTTCAGCGCGGTCGCGATCTGCTCGGCGATGCCGCGCGCCTGTGCTGCCAGCGCATCCGTTATCTGCGCCGGCGCGCGCGAGATTTTCAGGATGTGGTCGCGGTGCTCGTTTTCGGTGACGTCGAAGCTCTCGACCTGGCCGTCGGCCGAGCGGGCCGCGATCACTGAGATCTCGCGTTCGAACGGAATGAAGGCCTCGAGGATCGCCGATCTGGTGCCGAGGTCTTCCCAGATCCTGGTGAGGTCGG